>SHVW01000035.1 GCA_009694085.1 Alphaproteobacteria bacterium
GCGCAATGCCGCGATGAATTCGCGCTTGAGCGGCATGCGGCCGAAACTAGCGCCGGTCGGCTCCAGGATCGCCGCCGCGATGTCTTTGTGTTGCTCAAACAGGCGGGTCAGCCCGTCCACGTCGTTGGGATCGACCAGCAGCACGCCCTGGGCCACGCCGTCGATCACGCCATTGGTCGGCGTGCCGTCGAAATGATTGGAATAGCCCATGGCCATATGGTCGTGCCAGCCATGGAAATGGCCGCGCACGCGCACCAGCTTCTCACGGCCCGTGAAGGCGCGGGCGAGCCGCAGCGCCATCAGCGTCGCCTCCGTGCCCGAGCTGGTGAAGCGCACCCGCTCGCCCGAGGGCACCATGCGGCAGACCAGCTCGGCCCACTTCACCTCCAGCTCGTGGCAGGCGCCGAAATGGGTGCCGCGGTCAAGCTGGGCGTGCACCGCCGCCATCACCTTGGGGGGGTTATGGCCGAGCAGCATGGCGCCATGGCCGCCGTAATAGTCGACATAGCGATTGCCATCGACGTCCCATTTGTGCGGGCCCTGGGCGCGCGTGACATAGATGGGATAGGGATCGAAATGGCGGCTGTCATGGACGATGCCGCTGGGCAACAGCTCCCGCGCCTTGCGCGCGAGGGCGCCGGAACCGGGCGTGGCCGCCTCATAGGCGGCGGCGAGCGTGGTATTGGGCAGGGTGGCGCTGGTCAGGGTAGCGACTGGCATGAGCGGGGTTCCCGTTTGAACAATATAACGCGATCATCGGACCATATCGGGGTAGGATCAACTGGACATTTCGGGAGCGCTGACATGAACGCGATCGCAAGCCGGTCGGGACCGGAGGTGTGGACCGGCGACGACCTCCGGTGCGATCAATCCTGGTCGGTCGCCCTGACACCGACCCATCTGGCCGAGATCGAGGCGGCGGTCCAGGCCAGCGCGGCCATACCGGTCGAAGCCATCGCCCAAATTGATTTTCCCTTGCCCAGCCTGGGACCCGTGCTTGAGGACGTGCTCCATCAATTGATCGACGGGCGCGGCATGGTCCGGCTGCGCGGCTTGCCCGTGGCCGCATGGCCGCGCGAAAAGTCGATCCGCGCCTATTGGGGCCTGGGCACCTGGCTTGGCGACGCCGTGTCCCAGAACGCAGCCGGCCATCTGATCGGCCATGTCGCCGATCTGCGCCAGCCCGACCGGCCCGAGCGTCGGCTTTACCAGACCAACAAGGCCTTGTCCTTCCACACCGATTCCTGCGATCTCGTCGGCCTGCTCTGCCTGCAAACCGGCCGGGCCGGCGGCGACAGCCTGGTTGCCAGCTCGGCCGCCGTGCATAACCGCCTGCTCCAAACCGATCCCGCCGCGCTCGCGGTTCTGCACGAGACCTTCCATTGCGACCGCTATGGCGAGATTCCGGCGGGCAAGGACGCCAGCTATGTCGTGCGCGTGTTCAATCCCATGGGTCGGCATCTCACCTGTTGCGGCATGGACCCCGATATCCGCTCGGCCCAGCGCTTGCCCGAGGTGCCGCGCCTGACCCGCGCACAATTGGATGCGCTGGACGCGCTCCAGGCCGCCGCACTCGCCGTTGCCCTGCCCATGACGCTGGCATCAGGCGATATCCAGCTGTTGCACAATCACGTCGCGCTCCACGCCCGCGCTGCCTTTGAGGATTACGACGAGCCCCACCGGCGGCGCCATCTGCTGCGGCTCTGGCTGTCCGCCCGCAACGGCCGGCCCCTGCCGGAGTTCCTGGCCGAGCGCTGGGGCAATATCGCGGTCGGCCAAAAGCGCGGTGGTATCGTCGTGCCCGGACAGAAGACCAGCGTGCCCTTGGCACCGGCGCCTTAGCGCTCCAGCGCGCGCATCTCGAAGCGATCCATCCAGCGATAGAATCCGATCAACGCGCGCGCGACGAGCGCCGCCGCTAATCGCGATGGAATCGCAGTAGGTGCGGTCACGGGATAATTATCGGCATCGTTACGGCCACCAATGATGGACTGGGCAATCTCGCGGCCCAGCAAGGTCGCCATGGCAATGCCGCGCCCGCTATAGCCCAGGGCCGCCCATAGGCCGTCGTCCAGCCGGTGCAGTCCCGGAAATTGGGATGGTGCCAGGTCGACCCAACCCGACCACTCATCGTCCCACGCGAATTCGGGCAGATCGGGAAACATGGCCTTCGCCCTGGCACACGCACGATCTCGGTCGGCCCGGCCGGTACGATCGAAGGGCGGTCCGTCGCAGCTCACATGCAGCCTGCCGTCCGGGCGCAACCGGATCGAGGAGAACATGCGGCGCGTATCCATGAAGGTCTGGCCGCCCGGCAGGATTTTCCGGCGCAGCGCCTCCGGCACCGGTGAGGTGATGAGCTGATAAGTGCGCACGGGCAGGATCGACCGACCCAGTGCCGGCCAGGGCTTGTCGGAATAGGCGTTGGTGGCGATCACCAGCGAGGCGGCGGAAAGTTCGCTCTGTGGCCCGCGCACAACCCAGCGGTCGCCCGATTTTTCGATTGCCCGAACAGGCCAGTTCTCGACGATGCGCGCGCCCTTCGATCGTGCGGCGCGCGCGAGGCCACGAGTATAGCCGAGCACGTTGACCGTGCCGACCCGGTCGTCAAGCATGGCGACCCGGTAGCGCGAACTGCCGGTCATGGCAGCAAGCTCGCTATCGCGCACGATGCGCGCGGGGGCACCCCATTCGGACCAGTAACGCGCGAGATCGATCACCGCCTGCTCCTTGACCGGCGCATGGGCGGCAAGGAAGCCGCCGGTGAAGGCAGGCTCGCAGGATATGGCGTAGCGCTCGATCCAGGCGTTGACTGCATCAGGTCCGGTAGCGATGAAGTCGACGATGCGCTTGCCCTGCCCCGCCCCGAACCGCTTCAGAATCCAGGCCGGGCTGTTTTTAGCATAGGGCACGACCTGGCCGACCGCACGGCCCGACGCACCTGCCGCGATGTGCCGTGCCTCCAACACGACCACGGCGATACCCTGCTCGGCCAGCCGGAGCGCCGTGGACAGGCCGGTGATCCCCGCGCCCACCACGATCGCATCGGGCTTACCGCAATCCTCGATCCGATCGGCCGCGCCGGTTTCCGCCGTGCCCGCCTGGTAGAGCCGCGACAACGGCGCATCGTCGCGGGACGGATCGGTATGGAGCACGGGAACCGCCGATCAGTCCGAGCCGGGCACGGTGTAGTTCATCCCGGTGCGGCCGCCATCGATATAGATCGTCTGCCCCGTCACATAGGCCGCGTCGTCGCTGGCCAGGAAGAAGATGACGGCGGCGACGTCGGCCGGCGTACCGAACCGGCCGAGCGGCGTGCGCGACATGATTTTCTTGCTCTGCACCGGATCGTCCATCAGCCGCTTGGTCAGCTCCGTGATGATGGTGCCCGGACCAACGGCGTTGACCCGAATGCCGTGGGGCGCCAGGTTGAGCGCCATGGCCTTGGTGATCGACGAGATGCCGCCCTTGGACGCCGCATAGGCCGCGATATTGCCCATGGTGATGATCACGCTGGTCGACGCCATGTTGACGATGGCGCCGCCCTTGCCGCGCTCGACCATGTGCCGGCCGACCGCCTGGCCGAACAGGAACACCGATTTCAGATTGGTCTGGATGACCAGGTCGAAATCCTCCTCCGGCATTTTAAGAAAATCGTTGGGCCGGTTGATGCCGGCATTGTTCACCAGGATGTCGATCTGGCCGAAATGTTTGACCGTTTGGGCGACCGCGTTTTCCACCGCAGGGCGCTTGCCGACATTGCATTCGAAGAAGACGAGTTCGCCCTTGCCCTTGAGTTCCTCGACCAGGCGATTGCCGGCGGCGACGTCGATATCGACGGCGGCCACGCGCGCGCCTTCGGCCAGAAAACGCTCGACGCAGCCACGGCCGATGCCCTTGGCGCCGCCGGTGATGAGTGCGACGCGATTTTGCAAACGCATGATAACGATCCTCCTCGATGGTGCCGTTTCAGGTATGGGGGTTTCGCGCGGCCCTCGTCAACCGAGCTTGTTCAGCCGGTCCAGCAAGGCGGCATCGACGGTCACGCCATCGCGCTCGGCTGCCGCGCGCCGGGCCAGCCGCCCATCGCCGGGCACGCGCGCCTCGCCATTGCCCTCGATCGCGCCGATCAGCATGGCGACGCGCCGGCCGAACGAGGCGCCGCCCGCGCCGGCCGGATCGAGCACCAGCATCAACTGGCCGCCCCGGGCCGACATGGCACCCGGGGTCTTAGCCGATTGATCTTCGAGCGCCAGATTGCCGCCAGTGAGGGCAGCCGCCAGAATTTCGACCATCAAAGCGACCGCCATGCCCTTGTGCCCGCCGAACGGTAACAACATGCCGCCGGATTCGATGGCGCGGGGATCGGTGGTCGGATTGCCCTGGGCGTCGAGGATCGCATCGGCGGGCGCGGCATGGCCTTGGCTTGCCGCCAGGCGCAGATCGGTGAGCGCCACGGCGCTCGATGCCATATCCCAGACGATGGGCGGCCCGTCCGGCCGGGGGCAGGCAAAGGCCATGGGATTGGTGCCGAAGACGCGCCGACGCCCTCGCCATGGTGCCAGCCAAAGGCGGCTGGCCACGAACATGAGCGCGATTAGGCCTTGAGCGGCGATCGGTTCGATATCGCCGCGCAGCGCCGCGATGTGGTGGGAATTGCGGATCGACAGGGTCGCCACGCCCAGTTCCCGCGCCGCCGCGATCAAATCGTCGCGGTATCGCGCCATGGATATCTGAGCGAAATTGTTGCCGCCATCGACCTCCAAGCGGCCGGGACGCGGGCGTTCCAAGTTCGGCACGCCCCGCGGGTCCGCCCAGCCCGATCGCACCGACGAGGCATAGGCCGGCAGCATGAACAGTCCGTGGCTGCGCGGCCCGTCGCGCTCGGCGCGCATGATCGTATCGGCAAGGATGCCGGCGTCGACCGCACCGAAGCCGAGGGAAGCGAAAATGCGACGCGCCAGGGCCTGAACATCGGCAAGGCCGAGTGTGGCGGTTTGCGCCATAGGTGACACCTGAACCGAGGGAATGAGGCATTGCCTTTCGGGCCACCATATCGGATATTGGAGATAAGAGCTACAATGCGATATGATCTGAGTGCATGTTTGTCTAACAATCCTTCCGTTCCGCATCGTAATGCCGGCAACGGAAGCTATTGTGTTCGCAAGGGGCATCGACCAAGGTTCCCGAGCAGGGTCAGAATCACAAAAAGGAGGCAGGGATGAATTGGGTACGAATTTCATGCGCCGTGGCATCGCTGGCATTTGCCGCGACCATCATGGGCACCGGCGCGGCCGAGGCCGCCATGGGCGACACGCTTAAGACGATCAAGGAGCGCGGCCATCTGCTGTGCCCTGGCCATAACGGCACCTATCTCGGCTTCGCTGAGGTCGACAATGCCGGCAACTGGAAGGGCTTCGACATCGAGTTGTGTCGTGCGATGGCCACTGCCATCCTGGGCTCGCCGGACAAGCTCAAGGTCGTGCCAATCAGCTTCGCCCAGCGCTTTCCCGCCATCCAGTCCGGCGACATCGATCTGATCATCAAGGTCACGGGCTGGACGCTGGGCCGCGACACCGAACTTGGCCTGCAATTCAGCCAGCCTTATTTCCTGGGCGCCACGCAATTGGCCGTCAACGTCGCCACCGGCGCCAAGACGGGCAAGGATCTGAACGGCGCGTCCCTGTGCAGTCAGGCCGGCACCAGCACCGAGCGGCTTGCCGCCGACTACCTGACTAATCTCAAGATCAAGTACGAGATGGTCTCGTTCGAGAAGAGCGAAGATATGCGCGCCGCCTTTTTCTCTGGCCGCTGCGATGCCGTCGCATTGTGGGGGCCTAATCTGGCGATCTCGATCTCGCAGGCGACCGATCCCAACAAGTTCATGGCGCTGCCCGACGTCTTGGCAGTAGAACCCCAAAGCATCGCCATGCGCCAGGGTGACGATCAGTTCGTCGACATCGCGAATTGGATGCTGACCGTGCTGATCACGGCCGAGGAATATGGCATTACCAGCACGAATGTGGACGAACACAAGGCGAAAGCCGGCAATCCAACGGTCGCGCGCATGCTGGGCGCCACGCCGGGCATCGGCAAGCGTCTAGGCCTCAGCGAAAGCTGGGGCTATGACGTGATCAAGCATGTCGGCAATTACAAACAGATCTTCGACCGTACGCTGGGCGATGGCTCGCCCTACAAAATGAAGCGTGGGGTCAACTCACTGATTCGCGATGGCGGCGTGCTCTATCCGCTGGTTATCGACTGATACCGAGTGCCCTCCCGGTACGCGCGAGCGCGCCGGGAGGGTGGAACATATGATGGAATTGACGGCGCTGTTGCGCAGCGGGCGCTTTCGCGGCTGGCTTTATCAGACTGCCGTCGTGTCGGTCGCCTGCCTGATCCTGATCTCCTTCGTCGTCACAGCGCGCCATAACCTGGTCGCTCAAGGCATCACCACCGGATTTGACTTCCTCCAGCGTTCGACCGGCTGGGATATTCCCTTCGCGCTGATCAGCTATACGATCAACGACCCGTATTGGAGGGTCTTCCTGATCGGTTTTGCCAACACGATTTTCGTCGGCACGTTGGGGCTGATTTTTGCCACCCTGTTCGGCACCTTCATCGGAATCGCGCGGGTCGCGCGCAATCCCCTGCTCAATGCGCTCGGCACTGTCTATGTCGAAATTTTCCGTAATGTGCCCCTCATCCTCCAGGGGTTGCTGTGGTATGCGATCCTGACGCGCTTGCCATCGCCGCGCCAGGCCATCTCGATCTGGGACTCGATCTTCATCACCAATCGCGGCCTCTACATACCCTTCGTCGCCATGTCCCATGGCACCTTCCTATTCATCGCATCCGTCTTCGTTCTTGCGGGGTTTGCCATCGCCCTGCTGCCGCGCCTGGCCGGGATCGGCACATCGAGGAGCGGATTTCGGCGCCTGGTACGGACCGCACTATTGACAGCGGCGGCGATCGCTGTAGCGGCCGTTATCGGGGCGCGCGACCCGCAGGCAGGCCTGATTACCATCCCCATGCTCAAGGGCTTGCGCTTCGAGGGTGGGCTGCGCGTGACGCCGGAATTCACGGCGCTGTTCGTCGCCATCGTCTGTTTCGGCAGCGCCTATGTGGCCGAGATCGTGCGCGGCGGCCTGCTCTCGGTCAATCGCGGCCAACTTGAAGCCGCCGGCGCGCTCGGCCTGCGGCCGTTCCATGTCTATTGGTATGTCCGCATTCCGCTGGCGCTGCGCGCTATCGTACCGCCCATGGGCAATCAATTCGTCTGGCTGATGAAGGCGACCACCATCGGCATCGCCTTCGGCTTCAGCGATCTGTTCATGATCACCTCGACCGCGATCAATCAGAGCGGCCAGACCATCGAGATCTTGTTCATCATGATGTCGGGCTTCCTGCTGATCAATTACGTCATCTCAACCGCCATGAACGCGCTCAATCGCTCGATCGCGCTCAAGGGCTATGAGACCAAGGGCACATGAGCGCGCTCGCCGCCAGTACAGCCCGATACCGGCACGGCATGGAGCCGTTTGCCACGGTCCTTGTCCGACGCATGTTCGCTACCTGGCACGATGCCGCGATTTCGATCGTTTGCCTGGCCTTCGTGATTTGGCTGCTGCCGAAACTGATCGGCTGGGCCTTCCTGGACGCCGTCTGGTCTGCGCCGAACGCCACGCCCTGTATTGGCGGGGCCGGCGCCTGCTGGGCCGTGATCACCGCGCGCTGGCGCTTGATCATCTTCGGCCTCTACCCGTTCGATCAGCACTGGCGCTCGGGCCTCGCCTGCCTCGCCGTCGTCGTCGTCGTCGTGCTCTCCTGCGTGCCAGCGTTGTGGCGCCCGGTCCGGCTGTCCCTGCTCTGGCTTGGCGGTTTCCTGACCTTTTATTTCCTGATGCGCGGCGGCGTTTTCGGACTGAGCCTGGTCGGCACGGAACGCTGGGGCGGCATGGCGCTCACCTTGTTCATTTTTACCGCCGTCGCCGTGCTGGGCATGCCGATGGCGATCATCCTGGCGCTCGGCCGCCAATCCGAATTGCCTGCTATCCGCTGGCTTGCGGGGCTGCTGATCGACACCGTCAGGGCTCTGCCACTGTTGACCGTGTTGTTCACCGCCGCTGTCATCCTGCCCTTCGCATTGCCGGATTGGCTGATCGGCGACAAGCTCTACCGGGTGATCTACGCCTTCGCGCTGTTCTTCGCTTGCGCCCAGGCCGAGATCATTCGCGGCGGTCTGCAAGCCATCCACGCCGGCCAGCTCGAGGCGGCCAAGGCACTCGGCCTCGGTTACTGGCACCGCACCTGGCACATCGTGCTGCCCCAGGCGTTCCGCAATTCGCTGCCTGCCACCATCAATCAGTTCGTCATCACATTCAAAGAAACATCGATCGTTATCATCATCGGTTTCTTCGAGGTGCTGGCCTCGGGCCACGCCGCCTACGGCACCGGCGATTGGACGAGCGCCTATGCCGAGGTCTATGTGTTCATCGCCCTGATCTATTTTGCTTTCGTGTTCAGCTTGTCGCGCTACGGCGCCCATTTGGAGAAACGCATGAGGCTCGGCCATGACTGATAACGCCCGCGCCGAAGCTGTCGTGCTGCGCGGTGTCAGCAAGTTCTTCGGCACCTTCCAGGCGCTCAAGAACATCAACCTGACCGTGCGCGAGGGCGAGCGCATCGTCGTGTGCGGGCCGTCCGGTTCGGGCAAATCGACCATGATTCGCTGCATCAACCGACTGGAGGCACATCAGGAGGGATCGATCCATGTGCTCGGCACGGAACTTGGCGACGACCTCAAGAACATCGACGCCATCCGTCGCGAGGTCGGCATGGTGTTCCAGCAATTCAATCTATTCCCCCATTTGACCGTCCTAGAGAACTGCACGCTGGCGCCGCGGCTGGTCCTCCGCATGTCCGAGGCGGATGCTGAAAAAGAAGCCATGCGCTATTTGGAGCGCGTGCGCATCCCGGAGCAGGCGGCGAAGTATCCGGG
Organism: Alphaproteobacteria bacterium; assembly: GCA_009694085.1. GTDB lineage: Bacteria > Pseudomonadota > Alphaproteobacteria > SHVW01 > SHVW01 > SHVW01. The sequence goes on from SHVW01000035.1 coordinate 9,002, forward strand.
CCAGCTCTCGGGCGGCCAGCAGCAGCGCGTTGCCATCGCTCGCGCGCTGTGCATGACGCCGCGTATCATGCTATTCGACGAACCAACCTCCGCACTCGATCCTGAAATGATTTCCGAGGTACTGGACGTCATGGTGGAGCTGGCCAATTCCGGCATGACCATGATCTGCGTCACCCATGAAATGGGTTTCGCGCGAAAGGTCGCGGATCGCATGGTGTTCATGGCCGAGGGCGAGATCGTCGAGTCTAACGATCCCAAATCCTTCTTCGAGCAGCCGAAATCCGAACGCACGAAGCAGTTCTTGAGCCAAATCCTGTCCCACTGAGTTCCGGCAATGTCCATGGCCATGCGCGACACTGAAATCGTTATCATCGGCGCCGGCATTGTCGGCATCGCCACCGCCTATTTCCTAACCGTGCGCCACGGCAAGCGCGACATCGTCATTCTCGATCCGCGCGCGCCGATGAGCTTGACCTCGGCGGCCTCGGGCGAGAACTACCGCAATTGGTGGCCTCACCGGGTCATGACCCGCTTCACCGACCGCAGCATCGATCTGATGGAGGAGATCGCGCGGGCGAGCGACAACCGGCTGCACATGACGCGGCGCGGCTACGCGCTCGCCACCCGCCGATCCGAAATCGACGGCATGATCGCCCAACTCCATCAAGGCTATGGCGAGGATGCCGCACGACTGATCCGAATCCATGAGAAGGGCGGCGCCGGAACTTACAAGATCGCCGAATCGGCGGATTGGACGACGGCGCCCGATGGCGTCGATGTCGTGCGCGATTCCGACCTGCTGCGTCGGGCGTTTCCTTCTTTCGATCCCGAAGTGAGCACCGTCATCCATATCCGGCGGGCCGGCGACATCAGCGGCCAGCAGATGGGTCAGTACATGCTGGACCATATCCGCGGCGCCGGCGGACGCGTCGTCCAGGCCCGCCTGGCGTCAGTCACGCGCAAGGATCGCTTCGATCTGGAAGTCGTCTCATCGGATGGCACAGCTCGGTTTCGGGCCGACATGGTGGTCAACGCCGCCGGCCCCTATGTCGGCGAGGTCGCCGCCATGTTGGGCGAGTCCTTGCCCGTGGAAACCTTGGCGCAGCAGAAGATCGCTTTCGAGGATCGGGACGGCGCGATTTCCCGCCGCATGCCCTTCGCCATCGATCTGGACGGTCAGACCATCGCCTGGACCGAGGAGGAGTGCGCCCTGCTGGCCGAGAACCCAGCCACCGCTTGGCTGACCCGACCGATGCCCGGCGGCATCCACTGCCGGCCCGATGGCGGCGATGGCGGGCGCTGGATCAAGCTGGGCTGGGCCTATAACCGCACGCCCGGCCCGTTCCAGCCGGAACCGATGCTCGATCCGCAATTCCCGGACATCGTGCTGCGCGGCGCCAGCCGGTTGAACGCCGCGCTCAAGACCTATCTCGGCCGCCTGCCCCGCCAATTCACCCATTACGGCGGCTCCTACACCATGACGAAGGAGAACTGGCCGCTGATCGGCCCGCTGGCAACACCGGGCGCCTTCGTGGTCGGCGCACTCTCCGGTTATGGCACCATGAGTGCATGCGCCGCAGGCGAGTTGGCAGCGGCCCATATGTGCGGCGGCGCGCTGCCAGACTATGCCGGCGTGCTCGGCCTGGCGCGCCATAGGGACACGGCCTTGATGGCCGCGCTCACGGCAAGCGGGGACAAAGGCGTGCTATGACCGGTGAAATTTTTACCGCCGATTTCAAGGAAATACCCTACTGGATCGACGCCGCGCGCGATGGCGCAGCCGCTCAGGCCGATCCGGCGCCACTGCCGGCCAAGGCCGATGTGGTGGTGGTCGGCGCCGGGTTGACCGGGGTGGGTGCGGCCTGCGAACTCGCGCGCGGCGGGCGCGACACGCTCGTGCTCGACGCGGCCGAGCCGGGCGAGCAGGCGAGTTCGCGCAATGCCGGCATGCTGGGCTGGCATTCCCGGCATTATTTCACCGATCTGGTCGAAACCGCGGGAATCGAGACGGCGACGCGGCTGTTTCGCGAACTCCGCGCCATCTATGAGGAGGCCGTTAAGCGCATCCATGACGAGAAACTCGACTGCGAGTTCCGCAAGAACGGCCGCTTCGTGGGCGCGCTCTCGCCCCAACGCTTCGACAAGATGGCGCGGGAATACGAGACGCGGGCGCGCCTGCTGGGCGAAGAGGTCGAAATCGTCACGCGAGACAAGCAAAGCGAAATCGGCTCGCCGCAATACCATGGCGGCGTCATTACCTGGGAGAACGCCTCGATCCAGCCGGCGCGCCACGCCCGCGCCATGTGCCAGCGCGCCGAACGCGCGGGCGCGCGCGTCATCGGCCGCACGCCGGTCATAGGCGTTATCCGCGACAGCGCGGGATTCGAGGTCGTAACCGAACGCGGCCGCGTGCGCGCCCGCGACGTGCTGATCGCCACTAACGGCTATACCGGCCGCCTGATCCCCTGGCTCGCCGACCGGCTGATCCCGATCAATGCTTATATGGTCGCGACCGAGCCGATGTCGGAGAACCTCACCACCACGCTCTTGCCCAATCACCGCGTCTATTCCGACAACCGGCGCCGTGCCAATTACATGCAGCTCTCGTCCGACCGCCGCCGCCTGGTGTTCGGGGGGCAGACCGGAAGCTGGCCGGTCGATCTAAGGAAGGTGGCCGGCCGACTCCATGGCGATATGGTCGGCCTGTTCCCCGATCTGGCCGGCGTGAAACTCAGCCATGCCTGGACCGGGCGCTGCGCGGCGACCTGGGATCTCTATCCCCATATCGGCATCCATGACGGCATGCACTACGCCGCCGGCTATTGCTTCTCCGGCAACGCCATGGCGCCCTATTTGGGCATTCGAGCGGCGCGACGCATATTGGGCGCACCGGGCGCCGAAACCTTCTTCGCGCGCGACGGCTTCTCCCGGGCGCCCTGGTATGCCCGCAGCGACCGGCTGATGTCCGTGCTGATGAGCTATTATGCCTGGGCCGACCGGCCGGTGCCGCCGGCCTAACCATCGACGGACCATCATGGACACCACGATCGTCAAGGGCATGCGCGTTCTCGAGGCCTTGGCCGCCAGCGATCAGGCCCGCGGCATCTCGGAACTGGCGCGCGAACTCAATCTCAACAAGAGCAACGTCCAGCGCGTCTTGGGCACACTGCTGGAGCTGGGCTATGTCACGAAGGATCCGGTCACGAGCCGCTATGCCGCCTCGCTCAAGATGTGGGAGTTCGGGACCCGCGTCCTCCATCGCCACCAGATCAAGCGCGCCGCCCAGGGTCATCTGCGCACGCTTTACGACAAACTGAACGAGACGATCTTCCTGTGCGTCGGCGACGACGGCGACATCCTCTACCTGGACAAGATGGAGAGCGCGGCGCCCGTGCGCATCTCGTCGCAGACCGGTTTCCGCGCGCCCGCGGTCAAAACGGCCTCAGGCAAGGCGATCCTGGCCTTTCAGGGCGAGGAAGGGTTGAACCGCGCGCTCACGGCGGCGCTCCTGCATTTCAATATCGTGGGTCACAACATGGCCCAGTTGGGCGAGGAACTCGCCGCCATTCGCCGGGATGGCTACGCCATCTCGCAGAGCGGCTTCCGCCAGGGCGTCAACAGCATCGCGGCACCCATCCGGGGCCGCGACGGCATGGTCATCGCCTCGATCGCCGTGACCGGCCCGTTCGAGCGCATGGGCAAGGCCAAGATGATCGCGCTGGCCCCCGACCTGATCAACACGGCGACGCGAATTTCAGAGGCGCTGTAGCGCGCCTACCGCACGCCCCGAAGGAAGCCGCCATCGACCGGCACGTTCAGGCCGGTGATGCCGCCGGCCTCGTCCGACAACAGGAACGCCACGGTACCGGCGACGTCGGACAGCTTGATCTTGCGCTTCATCGGGATGAGCTGGATTGCCTCGTCCGGCACCGGCAGGTTTTCCACAAAGCCGGGCAGCACGTTGTTGATGCGGATGCCGGCGCGGCCATAGCGATCGGAATAGAGCTTGGTGAAACCATGGAGCGCCATACGCATGATGCTCATGGGAAAGCGGGGTCGCGGCTCCAGCGCATTAACCGAGGAGATCGATACGATGGCCCCACCGCCCTGGCGCTCCATCACCGGCGTCACCAGACGCAGCAGGCGAATGACGTAGAGCAGATACATGTCTAGTCCGACATGCCAATCCGCATCCTCGATATCGAGCAAGCGGCCCTGAGCATCGGGCCCCACGATCGGGCCGCCAGGATTCTTCATTCCACCGGGGCCATGGCCGGTATTGGCGACCACGCCATCGATCCGGCCGGTCTTGTCCAAAGCGAGTTGGACAATAGCCGCCAGATCCGAGGGTTCCATGACCGAGCCGGAATGAGCCCAACCACCGAGTTCGCGCGCCAGATCCTGGCAGGATTTGGACGGCGACATCAAAACGACCTTCCAGCCCTGGGCCGCCAGTTTCCGCGCGCAGGCCGCGCCGATGCCCCGTCCGGCCGCCGTGACGATCGCCGTCTTGGTCACATCCGCCATTGATTTGCTCCCTATCTGGCTTTCTTGCGCGCCGTCTTCTTCGCCGGCGGTTTGCCGAAACCGCCGCCGCCGCCGCTTTCCACATGGATCACATCGCCCTTGTGCAGAATGCGCGGAACAGAGGATTCGGTCGCGCGGCCATTGACCTTGAACACTGCCGCCCGACCCGGCTGGCCGCCGGCCAGGCCCTGTGCCGGGCTGCGCACGCGGTTGATCAGGAAGGCCGCGCGCAACGGGTGCTCGCCCCGGCTTTTGAATTCGAAGGCGATGCCGTCACCGCCGCGGCGCTTGCCCGCCCCGCCCGAGCCGCGTCGCAGGCCGCGATGCACCACCTCGATCGGCACCAGGGATTCCAGCACTTCGATCGGCGTGTTCGAGAGATTGCTGGGAAAGCTGATCGATGACTTGCCGTCGCGCGCCAGGCTGGCACCTTGGCCGGCACCGATGAAACCGTTGACCACCGCGCCATGGCCGGGCCGCATATTGGAAATCTGGAACGAGTTCGACGGCGAGCCCGGCGCCGCCTGGACGCGGTCGGGAATCGCCTTGGCCAGCGCCGCGAAGATCGCGGGCGGCAGCAAATGGCCGATCATGCCGCGCGCGCTGCATGGCGCAGGGCGGATGGGGTTGAGGATGCTGCGCTCCGGCGCCGTGACGGTGATCGGCATGAAGCTGCCCTCGGCATTGGGAATCCAGGGCGCGAACACGGCCTTTAGCGCATAGGCGCTGTAGGCGAAGGTGTAGTTATAAACCGTGTTGATCGCCCGGTTTACCTGGGGCGTGCAGCCGGTATAGTCGACATTCACGCGATCGCCCTTGATCGTGACCTTGCAGGGAATGCGCACGACGCCACCCGGAATTTCCGCGGTGCCGTCATTCTCGACAACCGAGCGATAGACGCCGTCGGGTGCCTCCGAGATTGCCTGGCGCATGGCCGTGTCGGTGCGCGCGATCACTTCGTCGGCAAAACGATCGACATCGACGTCAATTTCGTCGAGCAGCGTATTCAGGCGTTCGCCCAGGGTCTGGCAGCACGCGATCTGCGCCCATAGATCGCCCATGGTCTCGTCGGGCACGCGCACATTGGCGCGGATCAGGGAAACCAGCATGGGGTCCGGCTCGCCCGCGTTGAGCAGACGGCTCGGCGGGATCTGGAGGCCTTCTTCGAACAGTTCGGTGTTAGACGGGCTGCGCAGCCGTCCGCCGACATCCGGCAGATGGCTCACCACCCCGGCAAACCCGACCACTTTGCCCGCCCGGAAGATCGGCATGGCCAGGCTGGCGTCGTTCAAATGGCCGCTGCCGAGCCAGGGATCGTTAGTCACGAAAGCATCGCCCGGCTTCATCCGGTCGATGCCGAAGACCTCGATGAAATGCCGGATAGTGGCCGGCATGGTGCAGATGAAAGACGGGATGCTCTGGGAGGATTGGGCGATGTTGCGGCCGCGCCCGTCGGTCAATACGACGGCATAATCATTGGCCTCGCGCACCAGAGTCGAGAACGAGGTGCGCACGAAGGTGGCGGCGGCCTCGTCGACCACGCTGGTCATGCGCGTCCACAAGATTTCCAGGGTGACGGGATCGATGTCGTTTCCGAGTGTGTTCACGACTTGCCCTCCAACTCAACCCTGACCGTTGCCGAATCCAACACCGTGACTGTGGCGGGGTAAGACACGATCAAGGTCGATTCCGGTTCGGCCAGTATCAGCGGCCCCCGAAGCACCGTGCCCAGCGGCACAGCATAGCGATCGTAGGACGGCACGGTTCGATAGGTTTTCTCGCCCGGCAGATAGATGCGTCGTTGCCGCGGCGCCAGCATGGCGCTCGCCGTGACGCTCCGAGCCAAGCCATAGCGGCGGGTCGTGCGGGCGGATTCGCCAATCACGCGCCAGGTGATCGCCTCGGGAATGCCGCCGGGTACGGGCCGGCCGAACAGCCGCACATACTCCGCCTCGAATTTCCGGCCGATACCGGCTGCATCGAGCCCCGCCCAATCGGCGCCGAGATCGACTTTGACGCTATTGCCCTGGCCGACATAACGCATTTCCGCCGAGCCGGACCAGTGAATGTCCCGATCCGTCAGCCCGCAGGCGCGCAACTCACCCGCGATCTCGGCGCGTGCGGCCTTAGCACGGGCGCGCAGGTCCGTGAAATCCAGCTCCGCCACCCGCTCGACTCGCGACCAGGAACGGTCGGCTCGGGCCGGTGCGGCCAGAAAGCCGAGGCAGGAGCCGACGCCCGACGCGATCGGACACAGGATCGTTCCGATGCGCAGGCGTCGCGCCACATCGACGGCATGGACCGGACCGGCACCACCGGTTGTAACCATGACGAAACGACGGGCATCGAGGCCCTTCTCCGCGATATGGGTGCGCGCGGCGGCCGCCATCTTCTCATTGACGATATCGTGGACGCCCCAAGCCGCCTGTTCCGCGTTCAGACCGAGTTTGGCGCCGATGGCTTCGAGGGCCGCGCGTGCCTTAGCCACGTCCAGCTTCATGCGGCCGCCGAGAAACGCGTCGGGATCGAGATAACCTAGGACCAGATCGGCGTCGGTTACGGTCGCCTCCGTGCCGCCCTGGCCATAACAAGCCGGGCCCGGCTCCGCGCCCGCGCTTTGCGGCCCGACTTGCAAGAGGCCGAGCGCGTTGAGTGCGGCCAGGCTGCCGCCGCCCGCGCCGATCTCGATCAAATCGATGCTGGGCACGATGGCGGGCAAGCCGCTGCCGCGTTTGAAACGCTGAACGCGCCCGAATTCGAAGCTGTGGGTGATCGATGGCTTGCCATCGACAGCCACGCAAGCCTTGGCCGTGGTGCCGCCCATGTCGAAGGCAAGCACACGGGTAATGCCTTCAACCTCGGCGCAATTGATGCCGCTCATGACGCCGCCGGCCGGGCCGGATTCGAGCAGGCGGATCGGCGTGCGGCTAGCCAATTGCCCCGTGGTGAACCCGCCATTGGACACCATGATGTCCAGGGTCGCGCCGAGACCGAGATCGCTCAACCGGCCGACCAAAGCAGCAAGGTAGCGTCCCACCATGGGCTGGACATAGGCATTGGCGACAACGGTCGACATGCGCTCGTACTCGCCGATCTCGCGCGCGACCTCGGACGACATCGAAATCGGCGTGCCCGGTAGCTTGGCCACGAGCGCCTTGGCAATCGCGCGCTCATGCCCATCATTGGCGCTGGCATGGAGCAGGCAAATGGCAACGGCATCGTAACCGGCCGTTGCGATCCGCTTTACGATACGGGCGATTTCCGCCCGGGTCAGGCGGCGCCAGGTTTCGCCCGATGGCCCCAGTCTTTCCTCCACCTCGAACCGGTCTTCGCTGGGAACGAGCGGGACCGGGTATTCGATGGTGAGATCGTAAATGTCGTAGCGAAGCTCGCGTGCCACATCGAGCGCGTCGCGCGTGCCCTTGGTTACAATCAACGCCGTGCGCCCGCCGCGCCGCTCGATCAGCGTGTTGGTAATCAAGGTCGTGCCATGCACAACCCGGCGGACGCCGCCCGGCGTCTCCGGTCCGAAATGGGTGCGCGCCTGGGTCAACAAATCGGATACGACGGTGCTGACCGCTTCGCCCGGATCGGCCGGCGTCGTCAGCGCCTTGGCGACCAGCACCTTGTCCGAACCCGTGTCGAGCAGGACGCCATCGGTGAAGGTGCCACCGACATCGACGGCAATCTCATAGCGCGACGTGTTCATGACCCCCTCGCCGATACGCGCCCATCGACCTGTCCCGCTGCCTTGGCCAGAGCCTCCAAGAGCGCTGGCGTCAGGGGAACGCCATCGCGGCGCGCGTGGCGGCGCGTCTCATGGCCGCGCGACCCGGGCATGCGCACGGGCGCGGCGGCATCGATGGGTACAGTGGAAGCGACCCGTGCCGCGATCGCTCCGGCGCGCTCGTCATAGCGTGCTGCCCCGGCGAAACCGGCGGGATCGATGACAACAAAGAAGTGACTGACTCCAGCCGGTTTGCCCACGGTCTCCTGCACGCTGACCACATCGAAGCCGGGGCGGCCATCGGCGAGCGCGCTGCTCAGCAAATCCGCGACCAAAGCGAGGCCGTAGCCCTTGGCGCCGCCGAGCGGCTGGATCGTGCCCTTCAGTGCCGCGGCCGGATCGGTGGTCGGCCGGCCCGCCGCATCGAGCGCCCAATCCGACGGGATCGTGCGCCCCTCGCGCCAGGCCTGACGGATGCGCGCGCGTGCGACGCCGCTGGTCGCCATGTCCATGATCACGGGGTCGGCGCCGGGCATGGGACAGCCGAAAGCGATCGGATTGGTGCCGAACAAGGCCTCGGTCGCGCCGGTCGGTGCCATGGTCGGCGATGCGTTGGAGAACACCATGCAGATCAGCCCTTGTTGTGTCGCGCGCTCGACGAAGTAGCCGGCAACGCCGAAATGGTTGCTGTTGCGCACTGCCGCCGCTGCGATGCCCTGGCGCCGGGCGATGGGCACGAGCAAATCGATGACGTGCGCCCCGGCAAGCACGCCGAGCGCGTTGTCGGCATCGACGACCGCCGTGCCGTTCGCGACGGTATCGACTTGGTAACGCGGCGCGGCGTTGACGCTGCCGTCGAGCAAGCCACGCAGATAGACCGGCAAATGCATCAGACCGTGGGATTGGGAACCGCGGAGTTGGGCATCGCATAGAATGTCGGCCGCCAGTCGCGCATCCGCCGAGGAAAAGCCGGAACCGGCCAGGATATCGGTTGCCAGCGCAGCCAGTTCCACCGCATCGATCGACTTTCGGCCCGCCAAGGCCTGAACCCGCGCCGCTAATGTCGTCATGGTGCGGCGTCCTCGACCAGCCGGAAGCGCGCCAAGGACATATCTCCTTCCCGTTCGATCGCCAGATCGACCCGCGCATCGATGCGCAGGGCCTTGCCGCCCCGGCTGTTGACGATATTGGTCAACACGCGCGGTCCCTCTGCCAGTTCGACCAGGGTAACATCGTAGGGTAGGCGATCCTTGAGAGCATCATGATAGGCGACATGATAGACGACCCAACTGACGATGCGACCCTGGCCCCGCGATTGCAGCCATTCCAACTGAGTTGAAAGGCAGGCCGAGCAGGTCTGGCGAGCCGGCAGCCAGTTATGCCCGCAGGATCGGCAATGCTGGTAGAGCAACCGGCCCTGTTCCAACCCTTCCCAATAGGGGCGCGAGATTTCGTCGATCTGGGGCCGGGGCAGCTCGCTCATCCCGGCGCTCCCAGGATCAGGGTGCCATGGGTCTGCATGGTGCCACCCTGATTGCTGACGATGCAGTGCCGCGCGTTCCGGACTTGAAGATTGGCGGTGCCGCGCATCTGCCGCACGCCTTCGATGACGAGTTGCAGGCCGGGCGTGCCGGTCTCCGACAGCAAGCCGCCGCTGGTGTTGAAGGGCAGCGCGCCCTCTCGGCAGAACGGCCCGGCCTGGCCGGGCTTGCAGAAGCCGTAATCCTCCAGGGTCATCAACACGGCGATGGTGAAGCAGTCGTAGATTTGCGCCACATCGATATCGGATGGGCCGAGGCCAGCCATGCGGTACGCGGTTTCCGCCGAGGCCCTGGCCATGGTCGAGGTCAGGTCCGGGCGATGCTGCACGTCCCAGGATTCCTGCCCCTGGCCGAAGCCCAAGATCGGCACCAGCGCCCTGATCCCCCATTCACGAGCCAGTTTAGCGCTGGTCATGATCACAGCCGCCGCGCCGTCGGAAACGAGACAGCAATCGTCGCGGCGCAAGGGTTCGACCACCCAGGGCGAGGCCAGGTATTCGTCCATCGACAGCGGCTTGCGCAGTTGCGCGTTCGGATTGCGCGCGCCATTGGCCCGGCAGGTCACGGCGACGGCGCCGAAGCCGCGCTCCTCTGCATCGTAGGTATGACGATAGGCCTGATGGATCAGTCCATAGCCGGCAGCAACGGAATACCAGCCATAGATCGCCTCGTCGCCGCGCGGCCGGTTGAAGACGGCGCGGCTGCCCGTGCGCGGCGTGTCGCCATAGCAAACCACCACCGCCTCGGCCATGCCGGCCTCGATCGCCATGGCGGCATAGGAAATCAACGCGATATTGGCGGCCCCGCCCTGATCGAGCGAGCAACCCAGCTTCGGGCGCAGGCCGAGCGCCTCGGCGACCCGCTGGCCGTAGAGAAAGGACGGCTCGGAATTCGCCATCTTGACCAGCACGCCATCCAGCCGGCTTTTCTCGATGCCGGCATCGACTAGCGCATTGCCCACGGCCTCGACGATCAGCGACACCCGGTCGCGCCCGGGATGCTTGCCATAGGCGGTGTGACCGATGCCGGCAATGACCGTGCGCCCGCGCATCAGATGACGTTGTCCCGGCGCAGGACATCAATTTCAACGGCCGACAAACCGAGGCGGTCGCCCAGGATGCGCCCGTTGTCGCCGCCGCAATCCGGGCTTAGGCGATATTCCGGCTGCGGCATGCCAGCGAAATTCAGCGGGCTGCGGCAAACCACAATCTTGCCATAGCTGGGATGATCGACTTCCAGCAACATGCCGCGTTGATGCATGTGGGTATCGGCCACGACCTCGCGCAGCTCGCGCACGGGCGCGCAGGGCACGCGATGGGCGACCAAAAGATCGAACAATGCCTTGCGATCGAAGCCTCGCGTCCATGCGCCAACGAGGGCATCGATCTCATCCATGACACGAACGCGGTCGCGCATCGATTTGTAGCGATCGAGCCCGGCCAGATCCATGCGCCCCATGGCCTGCAACAGGGATTGCCAGTGCTTGTCGCTGTTGCAGATGATCGCAATGAAACCGTCGGCGGCGGGATAGACATTATAGGGGCAGAGCGACATACCGCCATGGCGATTGCCCGTGCGCGGCGGAATATCGTCGCGCTCGCTATGGATCGAGCCGATATTGGAGGCCAACGAGGGATAGACCGCCTCCAGCATGGCGACATCGATGTAACAGCCGCCGCCGTGCCGTTCGCGATTGAACAGCGCGGTCGCGATGGCGCCGTAGAGATGGACGCCGCCGAAGAAATCGCACAACGCCGCGCCCGCTTTGACCGGTGGGGCGTCGGGAAATCCAGTAGTGCTCATGACGCCGGACATCGCCTGAACCGTCAAATCCATCGCCGGATATTCGCGGTAAGCCCCAGTCTGACCATAGCCACTGCCTGAGGCATAGACGATATCGGGATTAACGGCGGCGACGGCTTCGTAGTCGATGCCGAGCCGCTTGACCACACCGGGCGCGAAATTCTCGACCACCACGTCGGCGCCGCGCGCCAGTTTGAGGAACAGCTCCCGGCCGCGCACAGTCTTGAGGTCAAGCGTGATCGAGGATTTGTTGGCGTTCAGCATGGCGAAGGGCACGCCAGCACCGCTGCGCGCGTCGCGCCGGCGCAAGAACTCGCCCTCGCGCGGCTCGATCTTGATCACCTCGGCCCCAGCCATGGCCATGAGGAACGTCGCGTAGGGACCGTTATAGATCTGCGTCAGGTCGAGCACGCTGACGCCCGCGAGCGGTGCCGGTCGCGGCGCTGGGTCGGCACCCATGGTCAACGCCCCTTAAATTTCGGGCTGCGCTTGTCGGCGAAGGCAGCCTTGGCTTCGCGCGTATCCTCCGATTGCTGCAAGATGCGGTTGACGAGCTGCTCCATGCGCAAGCCCGTGGCCAAATCCATGTCACGCCCGCGCAGCGCCAATTCCTTCGCCGCCTGGATCGCGAGCGGTGCGTTGGCGCCGATCTTGCGCGCATAGGCCATGGCGGCGGCGCGCAACTCCTTCGCCGGCACGACCTTGTTGATCAGACCCCAGCGCTCTGCCGTCGCGGCATCCATGGTGTCGCCGGTCAGCAGCATCTCCATGGCGATGCAGTGGGGCAGTTGCTCCATGATGCGCTGGGTTCCGCCATTGGCCGCGATGATGCCGCGTTTGACCTCGGCCAACCCGAACGTCGCGCCCTCGACCGCGACGCGGATATCGGTCGCCAGTAGCAGGGTCACGCCGCCGCCGACACAGGCGCCGTTGACCGCCGCTATCACCGGTTTCCATACTTCCAGCCCGCGATTGAGCAACTGGCCCTTCTGGGTCAGCCACAGCTCGGCCAACTCGACCTCGCGCCCGACCCAGGATTTGAGGTCGGCTCCGGCGCAGAAGGCCTTGTCGCCTGCGCCGGTGATGATCGCCACGCGCACATCGGGATCGTCGCGCACGCGCATCCACGCCTTGGACAGCGCCTCGTAATGCTCGGCATCCAACGCGTTGCGCCGTTCCGGCCGGTTGATGGTGACGACGGCGATGCCGTCATCCAATTCGAAATCGATCGACACGAGCTTAGTACTCCGAACCGTTGGTCAACAGATGGCGCGCCACCACCATGCGGTGGACCTCCGATGGCCCCTCGCCGATGCGCTTGATGCGCAACTCGCGATACCAGCGCTCGATCGGCATTTCCTGGGCCACACCCATGGCGCCGAACATCTGGACGCAGCGGTCGATCACGCGGCCCGCGGTTTCCGTCGCGGTCACCTTGGCGATGGAGGCATCAATCTTGATGTCGTGGCCGAGATCGCCGCGCCAGGCGGCCTGATAGGTCAGCAGCCGCGCCGCGCGAAGCTCGATCTCGCTATCGGCGATCATCCATTGGATCGCCTGCTTGTCCGCCAGCTTGCCCTTGAAGGTCTCGCGCTGATTGACCCAGTCGATGGCGAGGCGCAGGGACTCCTGGGCGATGCCGATCACGCCCGATGCATAGGGCACCCGGGCATGGACCAGCCATTTCTGGCAGATGGCAAAACCCTCGCCCTCGGCGCCCAGGCGATTTTCCGCCGGCACCTCGACATCGACGAAATTGAGTTCGTAGGGCGCGTAGGAGCGGATGACCGGGATCGGTCGCGTGGTCAGGCCCGGCGTGCCCCGGTCGACGATGAAGCAGGTGATGCCGCCGCGCGCGCCGGCCTCGCCCGTACGCGCGAACACCAGGCCCCAATCGGCATTGCCCGCCGCCGTGATCCACATCTTGGTGCCGTTGATGACGTAGCGGTCGCCTTTCCGAACGGCGCGCGTGCGGATCGAGCGCGCGGGATCGGCGCCGCCGGTCGCCTCGGAAATGGCGACGTAGCATTTGGTGCCCTTGGATATGCCAGGCTTGCCGTAGCGCGCGATCTGGTCGGCGCTGCCGAGCCAGATGACGCTGGGAGGGTCGATGCCGAAGGCGCCGCAAGCGGGCACATAGGCGCCCATGCGGCAGCGCGCCGCTTCCTCGGCAACAATCGTCTGACCCATCAGGCTGAGCCCGCCGCCGCCATGTTCGGCCGGCGAGGCCAGACACCATAGGCCGAGCTTCTTGGCCTGGGCTTGCAGCCGCGCCAAATCGTCGGGCGGCAAGGCATAGCAATCATGGGGCTGGCGATCCTCGACCGGCCGGATTTCCTCGCGCATGAAGCGGCGGATGGTATCGCGCAATAGCACCAGGTCGGGGGGAAGTTCCCAGGCGCCTGAGGCCTTGGATGCGGCGATCGCCGGACTGTTCACGCGCCGATACCTCCCGGACCAACTCGGTATATAGTTGTTTGTATCGATAATCGATCCGAGATGTCAATATTCGGTACTGTTTCGACGCCGATCTATCCGGCACAATGGCGAGGAATTATGGGGCAGGAGCGGACAATGTCATTCTTTTCCAAGGCCATGTCGGTGGCGACCGATTCCGCCATGATCGCCATGAGCAAGCGGGCGCGCGAGCTCAAAGCCGCGGGCCGCGACATCATCGCGCTCAGCTCCGGCGAACCCGATTTCGACACGCCGGACAACATCAAGGCCGCGGCCAAGGCGGCGATCGATCGGGGCGAGACCAAGTATCCGCCGGTCGCCGGCATCCCCGCGCTACGCGAGGCGATCGCGCGCAAGTTCAAGCGCGAGAACGGGCTGGACTACAAACCCGCTCAGACCATCGTGTGCAACGGCGCCAAGCAAGCGATCGCCAACGCCATGCTGGCCACGCTCAATCCGGGCGACGAGGTGATCGTCCCGGCACCCTATTACGGACTCTATCTTCAACTCGTCCAGCTCTGCATGGCCGAACCCGTCTTCGTGTCGACTCGAACGGAGACCGGCTTCAAGCTCGATCCGGGCGATCTCGAACGCGCGATCACGCCGCGCACGAAATGGCTGATGCTGAATTCGCCCTGCAATCCCTCTGGCGCCGCCTATAGCCGCGCGGAATTGCGCAAACTCACCGATGTGTTATTGTGCCATCCTCATGTCTGGGTTCTGACCGACGATATCTACGAGCACCTAGTCTATGGCGATTTCAAATTCGCGACGCCGGCCCAGGTGGAGCCCGCGCTGATCGATCGCACGCTGACCGTCAACGGCGTGTCCAAATCCTATTCCATGACCGGCTGGCGCATCGGCTATGCCGGCGGTCCGGAGAAGCTGATCGGGGCGATGGAAACATTGCAGGGCCAGATCACCTCGGGCGCCTCGTCGATCGCCCAGTGGGCGGCGGTGGAAGCGCTGGACGGCCCCCAGGACTTCGTCCCCGCGCGCCGCAAGGCCTTCGAGGAGCGCCGCGATCTCATCGTCTCCATGCTGAACCAGGCAAGCGGCGTGCGATGCCCGACGCCGGATGGCGCCTTCTACGTCTATCCCTCCTGCGCCGGGTTGATCGGCAAGACAACGCCTGCTGGCGCTACGATCGCGACAGACAAGGATTTCGTAAACGAATTGCTGGCCGCCGAGGGCGTCGCCATCGTCCACGGCTCGGCTTTCGGTCTCGGGCCGAATTTCCGCATTTCCTACGCCGCGTCTAAGGAAAGTCTGGAAGACGCCTGCATGCGCATCCAGCGGTTCTGCGGCTCGCTGCGCTAACGCCTGATCAGGCCGCAGGCCCCTGGGATGGCGGCCGTTTGACCAGGGTCCAAACATCCGGCATCTCGCCGACCGGAATTTCAATCAGGGCAGGCGCGCGCGCATCGAGGAAGCGGCGCAGCGTCTCGAACAATTGATCCGCCGACTCCACCCGCTCGGCTGACATGCCGAAGGCACGGGCGAGCGCCACGAAATCCGGATTCTTCAAATCCACGGCGATATGACGTCCACCATAGCTTTTGGCCTGGATCTGATGGACATTGCCGTAGCGGCCATTGTTGAACACGAGAGCGACGACGGGAATGTCGTGCTGCACCGCCGTCGCCAATTCCTGCACGTTGAACATGAAGCCGCCATCGCCGGCGAAGGTGACGACCTTGCGTCCGGGGTTGGCGATCTGCGCGCCCAGCGCAGCCGGATAGGCCCAACCGAGTGTCGCCTCGTAGCCCGGCAGCAAATAGGATTTCGGCGTGTACACGGGCAGGCCGAAGCGGGCATAGACGCCGAACTGAGTGATGTCGCTGACCACGATGCCGTCGCGCGGCAAGGCCTGTCGAAGCGCACGGGCGTAGCCGGCAAGCGGTTCGAGTCCGTCGAGTCTGCGGCGCAGTTCGGCTCGGATATCGGCATGACCATCCGGGCGCGCTTTGACGGCCACGCCCTCCAGGGCCTGGAGCAGCGCATTGAGCGCACCCTGCGCATCGGCAACGATGGCGATATCGGCACGGCCGGGCTTGGTGATCTGGACGGGATCGATGTCGATACGAATGACCGGAAATTCCCCGGCCCGGCCCCAGGACAAAGCGGGGGTGGTAAACCGCGTACCCACGGCGATGACCAAATCCGTCTTCAGCCAGAGTTCCTGGCCGCACAGCATGTGGTGGGCGAGCGGATGATCCTCGGCCAGCGCGCCGCGCGCGTTCTGGCTCATGACCACGGGCGCGCCCAGCCGTTCGGCGAAGCGCCGCAACGCGCCCTCGGCGCCAGCCACGCCGCCGCCGGCCATGACGATGGGGTAGGCGGCGGCTGAGATCCGTTGGGTGGCCTTGGCGATCAGGTCCGGGTCCGGCCGGGGCGGATCGTCGGCACGGGCGGGGCCGCGCAACTCGACCGGTGCCCTGGCGCCCATCATATCCGGCGCCATCTCGAACACCGCGGGCTTGCGCCGGCGCGAGATCATGTGTCGGAAGGCATCGTCCAGCAGCCCGGGTACTTCGCTCGGGTGATTGGCGCGTCGGACCCAGTCGATTACCCCTTCGACCGCGCGCATCTGGTCTTTCAACTCGTGCACCATGCCCAGGCCCCGGCCGATCTGAGCCGAAGGAATCTGGCCAGTGATGCCCAGGACGGGCAAATTGGCCGAGGCGGCATCGGCCAGCGGCGTCAGACTGTTAAGCAGGCCCGGCCCGGGCACGACCGCGAAAGTGCCGGTACGGTCGCTCGATTGGGCATAACCCATGGCCATATAGGCGGCCCCTTGCTCATGCCGAGTGTGGATCACGCGCAACCGGTTGCGCCTGCGATGGAAGGCATCGAACAGATTGTCGAGCTGGATGCCGGGGATGCCGAACACGGTGTCGACGCCGTTGGCGAGCAGGCTTTCCGCGATGGCGTCGCCGCCGGTCATAATGGTCATCGAAGCTGTCTTTCGCTGGAGCCCCGGAGTGCCCGCCCCGCGGGTCATTTAGATGCCCTGGAAGCGGCCATGATTCTGATTGGCCCCCACTGAGTGGTCCGAGTAGAATGTTGCAGATCTTTTCACGAGAAGCCAACTGCATTTTCATGCGCGACTGGTTCTGCCTCGGGCGCGCTGAGGAGATTGGGCGCCTAGGCGACTACATGACCATCGATGTTGCCGGCGAGCCGATCGTCGCCACCCGGGCGAAAGACGGTCGCG
>SHVW01000036.1 GCA_009694085.1 Alphaproteobacteria bacterium
CCGACGCTGCGGGCCGGCCGCATCTTCATGCCGCTCAGCGTTGGGCAATTGTTGGAGCATGGCGATCTCGTGGCCCTGGCGAAACAGTCGGGCGGGCGCATCCTGGTGCCGACCGGCGCCTTGCTCGGTCTCGACGCCGTGCGCGCCGCCGCCGAGGGCACGATCCACAAGGTCACCATGACGACGCGCAAGCCTCCGGCGGGGCTGGAGGGCGCACCCTATCTGATCGCTAACAAGATTGATTTGAAGGGGCTGACCGCGCCGCTTCGCGTTTTCGCCGGCACGGCGCGCGAGGGCGCGCGCGGCTTCCCCGCCAATGTGAACGTGGCCGCCGCGCTGAGCCTTGCCGGCATCGGCCCCGATCTGACCCGGCTGGAAATCTGGGCCGATCCCGGCATCGAGCGCAACATGCATCGCATCGAGGTCGAGGCCGACTGCGCCCGCTTCACGCTGGAGATTGCCGGCGTGCCCTCGACCGAGAACCCCCGGACGGGCAAGATCACCGCGCTCAGCACCATCGCGGCGCTGCGCGGCCTGGTCAGCCCGTTGCGGGTCGGGACCTGAATTTTTTATCGCGGGAGAGCGGGGCATCATGGCCAGAATTGCGGTCGGCGGCTTTCAACACGAGACCAACACTTTCGCCACGGCCAGGGCTGATTGGCAGGCCTTCGTCGATGCCGGCGGTTGGCCGACGGCCCAGCGGGGCGACGGCATCGTCGAGGCCATGGCCGGCCTCAATATCCCGCTGGCCGGCGCGATCGAGCGGCTCAAGGCGCTCGGTCACCGGGTCGTGCCGCTCGCTTGGGCCAATGCTTCGCCCTCCGACGTGGTCACGCGCGACGCCTATGAGCGCCTCTGCGAATGGATGCTGGACGAACTCAAATCCAAGGGCCCGTTCGACGGCCTATATTTCGATCTCCACGGCGCCATGGTCGCGGAACATCAGGACGATGGCGAGGGCGAGTTCCTGCGGCGTATCCGCGCCGTGGTCGGCAGCAAAATCCCGATCTCGGTCAGCCTCGACCTCCATTCCAACACCACGCGGGCCATGATCGAAGGTGCGGACGGCTTGTTCGCCTATCGGACATATCCCCATGTGGACATGGCCGCGACCGGCGCGCGTGCGGCCGAGCATTTGGACGGTTTGCTCAATGGCTCGCGCGCGGATAAGCGCGCGCTGCGCCAATTGCCGTTTCTGATTCCGTTGACCTGGCAATGCTCCCTGGTCGAACCGTCGCGCACCATCTATGCCGGCTTGGCTGGGTTGGAGGGAGGGGGCGTTTCCATCGTGTCGTTCTCGCCCGGCTTTCCCGCGGCGGATTTTGCCGATTGCGGCCCCGCGGTTTTCGCCTATGGCAGCGATCAGGGCGCCGTCGAGGGCATCGTCAATCGCCTGGTCGAACAAGTCGCGGCGGCAGAGATGAAATTTGCCGGCCGGCTCTATAACCCCGCCGAGGCCGTGCGCGCCGCCCAGGACATCGCGCGTGGCGCCACCAAGCCAGTGGCGCTGGCCGATACCCAGGACAATCCCGGAGCCGGCGGGGCGTCCGACACCATGGGCTTGCTGCGCGCGCTGATCGATGCCGATGCTCAGGGGGCGGCCATCGGTTTGATCGTCGATCCCGCCAGCGCCAAGGCGGCGCACGCTGCAGGCGAGGGGAAGACGGTCAAGCTGGCGCTCGGCGGTAAGTCGCGCATCCCCGGTGACGCGCCTGTGGAGGCGAGCTTCACGGTAGAGAAGCTGGGCGACGGAAGGCTCACCGGCACAGGGCCGATGCTGAAGAACGCGAAAGTGAATCTAGGCCCGACCGCGTGCCTCAGGATCGGCGGCGTCCGCATCGCGGTCGCCAGCACCAAGGTGCAGATGCTCGATCAAGCGCTGTTCCGCCATTTCGGTATCGAGCCCAAAGCGCAAAAAATCCTCGGCATTAAAAGCTCGGTCCATTTTCGCGCCGACTTCCAGCCGATTTGCGCCGACGTGCTGGTGGTCGAAGCGCCGGGTCCGATGATCGTCGACCCGGCCAAGCTGCCGTGGAAGAAGCTCAGGAAAGGCGTGCGGCTAAGCCCGGGTGGGCCGGTGTTCGGGGGGTGAGCGGCGCGGCAATCAGGCCGCGATTTCCGCTCGCTCAATTCCGGGCAATACGGAGGACAGCCGGGCTTGGGCATGCCAGAGGTCGTGGCGAGCCTGCATGTGCAAATAAAGCTCGGCTTCGCCTTGAACCAGTGCGGCG
Organism: Alphaproteobacteria bacterium; assembly: GCA_009694085.1. Classification (GTDB taxonomy): domain Bacteria; phylum Pseudomonadota; class Alphaproteobacteria; order SHVW01; family SHVW01; genus SHVW01. The sequence goes on from SHVW01000036.1 coordinate 2,232, forward strand.
AAGCGCAGAGCCATATCCGCCGTGACGGCCGATTTTCCCGCCAACACTGCGTAGAGAGCCGGGCGGCTCACGCCCATGCGACGTGCTGCCGTCGCAATGGGCAAGCGGACATGATCGTCCAGAATTTCCCGCAGGAGGAGTCCGGGATGGCTAGGGCTACGCTTCGAGGGGCGCGTTACAGTGTAAGTGGCCACGTTTTGCTCCGATCTCCACGCTAATGGTACAGCTCGAAATCCACGTCATAGGCATTGGCGGTCCAATCCCTGTCGATCGCCAACTCGCGGCCGAGAATCCTGGTCTCGCAGTTCAAGACGAGCGCTTGATTCGCGGAGTCTAGGCGGGTCGTCACCCGCTGAGCTCGCACCATACGGGCGTATGGTCGCTGGCCTTCTCGCGTCCGCGCGGGTCGCGGTCGATGCCGGTTGCGACGAGCCGGTCGGCGGCCTGGGGCGACAGCAGCAAATGGTCGATGCGCAGCCCCTCGTCGCGCGGCCAGCGCCCGGCTTGATAGTCCCAGAAACTATATTGGCCGGCACGGTCGTCGAGCGCGCGGAAGGCATCGGTCAGGCCGAGATGAACGATCCGGCGGAAGGCCGCCCGGGTTTCGGTCCGGCACAGCGCATCGGCGCGCCAACCCTCGGGGTCGTACACATCGGCGTCGGTGGGGATTACGTTGTAGTCGCCGGCGAGCACCAGGGGGCGCTCGCGCGCCAGCAGCGTTGCGGCATGCCGTCGCAGCCGCTCCATCCAACGTAGCTTATAGGGGTATTTGTCGGACTCCACGGGGTTGCCGTTGGGCAGATAGATCGAGGCCACGCGCAGATTTCCGATGGTCGCCTCGATGTAGCGGGCCTGCTCGTCAGTCTCATCGCCGGGCAGCCGCGTGACCAGATCGGCAATCGGCGCGCGCGATAGAATCGCCACGCCATTGTAGGTTTTTTGCCCGACCGTTTCGACGTGATAGCCCAGGGCCTTGAAGTCCAAGACCGGGAAATCCGGCGATTGGCATTTGATCTCCTGGAGCAGCACGATGTCGGGCCGCCCCTGCTCCAGCCAATGCGTCACATTGGCGAGCCGCGCCTTGATCGAATTGACGTTCCAAGTCGCGATCTTCATATCAATAAATACTCCTTTTATTTCAATGTATTGCTTTCAAAGCAGCCTATCTAGCTACGCGTCTAGCTACACTCGCCAGGGCTGTCACCCACGGCGTTGCCCCAGAATTGCCCCCAGGGCCCGGCAGGCTGGCGGTGGGCGTTTCCGCGCCCGAATAGTCGATGCCGATGTATCGGGCGAAGGCGGGCATCTCTATCGGTCCTTCTCGCCCGCCGCCCGGAACTCCACGTACGCTTTATCCTAGTCGATCCTCGGAAACGCTTCCTTGACGGCTCTGAGGAAGTCCTTCTGGTTCAACGTCTCGAACGTCACATCCTTGTATCGGACATCGAGTTGCATCTTCTGGATCAGCGCGTCGGCTTTCGGAAAAACTTGATCCAGTTCGCCCTTAAGCCAGGTTCTTGCCTCGTCCTTCGAGAATTCCAGGAACTGCCCGTGCATGGCATCGGGTGGGCTTTGGACAACGCGCGGCACGTAATAGTCAACGATCTGTTTTCGCGACTCGTCGAGTTGGCCCTGCAACTCCTTCTCGACTCTCTTTTGGTGCGCCTTCAACTCGCTGCGAAATTCCTCCAGTCGTTCTTCGAGATGTGGCTTGGCCCGCTTCAGGGCGACGCGCCCATGGTCCTTGCCCAGCGAAGGAGTGAAATTCTTCCGAATCTCGTTCAGCGCGTCTTCGAGGGCCTTCGATGAGAGCTTCCCGCCCTTTTCGATCAGGTCGAACGTCGTCCTCAAGCGGCCCTCAAGGTCCTTGCTGCCACCCAGCTTCTGGATGCTTGGCGGAATGGCGAGGCGATGGCGCTGGATGGCAGCGCCGGAGAGCTTCAGTTCGACATACTGAAGATAAGCATTGAACACGCGCACCTGGCGAGCAACGTCGAATTGCACGGGCGGAACTTCCTCCAGGCGCTTTTGGACCGTGGCGAATTGATCCTTGGTTACAGGTTGGGACGGAACTTCGACGGCCTGTTGCCTGATCCGTTCCCGGTCTTCGTCCGTCTTCGCAAGAGCGATGGCGATCGCCTTCGCGGCCGGCGACAGGCGCGCCAGAGCCTCCGTGACCTGATCCTTGGAAAGGCGCATCGCATTCGGAGCGCCAGCCGGCCGGTGATCGGCTTCGAGATAAAGCGCCGTCGGCGTGAAGATGTATCCTTGATGATCGACAAGCACGAGGCCGGTGCGCAGGCCCGGCGTGGAACTCACGATTATTCCCGCCTCGCGCAGGCTATTCACGGCGGCAAGATCACCGAAGCCCATGCGCAACACGCGTTCGTCGAAGTCCAGACACACCGTGATGAGTTCAGGTCCGATCCGCCGGGCCACTTCCGCCATTGCCTTCGCCGGCTCGCGATGAATGCCCGGCGCGGCATAACAGACGGAGTGCTGAGCCCGGCGAATCTCATCGGCCATCGCAGCGGAGTCCAAGGACCGGAACAGCGGCTCCGACATCACGCGGCCTCCTCCTGCACCATGCCCGGCGTCAGGGCCTCAGCGAGGAGGGCGTCAAGCAGGCGGCGGCGGGTGGCGTCGGTGTCGGTGAGGCTCGCCTCCAGCCGGTCGCACGGGGCGCCATCAACTCGTCGACACTGGCGACGATATTTGCGGGCCGGCAGCCGGCGAGCCTCAGCGGCGAGTGCTATCACTTCCCGCCCCCAGCACCGCAACGAACTCCGCAATAACGCGAAACGGTGCGAGATTAGACTGAGAAGGAATTGCCGCAGCCGCACGAGCTCTTGGCGTTCGGATTTCTGATTTGGAAGGACGAGCCGACCAGATCTTCGACGAAATCGATCTCCGCCCCGCCCAGCAGGTCGAGGGAGGTATCGTCGATCACCACGCTCACGCCATCGCGCTCGAAAATCCGGTCATCCTCGCCTTGCGCGTCGTCGAAGCTGAAACCGTACTGGAATCCCGAGCAGCCGCCGCCGGACACGGTGACGCGAAGCATCGTTCCCGGGGCGCCTTCCTCCTGGGTCATCAGGAAGGCGATGCGCTTTGCAGCGCTTTCCGACAGAAGGACCGAGCGGGGCCGCTCGGCAACGAGGGTATCGGACATGGATCGAAGTCCTTATTCAACGGTACAAAGTTAGCTTAACACAGACCCTATATGGTTACCATCCCGCGTGCTTCCAAGACCCGGCCCGCCAAGCCGGGCCATTGCTGCCAGGGCCGGCGACCTGTAGCTTCCGGCCCATGAGCATACTCCAACCCCATGCCTGCCACTCGGAACAGAGCCGCGGTCGCATCCACCGCGAGAGCGAGCAGGCGGAGCGCACGGTTTTTCAGCGCGACCGCGACCGTATCATCCATTGCGGGGCGTTCCGCCGGCTCAAATACAAGACCCAGGTCTTCGTTAATCACGAGGGCGACAATTTCCGCACCCGGCTCAGCCATAGCCTGGAGGTCGCCCAGATCGCGCGCTCCATGGCTCGCGCGCTTGGCCTGAACGAGGATCTGGCGGAAGCGCTCGCCTTGGCCCACGACATCGGCCATCCCCCTTTCGGCCATGCCGGGGAGGATGCGCTGAACGCCGCCATGGCGCCGTTCGGCGGCTTCGACCACAACGACCAGACCTTTCGCGTGCTGACCCGGTTGGAGCATCGCTATGCCGAATTCGACGGCCTCAACTTGACCTGGGAAACCTTGGAAGGCACGGTCAAGCACAACGGCCCGCTTATCGGGCCTTATGTGGATTTGGCGCGCGCCAAGCCCGTGCCGCCGACCATCGCGGCCTATGACGCGGCCCATCCCTTGGGCCTCGACAGTTTCGCCGCGGCTGAGGCCCAGGTAGCGGCGCTGGCCGACGACATCGCGTACAACAACCACGACATCGACGATGGCCTGCGCGCCGATTTATTCACAGCCGCCGATCTCCGCAATCTGCCGCTGGTCGGCCCGGTTTTCGCCGAGGTCGGCGATCGCTATCCCGGCCTGGAATTGACACGCTTGATTCACGAATCCGTGCGCCGCTTGATCCATCGCATGGTGGACGACTTGCTAGCCGAAACGCGCCGCCGGCTCGCCGACTCGAAACCGGCCGGGGCCGACGATATCCGCCGTCTTGGCAGGCCCGTGGTCGCTTTTTCCGCCGAAATGGCCGGTCACGACCGTACGGTCAAAGCCTTCTTGCGCCAGCGCATGTACCGCCATTACAAGGTCAATCGCATGACCAGCAAGGCGCGCCGGGTCGTGCGCGACCTGTTCAACCTGTTTCTGGCCGAACCGGAATGCCTGCCGATGGACTGGCAGGCCCAATGCCAGGGGCCTAACACCAGCGCAACCGCCCGTGTCGTTGCCGACTATGTCGCCGGCATGACAGATCGCTTCGCTCTCGACGAGCATCGCCGGAATTTTGATGTTTATGCCAGGACTTAAATGAACGTTTTCAAATATTTTCGCAATGAAGTTACCAAGATAGTTGAGGAATTGGCAGCGGCCGGGACACTACCAGCCGGGCTCGATCTGTCGCGCGTCGCCGCCGAACCGCCGCGCGAGGCTGCTCATGGCGATATCTCGACCAATGCCGCCATGGTGCTCGCCAAGCCGGCAGGTGTGAAGCCGCGCGATCTGGCGTTGCTTCTGGTCGAGCGGCTTAAGGCGCATCCCGAAGTCACGGCGGCCGACATCGCCGGTCCCGGATTCATCAACCTGCGCCTGGCCGATCGGTTCTGGCGCGCGCGGTTGGTCGATGTGCTCACCGCCGGGCTCGGCTATGGCGATAGCGAGCTGGGGCAGGGGCGGGCGGTCAATGTGGAGTATGTCTCCGCCAACCCGACCGGCCCTTTGCATGTCGGCCATGGCCGTGGTGCGGTGTTCGGCGATGTGCTGGCGGCGTTGCTTGAGAAGGCGGGCTACAAGGTCGCGCGCGAATATTACATCAACGATGCCGGAGCCCAGGTCGATGTGCTCGCTCGTTCGACCCATCTGCGCTATCGCGAAGCGCTGGGCGAAACCATCGGCGTCATTCCCGAAGGCTTTTATCCCGGCGACTATCTGAAGGAGGTCGGCGCGGCGCTCGCCGCACGCGACGGCGTGCGCTGGCAGGGCAGGCCCGAATCCGAATGGCTGGCGCCGGTCCGCGACTTCGCCATCGACGCCATGATGGTGTTGATTCGTGCCGATCTCGAAGCTCTCGGCGTCCGCCACGCGGTCTTTTCCTCCGAGCGTGCCATGATCGCCGCGGGCGGCGTGGAAGCCGTGTTGTCCTTTTTGGAAGGCAAGGGGCTGATCTATGTCGGCACGCTCGAACCGCCGAAGGGCAAGACGCCGGAGGATTGGGAGCCGCGGCCCCAGACCCTCTTCCGCGCCACCGATTTCGGCGACGATGTCGATCGCCCGCTGAAGAAATCCGACGGCTCCTGGACCTATTTCGCCGGCGACATCGCCTATCATTTCGACAAGTACCGGCGCGGCTTCAACGCCATGATCGACGTGCTCGGCGCCGATCATTTCGGCTACATCAAGCGCATGCAGGCGGCGGTCAAGGCGCTCAGCGAGGGCAAGGCCGAGCTGGACGTGAAAATCTGCCAGCTCGTCAATTTGCTCGACCGGGGCGAGCCGGTCAAAATGTCGAAGCGGTCGGGTACCTTCATCACCCTGCGCGAAGTCATCGACCGGGTCGGCAAGGATGTCGTCCGCTTCATCATGCTGACCCGGCGCAACGACCAGTCGCTCGATTTCGATTTCGCCAAGGTCCAGGAGAAGACGCGGGACAACCCAGTTTTCTACGTACAATACGCCCATGCCCGCGCCCATTCCGTTCTACGTCACGGGCGCGAGGCTTTCCCCAATCTCGATCAGACGCCGGCCGCATTGGCGCGCGGACCGCTGGACCGGCTGAGCGATCCCGCCGAGTTGGCGCTGATTCGCTCGCTCGCCGCCTGGCCGCGCACGGTCGAAGGGGCGGCGGAAGCCCATGAGCCGCACCGGCTGGCTTTCTATCTCTATGAACTTGCCGCGGAATTTCATGCCTTGTGGAATCGTGGCAACGAAGACGCTACCCTGCGTTTCCTGATTCCCGGCGATGCCGATCTCAGCGCGGCGCGCTTGGCCTTGCTCAGCGGCATGGCCGGCGTGATCGCGTCGGGGTTGAAGGTTTTCGGCGTCGAGCCGCTCGAGGAGATGCGCTGATGCGTCCCGATCTGAGCCCGATCGATCCGGACGAGGCCGTGCCCGAGGTGCGGCCCGATACCGGGCGCCGGTTGCGGCTGCTGCCGGTGAGCGTGGCGGTCCTGGCGCTGGCCGGGTTCGGCGGCATCGTCTGGTATGCCTATACCCAGGGCATGCAAGGCGGGTCGGCCGTGGCGCCGGTGATCCGCGCGGAGCCCGGGCCGACCAAGATTCGTCCGGAGCAGCCGGGCGGGCTGGTCGTGCCGAACCAGGATAAGATGGTCTACAACAACCTGATGCCGGGCGGAGGCGGTGCGGGTCAGCAGGGTCGTGCCGAACGCTTGCTGCCGCCGCCGGAAACGCCGATGCCCCGGCCGACGGCGCCGGCACGTCCGCCCGCCAGAGACGCACTACCGCCGCCGCCATCAAGCGCGCCCGCCGTTGTGGCGCCGTTGCCCCAGCCCTTACCGCTTCCGGCTGCAACCGAAACCGCGTCCGCCGGCACGGCGCAGATCGTTCCGCCGGTGTTGCCCCAGACGGCGCCACCCGTGGCCGCTGCGCCGCCAACCCAGCAGGCCGCGCGCGTGCCGGTGCTCGAACCCGGCAGCTACCGCATCCAACTCGCCGCCACCAAGAGCGAAGACGAAGCGCACCGCGAATGGCAGCGTCTCCAGCGCGCCAACACCGATGTTCTGGGCCCGCTTCAACTCACCGTCACGCGCGCCGATCTTGGACCGGAGAAAGGCGTGTTCTTCCGCATCCAGGCCGGACCGCTCAACGAGGCCTCGGCGCGCCAGGCCTGCGACGCGCTCAAGGCGCGCAAACTCGGGTGCCTCCTTGTCCGCTAGCCCCGCTGCCGCCATCTTCGGATGCGCCGGTCCGGTGCTGACAGCGGCCGAGCACGATCTGTTCCGTGCTTCCGATCCCCTTGGCTTCATCTTGTTTCAGCGCAATTGCCGCGAACCCGGCGAAATACGTCAGTTGGTCGCCGATTTGCGCGCCAGCGTCGGTCGTGCCGATGCGCCTGTGCTGATCGACCAGGAAGGCGGTCGCGTCGCCCGGCTGAAGCCGCCCCATTGGCGTGCGGCGCCGCCGGCCGCGCGCATCGCCGCCATCGCCGCCGGTCGACCCGACCGGCTGAACGTCGCCGCCGAGGCCGCTCGACTCAATGCCCGCCTGATCGGCGCCGAACTCGCAGCCCTTGGCATCACCGTCGATTGCGCGCCCGTGCTCGACCTACCTCAGCCCGGCGCACATGATGTCATCGGCGATCGCGCTTATGGGCGCGACCCCGCGGTGGTTGCAACCCTGGGCCGCGCAGTCTGCGACGGCCTGCTCGATGCCGGGGTGCTGCCCGTGATTAAGCACATGCCCGGCCATGGGCGCGCCGGCGCCGACAGCCATCACGAATGCCCCGTGGTCGACACCGCGCGCGCCGAATTGGAGCGCACCGATTTCGCGCCGTTCAAGGCGCTTGCCGACATGCCCTGGGCGATGACGGCCCATGTCACCTTCACCGCGCTCGATCCCGTGCGTCCCGCCACCGTTTCGCCCGCCATCGTCGCCGAAATCATGCGCGGCCATATCGGGTTCGACGGCTTGCTCGTGTCCGATGATCTCAGCATGGCGGCCTTGGGCGGCACGCTTGCGTCGCGCGCCGAGTCTGCGTTGGCGGCGGGGTGCGACGTGGTGCTCCATTGCAACGGCAGATTCGACGAGATGACCGAGATCGCCGGTGTCTTGCGGCCGCTCGATGGGGCAGGCCAGGTGCGCGCGGCGCGCGGCGAGGCGTTGCGTCGTGCGCGCCAAGCTGCGTTCGATATCGGCGAGGCGGTAGCCCAGTTCGACCGTTTGCTAGCGACCGCCTGACATGCTGGCCGACGCCGCCGATATCATGTTTAAGGCCTCGACCTGGGTAATCCCGGTGTTGCTTGCGGTGACGCTGCACGAGGCGGCCCATGGCTATGTCGCCAATATGCTGGGCGACGACACGGCCCGGCGGCTCGGCCGGGTCACGCTCAATCCGTTGCGCCATGTCGATCCGTTCGGCACGATCGTTCTGCCCGGCTTGCTGCTGCTCTTGCGTTCGCCCTTCCTGTTCGGCTATGCCAAGCCGGTTCCGGTCGATTTCGGCCGCCTGGGTTCCCCGAAGCGGGATATGATCTGGGTGGCGGCGGCCGGGCCGGCATGCAACCTGGCGCTCGCTTTTGCCTCGGCCTTGTCGTTCCACTTGATCGGCGCGCTACCCGTGGAAGGCGCGCGCTGGGCAGAGCTCAATCTTCAGAATTCGATGGAGATCAATCTGGTCCTCGCGGTTTTCAACCTGTTGCCGATCCCGCCGCTCGACGGCGGGCGCATCGCGGTCGGCCTGTTGCCCTATCGCTTGGCGCTACCGCTAGCGCGGATGGAGCGGGTCGGCATTATGCTGGTGCTTGGCGTCGGCGTGCTCTTGCCCCTGATCGGCCAGCAGATCGGTGTGGAACTTAATCCGCTGTCCTGGTTGGTCAGCATGCCCGTGGCCTGGTTGTTCGACGTCATCGTCACGCTCGCCGGGCTCGATTAACATGGGGATGGCAGCGCCGTGACCGTCGATCCGCCCGCCAACACCAATACGCCCGCGTCCGAGCCCGACTTCGAGGATGACGCGGCCGGCCTGCGGCGTGACGACGAGGGTCGACTGGTCGTCGATCTCGACGGCTTCGAGGGACCGATCGACGTGCTGCTGATCCTGGCGCGCGAACAAAAGGTCGATCTCGCCCGCATTTCGATCCTTCAGCTTGCCGATCAGTATCTCGCCTTCATCACCGAGGCGCGCAAGCTGCACCTGGAAATCGCCGCCGATTATCTGGTGATGGCGGCTTGGCTTGCCTATCTCAAGTCGCGTCTGTTGTTGCCCGAAGTTGTGGCGGGCGAGGAGCCCTCGGGCGAGGAGATGGCGGCCATGCTGGCTTTCCAGCTCAGGCGACTGGAGGCTATGCAGGAGGCGGGACAGACTCTGATGGCGCGGCCGCGGCTGGGTTACGACATGTTCGCGCGGGGCGAGCCGGAATCGATTGCCACCCTAGCGCGGCCGGTGTTCGACGTGTCGCTCTACGAATTGCTGCGCGCCTATGGCGACCATCGCGCGTCCAAGGAGCAGGGCACGCTGCGGATCGCGGCGACCGAACTCTATTCGATGGACGATGCCATGCGCCGGCTTCAAGAATTGGTCGGCCACACACCCGATTGGACCACGCTGTTCAGCTTCTTGCCCGTGGATTTGCGCGGCGGCATCGTGTATCGCTCGGCCCTCGCCGCCACCTTCACCGCAAGCCTCGAACTCGCGCGGTCTGGCAAGCTTCATCTCCGTCAGGTCGAACCGTTCGGCCCGATCTATGTGCGCAAGGCAAGTCCGCAGACATGAACGATAGCAACGATCGCAGCCAACAACTTCGCCTGATCGAAGCCGTCCTATTCGCCTCGGCCCAGCCGGTCGACGAGGCCGGGCTGGCTCAGCGGCTGCCCGAGGGCGCGGATGTGCCCTCGCTGCTCGAGGAATTGCAGCAGATCTATGCCCCGCGCGGCGTCAATCTGACGCGGATCGCCGGACGTTGGGCGTTCCGTACCGCGCCCGATCTGGCGCCGTTTTTGCGCGTCGAGGCGACCGTGCAGCGCAAACTGTCGCGCGCTTCGGTCGAGACGCTGGCCATCATCGCCTACCACCAGCCGGTCAGCCGCGCCGAAGTCGAAGAAATTCGCGGCGTCGCCCTCAGCAAGGGCACGCTCGACATCCTGCTCGAAGCCGGCTGGATCAGGCCGGCCGGCCGGCGCGATACGCCGGGCCGGCCGCTGACTTGGCGCACGACGCCGGCATTCTTGGACCATTTCGGCCTGGCCAGCCTCGACGATCTGCCTGGCATCGAGGATCTGAAGGCCGCCGGACTGCTGGAGCGCCGGCCTGGTTTGGCAACCATTGCCATGCGCACGGAAGAAGCCGAAGCCGCACGCGAAGAGGCGGCGGAGGAAGCGGCGGAGACCGCCGAGGATCGTGCCGAGCGCGCGGCCGCGGATGCGGCCGCACTGGCCGAGGACGAGGCGAAGGCGCGGCCTGGCCAGTCCTAACCCAGCCGATTATCGAAATGTAACATCGGGTACTGCGACCCAATATCCCTTGCGAATGATTCGCAATAAGGCTTTGCTGCGGGTGGATGACCGCTGAGCCGAGGGGACACATGCCCGCCTATATCATCGCGAACGTAACCGTGACCGACCCCGCAGCCTTCGAGGCCTATCGTAAGCTTGCCCAGGAGGCCATCGCCCGTCACCGCGGGCGCTATCTCGTGCGCGGCGGCGCCACCACGGCCTTGGAGGGCGAGCCCAAGCCCGCCCGCGTGGTCGTGCTCGAATTTCCGACCGTTGAGGCGGCCAAGCGGTTCTACGATTCGCCGGAATATCTGGCCGCACGCCGCGCGCGCGAGGGAGCGGCACGGATCGATATGTTCGTGGTCGAAGGGTACGCGCCCGCGTGAGCTTGCCGCTGCCATCGATGGACGTTCCCGGCCGCTTTCGCTTCATGGCAGGGCGTGGCGTCGATCCCTGGACATTGCTCGCTCTCGGCCTTGCGCTACTGGTCGCGCTGCCCGTCATCGCCGTGTTCGGCCTGGCTGCAATCCCGACCGGGCCGATTTGGCGCCATCTCGCCGAGACGGTGCTGCTGTCTTATGTCGGCAACACGATCGGCCTCCTCCTCGGTGTTGGAACGGGCGTGCTTGCGATTGGGGTCGGTACGGCCTGGCTAGTCACCATGTGCCGCTTTCCCGGCCGGAGGCTGTTCCAGATCGTCTTGCTGTTGCCCATGGCGATCCCAGCCTATGTCATCGCCCACACCTATACCGGCCTGCTCGATTTTTCCGGCCCGGTGCAGACGGCGCTTCGCCTGGCGTTCGGGTGGAGCCGGCGCGATTACTGGTTTCCCGAGCTGCGCTCGCTCGGCGGCGCGATTACCATGCTGACCCTGGTGCTCTATCCCTATGTCTACATGCTGGCGCGCGCGGCATTTTTGGAGCAGTCGGTCTGCGTGATCGAGATCAGCCGCACGCTCGGCCGCAGCCCTTGGCGCAGCTTTTTCGAAGTTGCCTTGCCGCTCGCCCGCCCGGCGCTGGCCGCCGGTGTCACGCTGGCCTTGATGGAAACCCTCAACGACTACGGCACCGTGCAGTATTTCGCCGTCGATACCTTCGCCACCGGCATCTTCCGCGCCTGGTTCGGCATGGGGCAGCCCGGCGTGGCGGCCCAGCTTGCCGCCATGTTGATGCTGTTCGTCCTGGCGCTCGTCTTGGCGGAGCGCCTGTCGCGCGGTCGCGCCCGGTTCCATCAGACCTCGACCCGTTATCAGGAACTGCCGGGCTATCGCTTGCGCGGCGGGCGCGCGGCGTTTGCCGTGCTGGCCTGCGCCGTGCCCGTACTGCTCGGCTTCGTCGTGCCGGCAACGGCCTTGGCCGTGTGGGCCGTGGAAACCGCGCCGCGCATGGTCGATCTCCAATTCCTGGCGCTGGCGCGCAACAGCTTCCTTCTTGCCGCGATCGCGGCGCTGGCGGCGGTCGGCTGCGCCGTGCTGCTCGCCTATAGCCAGCGGCTCAGCCGGTCGCGTGCCGTGGCCGCCGCCAACCGCGTCGCCGCCATGGGCTATGCGGCGCCCGGTCTGGTGGTGGCGGTCGGCATCATGCTGCCCTTCGCCGAGTTCGATAATCGCATCGACGCCTTCATGCGCGCGCAATTCGGCCTGTCCACGGGCTTGCTGCTGAGCGGGACGCTGATCGCCGTGACCTATGCTTATCTCGTCCGCTTCCTGGCGGTGGCGCTCGGCACGGTCGAGGCCAGCCTTGCTAAGGTCACGCCGAACATGGATCAGGCCGCGCGCACGCTGGGGCATGGGCCGATCGCGACCTTGCGGCGGGTGCACGCGCCGATCATGCGCCCCAGCCTGATCACCGCGGGCACGCTGGTGTTCGTCGATGTCATGAAGGAACTGCCGGCAACCCTGGTCATGCGGCCGTTCAACTTCGACACGCTGGCGATCCGGGTGTTCGAACTGGCGGGCGACGAAAGGTTGGCGGATTCGGCGAGCGCGGCGCTTGCCATCGTGCTCGTCGGCATCGTGCCCGTGGCGTTGCTGGCGCGCGCCATCCAGCGCGGCCGGCCCGGCCATTCCGTGCCATGAGTTCCGTCCTGGATGCCTTGCACCTGGAACGCGTCAGCCATCGCTTCGGCGAGATCAGGGCTGCCGACGGCGTATCCTTGACCGTCCGGCCGGGCGAAGTGGTCTGCCTGCTTGGCCCATCCGGCTGCGGCAAGACCACGGTGTTGCGCATCGCCGCGGGGCTGGAGCGGCTGCAATCCGGCCGCGTCTTGATCGGCGGCCAGGTCGTGGCCGACGGCACCTTCGATCTGCCGCCGGAAAAGCGCGGTGTCGGCCTGGTCTTCCAGGACTACGCCCTGTTCCCCCACCTCAACGTGCGCGACAATGTTGCCTTCGGCCTGATCGATGCGCGCGATGGCGAGGCGCGCCGCGCGCGGGTGGAGGAAATGCTCGATCAGGTCGGCATGGCCGGGGCGGGAGATAGTTGGCCCCACGAACTCTCCGGCGGCCAGCAGCAGCGGGTGGCGCTGGCCCGCGCGCTCGCCCCGAAACCGCGTCTGGTTCTGCTGGACGAGCCGTTTTCCGGCTTGGATTCCCGCCTGCGCGATCAGGTCCGCGATCAAACCTTGCACGTGCTCAAACAGAGCGGCGCGGCGACCCTGATGGTCACCCACGATTCCGAGGAGGCCATGTTCATGGCCGACCGGATCGCCGTGATGCGCCACGGCCGGATCGTCCAGGTCGGCCGGCCGACGGATCTTTACTGCCAGCCCGACTCTGCTTTTGTCGCTGGTTTTTTTAGTGAAATCAATGTACTAAATGGCATAGTTAAAGATAAATCTGTGACCACGCCATTCGGCGCCTTGGCTGCCGGCAGTCTGGGCGAGGGGGTCGCTGCCGCCGTCTTGATCCGCCCGGAAGCCCTCGGGTTGGCGCCAGTGGATGAACAGGGGCCGGAGCCGGCCTGTGTCGCCCGCGTCCTGGCCGCCCGCTTGCTCGGCCGCACCAGCCTGGTCCATCTCTGCATGGGCGATAGCGGCGGCGCGCACCTGCATCTGCATGCCCGGGTGCCCGGCCAGTTCCTGCCGGCGGAGAACGATATTGTGGCGGTCGAGATGGATCGACGACAGGCCTTTGTTTTTCCGGCAGAAGAGTGCGCCTAACGAAGCCCGGCCTTGCGGAGCCCCTCGATCAAGCGGTCGCGATAGGACGGGGCGACGTAAAAGATGAAAAGATCGACATCCGTAAATTCAAAGGGGCGTCCGATCTGGGTCTCGAGTTCGGCAATCTCCCATTCGGCCTCCGAGATGCGGCCGAGATGGCCCAGGGCCGAGGCCAAATGACGACGGGAAAAAATGCTGTTGGCGTTGCGCTCCAGGGCCCGACGATAGTCGGCCACCGCCTCTTCATACCGCCCAAGCATAAAGAGGGCGTTTCCGCGCACGCCATAATACCAAAAGGGATGATAGACCTCCATACGCAGTGCGCGTTCGATATGCGGTAATGCGTCCTCGGCCCGGCCGGCAAAGGTGAGGATCTGTGTCATGAAGGCGTGACCATTTGCAAAATCCGGGTCACGCTGGAGCACGGTGCGCATCTCGGCGATGGCTTCTTCGTATTGGCTGTCCCAAAGAAGCGTGCGCGACAGCACCCAACGAAGCTGAGAATCCACGGGATCAATCGCCACGGCACGTTTGGCGAGTTCGACCGCCGCACGCGTCACGTCCGCACGCCGAGGCGTGTATTGCAGGTCCTGTTCGGCGACATAGGTATTGGCGAGTTGGCCCAGCGCACGCGCAAATCGTGGGTCGCGCTCAATCGCTGCGGCAAACAGGCGTCGCGCCTCCAGAATGCCCTCGCGGGTGAGCGTATTGAACTGCTCGCGCCCGCGTGCCCACTGATCGTAGGCCACGGGATCGGCGGTCTGCCGGCACTGTCCCGGGTTAGGCTCTCCTGGAGCGCGACGGCGGCGGCGACCGCCTGGACGGCGCTTTGGAACTCCGCGAGAACGCCATCGCCAGCGGTGGCGACGATACGCCCGCGATGATCCGCGATCACCGCCGCAACTGTGGCCATATACGTCTTAAGGTGCGCAAGCGTGGCAACTTCGTCTTCTGCCATGAGCCGGCTATAGCCGACCACGTCTGCGGCAAGGATGGCGGCGAGGCGACGTTCGACCGGCTGCATCGGCTAAGCTAAGGCCCTTCGACCGTCCATCGAGCCGGCGGCTCAGCTTGGCCGCCCACCTCTTTCGACCATGATAGACCGGCCGGAGGGCTGGGAAAAGCGCTGGGCGCTATCGGTTCCCTATCGACATTGACCATGGTCATCACCAAGTGATTCTGCTAAAGGCCCTGCACGGCACGGGCTTTGGCGGCGCAGCCGTTGCGGCGGCGGCCTAGTTTTGCCATTATCCGCCGGTTGCCGGGCGTTCCTCAGTCGGGCCGGTATACCAATTGGGAGGCTCACGATGGGAATGGGAAGCATTTGGCATTGGCTGGTCGTCTTGCTGATCGTGCTCGTGCTGTTCGGCGCGGGCAAGATTCCGAAGCTCATGGGCGATTTGGCCAAAGGCGTGAAAGCGTTCAAAACAGGCCTCAAGGACGAGGACGAAAAGGTTGCCGATGCGTCCGGTCAACCACCGACGACACCGGCCCCTGGCGCGGCGGCGCAGCCGGCCCCGGCCGCGCCCCAGGCGTCGGTCCAAGCCCAGGCCGCGCAGCCCGCGGGCCAGACCGTTCGCAATTGAGGGGCGGGGCAGTCGGGCCACGGCGGTCGTGGTGAATCCGTATGTTTGATTTCGCCTGGTCGGAAATGGCGTTGATCGCGGTGGTCGCGCTCGTCGTGCTCGGCCCGAAGGAACTGCCATATCTTTTGCGCACGGCCGGCCAATGGGTCGCCAAGGCGCGCGAGCTAGCGCGCGACTTCCAAGGCCAGGTCGACGAGATGGTGCGCGAGGCGGAACTGGCCGACGTCAAGAAAGAGGTCGAGACGGTCGGCCAGCAGATCGAAGAAGTCGCCCGCACCGACATTGCCGGCGAGATCGAAAAGACGGTCGATCCCAAGGGCGAGATGTCGGAGCATCTGAAGCTGCCGGAGTTGGCCCAGGTCGAGCAGATCGCGCCGCCTGCGACAACGGAAGCGCCGCCGCAAGAAGCGATCACCGAACCGGCAGCCGATGCTGCCGCGGACCCCGCGCTGGCCGAACCAGCCCCTCCGGCCAAGACCGCGACGGCCTGACGAAGCGTCCATGGTCGACAATCCCGACGACACCAAAATGCCGCTAATGGACCATCTGGTCGAGCTGCGCAACCGGCTGGGCTGGTCTGCCGCAGCCTTCCTGGCGGCGTTTATCGTCTGCTATTTCTTCGCTCAGTCGATTTTCGAATTCCTGGTCCAGCCGCTGGCCAACATCCTGATCCAGCAGCCAGGCAACCGGCGCATGATCTTCACGGCGCTGCACGAAGCGTTCTTTACGTACCTCAAGGTCGCCTTCTTTGCCGCCGCTTTCGTGTCGTTTCCCGTCGTCTCGACCCAGCTTTGGATGTTCGTGGCGCCCGGGCTCTACAAATACGAGAAGAAGGCTTTTCTACCGTTTCTGATCGCCACGCCGATCCTGTTCTTCATGGGCGGCGCGCTGGTCTACTACTTCATTTTTCCGCTGGCCTGGCAGTTCTTCCTGTCCTTCGAACTGCCCGGCGGCGGCGACCATCTGCCGATTCAACTTGAAGCCAAGGTCAACGAGTATCTGTCGCTCGTCATGCATCTGATCTTTGCCTTCGGCATCAGCTTCGAGCTGCCCGTTCTGCTGACCTTGATGGCGCGGGTCGGCATGGTCACGTCGGCCGATCTGGCGGCGAAGCGGCGCTACGCGATCGTGCTGGTTTTCATCGCCGCGGCAGTGCTGACGCCGCCCGACGTGATCAGCCAGGTTGGCCTGGCGATCCCGATGCTGTTGCTCTACGAGATTTCGATCTGGTCGGCGCGCCTGGTGGAACGTCAGCGTGCCCGGCGCGAGGCCGAGGACGAAGCAGCGGAAGCTGCAGCAACTGCCAAGCCGCCGGCGCGCCTGGACGCGCGATCATCGGGCTGAGGCCGGCTGGACGCTGATCGCGTCCGGACGTATAACCCGCCCCGCCCTCCGTTCGAGATCAGATCATGCACGACCTTAAAGCCATCCGCGACAACGCTGCGGCCTTCGACGCTGCGCTTGCCCGCCGCCGCCTACCCGCGGCGGCCCAGCAAATTCTAGCCCTCGATGCCAAGCGTCGCGGCTTGCAAACCGACATCCAAGCTCTCCAGAAGCGACGCAACGATGCCTCGCGGCAGATCGGCGAACTGAAAAAGAAGGGCGAGGATGCCAGCGCCCTGATGGCGGAAGTCGTCGCGGCCAAGGACCAAATGCCGCTGCTGGAACGCGAGGAGCGCCAGACCGCGCGGCACTTGGAGCATCTACTGGTCAGCTTGCCCAACCTGCCCGCCGCCGATGTGCCCGACGGCGGCGGGGCGGACGAGAACGTGGAAATCAGACGGGTCGGACATCCGCCGCAAGTCAACTTCGTACCCAAGCAGCATTTCGAGATCGGCGAGGCGCTGCGCTTGATGGATTTCGAGCGTGCAGGCAAACTTGCCGGCGCGCGTTTTGTCGTGCTCAAGGGCTCGCTCGCCCGGTTGGAACGCGCGCTGGCCCAGTTCATGCTCGATCTCCACACCGGGGAATACGGCTATGTCGAGATCAGCCCGCCGCTCCTGGTCCGTGATGCCGCGGTGTTCGGCACCGGCAACCTGCCTAAGTTCAAAGACGACTTGTTCCATGTCGAGGAATCGGAACTGGTGCCCGCCAAGGATATCAAGATCGACGGCAGCGGGGCGGTATCGCTGGAGGGGCTCGACCTCGTCGACGCCTTCGTCGGCGCCTACGAGCGCAAATTCGTGCTCGACTCTGCGACCAAAGAGATCAAACACCTCAAGCTGTTGGGCCGTCGCTGGCTAATCCCGACGGCGGAGGTGCCGCTGACCAATATGGTCGCCGACGAGGTTGTCGACGAAGCGCAGCTGCCGATGCGTTTCACCGCCTGGACGCCGTGCTTCCGTTCCGAAGCGGGCGCGGCGGGGAAGGACACGCGCGGCATGTTGCGCCAACACCAGTTCAGCAAAGTCGAGCTGGTCTCCATCACCCATCCCGACCAGTCCGAGGCCGAGCATGAGCGCATGACCGCCTGCGCCGAGGAAGTGCTGAAGCGGCTTGGCCTGCATTACCGCACGGTCGTGCTGTGCACCGGCGACATGGGGTTTGCCGCGCGCAAGACCTACGACATCGAAGTTTGGTTGCCGGGCCAGGGTCAGTTCCGCGAAATCTCGTCGTGCTCGAATTGCGGTGATTTCCAAGCCCGGCGCATGAAGGCGCGCTTTCGCGACGCGGCCAAGCAGACCCGCTTCGTCCACACACTCAACGGGTCCGGCTTGGCGGTCGGGCGCACGCTGATCGCGGTGTTGGAAAACTATCAACGCGCCGACGGTTCGGTCGAGATACCGGAGGTGCTCCGCCCCTATATGGGCGGCCTGGACGCGATTCAGGCATGAACCGGCCGCGATCTCCCATCGACCTCAAAAAGGCGCGCATCCTCGTTACCAACGATGACGGGGTCTATGCCCCTGGCATCGCCGTGCTGCAACGGGTGGCGCGCGCGCTCAGCCGCGATGTGTGGGTGGTGGCACCGGAGACCGAACAATCCGGGGCCGGCCACTCCCTGACGCTGCGCCGGCCGTTGCGGCTGCGCCGGCTGTCGAGCCGCCGATTTTGCGTCGATGGCACGCCGACGGATTGCGTGCTGCTCGCGATCAACCATCTGTTCCGCGACCGGCCGCCCGATCTGGTGCTGTCCGGCATCAATCGCGGCGGCAATTTGGGTGAAGATGTCACCTATTCCGGCACCATCGCAGCGGCCATGGAGGCGACGCTGCTGGGCGTGCCTGCAATCGCGCTCAGCCAGAATATCGATGGCAGCGCGACCTGCCGTTGGTCGACGGCCGAACACCATGCCGAAGGGCTGATCCGCCGCCTGGTCGCGGCGGGCTGGCCGGACGATGTGCTGATCAACGTCAACTTTCCCGATGTCGATCATGACGACGTCGCCGGCGTCGCCGTCGTGCGCCAGGGCCGGCGCAAGATCGGCGACCATTTGGTCGAAGGCAAGGACCCGCGCGGCCGGACCTATTACTGGATCGGCGACATGCGCGTGGACGACCGCTCGCGCCGCGGCACCGATCTCGCGGCCATGGCTGCCGGACAGATTGCGGTTACGCCGGTGCATATGGACATGACCGACCGCGCTACCATGACGGCGCTGGAGCGCGCCTTGCCGTGACCTATGCGCCGCGCAAGATCCGGCTGATCATGGAATTGCGCGCGCAGGGGATCATCGATACGCGCGTGCTCTCCGCGATCGAGCGCGTGCCGCGCGAGGAATTCGTACCGGAAGACTTGCTCGACCAGTCCTATGAAAATACGGCACTGCCGATCGGTTTGGGCCAGACCATCAGTCAACCCTTGATTGTCGCCATGATGACCCAGGCGCTCGAAGTGGGCGAGCGCATGATGGTGTTGGAAATCGGCACGGGATGCGGTTACCAGACCGCCGTGCTCGCCCAGCTATGCCGGCGCGTCTATACGATCGAACGGCACCGGCCGCTCCTGCGGGAGGCCGAGCGGCGGCTCGACCGGCTGGGCTATCGCAACGTCGTCACGCGGGCCGGCGACGGCTTCAAGGGCTGGCACGAAGTGGCGCCGTTCGAGCGCATTATCGTGACTGCGGCCGCGCCCGACGTGCCGCAGGTGCTCTATGACCAGCTTGCGGAGGGCGGGGTTATGGTGCTGCCGGTCGGCGCCAACCCGGTCGATCAATGGTTGATTCGTCTGACCAAGACCCCGGATGGCCCCCGCCGCGAAGAACTATCGCCAGTACGCTTCGTGCCCATGGTATCCGGTTTGCCGGCGGAGGGCGAAAGCGGGCACCGGCATTGAGCCGGCGCGCGCCTGCGCTTACATTGCGTCTGTGACCGAGGCTTCATCCTTTCCCGTTCTGCGTCGGTTGGCGTGCGCATTGGCGCTGCTGACATTCGCGGCTGCGTGCGCGCCGACGGTAACATCCGTGCCGCCGGCTCGGACCGCCGCCAGCCCGACGGTCACGGTGGTGGTTCGCCCGGGGGACACGATCTACACCATTGCCCAGGCGCACAACGTACCCGTGCGCGCCTTGATCGAAGTCAACAATCTGGCGCCGCCTTTTCAGCTTCAACCCGGTCGCGTTCTCATACTGCCCGGGCAAGACAGTTACACCGTGGCTGCGGGCGACACGTTGTATGGGATTTCGCGCCGCCATGGCGTCGACGTGAGTTCGCTAGCCCGGCTCAATAAGCTCGGGCCGCCCTATGCGATTCGATCCGGGCAGAAATTGATCCTGCCCTCGCCGGTCGCTCGGCAGGCCGCCGCGCGGCCGCCAGCGGTGCCGCGCGACATGCCCAAACCGGCGGAAGCGCCGCGTTCCGGCGTGACCGTCGAATCTCTGCCGCCGCCGACCGTGCCGCCCCAGCAACCGACATCGCCCGCTAGTCCGCCCGCGAGTCTGGGCGCGACACCGGTGGAAAAGCCGGAACCGCCGGCCAGCGAAAGTGCGGCACCGGTTATCGCCAATGCGCCGGCCGCAACACCGCCGCGGCCACCGGCGACCCCGGTTATCGCGCCCCCAGCCGCTGCCGTGCCGGAGCCGCCGCCACGCGCCGGGCGCGGTTTTCTGTGGCCAGTAACGGGCGCCGTGCTATCCGATTTCGGCGCCAAGGGCGGCGGCCTACACAATGACGGCATCAATATCGGGGCGCCCCGCGGTACGCCCGTGCGTGCGGCGGATGCCGGCGTTGTCGCCTATGCCGGCAATGAATTGCGCGGCTTCGGCAACCTCCTGCTGATCAAACATGCGGACGGCTGGGTCACCGCCTATGCGCATAGCGAGCGCCTGCTGGTCAAACGAGGCGATACGGTCCGGCGCGGCCAGTCGATCGCCCATGTCGGCGCAACCGGCAGCGTATCGGCACCCCAACTTCATTTCGAGATTCGACGGGGCTCTCAAGCGGTCGATCCCAGGCGCTATCTTTCGGCGTCCGGGGTTTGATGGGCTAGCCAAGCCCGGTCAGGATTGTGTCCCGGTTGCACCGCACATCGCGATCGTCACATGATAGCGCAATAGGCAAAGTGGGGAGAGTTTCATGGTTCGTAGATTGGCGGCGATAGCTGCGTTTGCAATTGGACTGGTTCTTGGCGCGGCCCCCGCATCGGCTCAGGGCAGCCTCACCGTCTATTGCAGCGTCCTCGTCGAATGGTGCCAGCTCGCCAGCGTGGAGTTCGAGCGCAAGACCGGCGTCAAGGTGACCATGGCGAACAAGGGATCGGGCGAAACCTTCGCCCAGATCCGCGCGGAAGCGACCAACCCCAGGGGCGATATGTGGTGGGGCGGCACGGGCGATCCCCACCTCCAGGCGGCCGAGGCCGGATTGACCGATGCCTACACTTCGCCGCTGCAAAATGCGTTGCATCCCTGGGCGATCCGGCAGGCCCAGCAATCGGGCCAGCGCACGGTCGGCATTTATGCCGGCGCGCTCGGCCTGGCCTTCAATACCGAACAACTCCAGCGCAAGAAGCTAGAGGCGCCGCGTTGTTGGCAGGATTTGCTGGCGGACAATCTAAGGGGTGAAATCCAAATGTCGAACCCGGCGTCGTCGGGCACGGCATATACCGCCATTGCAACGTTGGTTCAGGTCATGGGCGAAGAGCCGGCCTTCGCCTATCTCAAACGGCTTCACTTGAACGTCAACCAGTACACGCGGTCGGGTCCGGCGCCGGCGCGTGCGGCAGCGCGCGGCGAGACCACGATCGGCATCATGTTCGTCCATGACGCGGTCGCCGAGGCGATTGCCGGATTTCCGGTCAAGACGGCGATCCCCTGCGAGGGCTCGGGCTATGAGATCGGGTCGATGAGCATTATCAAGGGTGCGCGCAACCTCGAGAATGCCAAGAAATGGTACGATTGGGCGCTCACACCCGAGGCCCAGGCGTTGGGCGTGCGGGCAAAATCCTATCAGGTGCCGTCCAATCGCTCGTCGCCGATCCACCCGGACGCGCCCAAACTCACCGATATGAAGCTGATCGACTACGATTTCGCCAAATACGGACAGTCAATCGAACGCAAGCGGCTGATCGAGCGGTGGGAGAAAGAGGTTGGCGCGCTGCCGAAGTGACCGCGCGTGTCGACCTGGCGGCGCTGCGTCGCAGGGCAGGGGAGCTGGCGCGGGCCGGTCGCCTAACGGAGGCAGCGGCACGTCTGCATGCGGGCCTCGCCGAGGCGGCCCATGACGTGGCGACCCTGCGCCAATTGGCAGCGGTCCAAGCGCGGCTAGGCCAACCGACAGAGGCGGTTGAGACTCTCGCGCACGCGTTTGCGCTCGACCGGGCAAACCCCGCGCTTGCTCGCCAATATGCGCGGGTCCTGGCACGCGTCGGCGAATTCGAGGCGGCGATCGCGTTGTCGATCCGCAGCTTTTCGCTCGATCCCGGGGCCATCGATGGCCTGTCGCTCTTGGCGAGCTGCCGGGCCATGCGTGAGGACTTCGCAGGCGCGTCCGCGGCAGCGGAGGCGGCACTATCTTTAGATCGTGCGAGGCCCGGCACCCTTGAGCTGGCGGCTCGATTGGCCGCCAGACATGGCCGGATGGATTGCGCGGCACGGCATTTCGCTGGGCTGGAAGCTCTTGCAGCGTCGCCCTATGGTGCCGTGCTCAATCGCGGCCTTGCTGCCCATTGTCGGGGCGACAACGAAACAGCCGATCGCTGCTTTCAATCGGCGGCCGATCTCATCGCACCGGCCTTGGTTGGGAATTATCGCCTTTCCCTTGGCGATTGCGCGCGCTTCTCCCGTTCATTCTACGAGACGCTTCGGGATGCGCCGGCGCCGGACGAAGCCGGCGTCGTCCACATCTCCGCACCGGCCCGCGGTCGCGACACGGTGTATGTGTCGGTCGATCAAATCTATTTCGATCGCTATCGCGCCCAGATCGTAGGCAATGCGGGGCAGCTTGCGCAGGCTGGCTTGCACCTTCATGTCATCGACCCCGTCGATCCCGATGGGCTCGCGGCGTTTTGCCATTCGACCGGCGCCAGCTTGTCGATCGAGCGGCCGGGCTTGGCTGGGCAAGCCAAGTCTTTTTCCGCGACCTATTATGCCAGTATTCGCATGGTCCGCGCCTTGCAGTTGGCGCGCCGACATGCGCTGAGCCGGCTTGCCATCATCGACGTCGACGGAACCTGGCAGTCGCCTGCAGAGGCCATGTTCACCCTGCTCGATGGCCACGATCTCGTGCACGTCGACACCGGGGGCTTCTATCCCTGGACTACAATCAATGCCAGCCTGGCCATCTATAGACCGTCGAGCTACGACTATCTCGATCTGGTCGGACGTTACATCATTTACTTCATCGCCGCCGGCACGGCGCGTTGGCGGCTCGATCAATGCGCCCTAAGCTGCTGCTTGTATTTCATGCGGCATTACGCTGGACGGCCGATGCAGGTATGCAATGTCCGCGAGCATGTGGGACGCTTTATCAGGTTCGACGTCAAAGCCGGCGCGTAGAGCTGCCAGAAAAATATCAGCTCAACAAGCGATAGGCGCCGGGAAACTGATTGACCGCGATTGTCATGATCTGGTCCACCTGCTTGCCATTGCTGGTAAGCGGCAGCGCCAAGCGCCAATAATCGTATAGTCGGTCGCCGAGGGCGGCGGTAACACGGCCGAACTGCGGCATTACCGTCTCGCGTAGGATCAGAAAATTGTGAACGATCAGATCGCTATATATCTTGATCGGAAAGTTCATGACGTGCGCACTGCGGTGGTGACTGCCCTCGGGGAAACGCGTGTTGGCCTGCATGCGGAACCAGGCCTTTTCGATATCGGCCGCGCCGACATCGGCGATGGTGACCTGGTCGCCAAGGCCAAGCTCGATCGGGACGGCTTCGTCGAAATCTTCGCGCAGCGGCGGCATAGACGGAGTTCGCCTGAGGCTCTCGTAGTAGACTAGCGCGTGATGGAGCGCCGGTGCTTTCTTGCGCGCCGCATCCAGTCTGTACAAGCGGAGCTGGACGATATTGCCGTCCGGGTCTTGAATGCGAATGGTTTGGAGGTGCCGGGATTTGTCACCGTCATCGGAAAAATACAGCTGATCGACCGACGCTAAGGACAGCATTCTGCACCGTGTGTAACCAAAACCAATCTACAGTAGACCTGTTGCAAAAATGAGGGGATTCCCAAGGGTGGCGCGACGTGATTCAAGATGGAAGGGCGTTGGAGGGCCCTTCCGATGGCGAGATTTAGCAGCGCGGCCCTTCTGCGCCGGCGGCCGTTTCGGTCTCTGACCGGCGTAACGCCGGGTCAATTTCTGGCGATGAGCCGGAAGCTCCGTCCGCTGTGGAAACAGCGGATTGTGGCGCGCTAGAACCGTTCGGGCCGGCCGTGGGGCGTCGGTGGTCTCGACGATCATTTGCTGGTGCTTCTGATCGTCTATCGCTGCCACATCACGCAGGAATTTCTGGG
>SHVW01000037.1 GCA_009694085.1 Alphaproteobacteria bacterium
CCTCGTCGCCGAGATCGCCGCATAGGAGCGTCAGCGCAACGCTGACGGCGCCCGCATCAAATGGATGTTCACCACCGAGCGCGCCCGCGATAAAATGGCCCGCGCTTACCCAGACCAAACCAAAGAGTCATAATCACTGTGCAGAGGTATTAGGGCTGCCATTCCTGCCCGCCCGCCGATGCCTATCTCGGCGAGTTGGTGCGTCGGGCCGATGTGCTGCCGCTGGCCTACCATGTCGACTACTGGGACTATATCGGCTGGAAGGATCCCTTCGCCCAGCGCGCCTGGACCGAGCGTCAGCGCGGTTACAGCGCCGCGCTGGGTCTGCGCAGCATCTACACACCCCAAATGGTGATCGCTGAGCGGATCGACGCCGTCGGCTCGCGCCGCGATCAGGTCGAACGCGCAATCCGTACCGCGCGCGACACCCCGGCCACGGTTCAGCTCGATCTCGCCCGCACGGCCCAGGGCGCCACTGCGGTTACGCTGTCAGGGCCGGAACAATCCGCAGTCGAGGCCGATCTGGTGTTCGTCACTTATGACCGCCGCCGCGAAACCAAGGTCCTGCGCGGCGAGAATGCGGGCAAGACGCTGGTGGAATACAACATCGTGCGCGGGGCGACCCGAGTCGACACCTGGCGCGGCGGCCGGTTGGAACGCATGCTGGGTGCCACCGATCTGCCAAGCCAGGGCGAATACGCCATCGCCATCGTTCAGACTCGTGGCCAGGGCCCGATCTTGGCAGCGGCGACAATCGCGTTGCGTTAGGCGGCAGCGCGCCTTAGCGCCGGCCTAGCCCGCCGGTCACGTAGAGCACGCCGCCAGCGAGCACCAACAGGATCGCCAGCCACATGATCGACTTGAGCGCAGTCCCTGTAGTCGAACCATTCTTGGTCTCGCTCGGCGGGGCGGCCTTGACATCGGCCGTCTGAACCCCTGTTTTCGGCGGAGGCGCGGCGGCCTTGCGCGCCTTCGAGGTATCGAAAACGACGAGCTCTTTGCTCATGCCCGACTTTTCGTCGAGCATGTCCTTGATCACCTTGACGCCTTCAAGATGCCCCTCGGCATGGAGCAGCTTGGCCGCATCCATGGCGGCCTCGCGGGTTTGATGATGCGAATCGATCATCCACTTCCCCCCCCTTTAGGGTGTGGATTTCGAACACCGTTACCATGCCTCGATCTCCCCAATCCAGCCGGCCCAATCCGGGCTATCGGCCGGGAATATGTCGCATCAGTCTTAAATCTCTCTTAACCGGCGCTGGGTCAAGTCGCAAGTGACGGCGCTCACAGCAACGGGGATTTACGCGCGCTCACGGATCGCCCGGCACCCCATAGGATGGCGCGGCGGAGGGATCGAGGGCACGGGTCAAATAATCCCTCATCTGGGGCCGGTAAACCTCCCAGACCCGGCGAAGTTCGGCAATGGGATCGTCGTGCCAGTCGACTCGAAGGTCGCAGATCGGCCAAACCTGCCGATCCACTACCGCGATGCCAGCGGAGCGCTCGTCGCCCGCCTCGCCGCCCGCTGCCAGCCCCGCCTCCAGCCCGCGCATCAGGCGCTCTGCCAATTCGGCCGCGGGATCGGCGAGGAAGCCGGCGATCATGGCGCGGGGAATGCCGTCATGGGCGAGCAAATTTCCGCCGGCCGCGCAATTCTCGCCGGTCGCCGTGCCGTGGATGCCGAGCGTGCGGGCGCCGCTGTGAACCGCGCTGCGACCGTCGCCGTCGAGCACGATAAGCTGGCGATAGGCGGCGAAGGGCTGGGCCTGGATCAACCGCTCCAGCACGGCAGCCGCGCCGAAACCCTGGGCCAGCAGGTCGAGGCCCAGCCGGCCAAGCCGGGGATCGGTGACGTTCTGGGTCGCCACCGCGCCCGTATTCGCGCGCACCCAGGCGCACCGGCTGGCCACGCACACGCTGGACGATGAAATGACCATGCCGAACTGGCCCGTGCGCGCACAGCGCGCCAACAGGGAAAACGTCATGCGATGCCTCGATCCTTGCCCACTCCAATCCGGACATGGTGACGAAATTGACGCGCCGGCTCAACCGTTCTTGCGCTATGGTCGCGAGCGTCCGAAACTTCTGTGTCCATGAGAGCGTCCGCCATGATCCACCTTCTTACCCGCCTGCTGCTGATCGGATTTGTCGCCATGACCGCGCCGCCGCCAGCCGAGGCGAATACGCCCATTCCCCTGTTCCGCGGCGTGCAACAGGTTGGCCTGCTCTGCCAGTTCGACTCGCTCGACGGTGCCATGGGTGCGATCACCGCTGCCGAGTTCTGCGAATTCGCCCTGCAACGCTGGACCGACGCTTTCGCGGGCGGGCCCAAGATCGAAATCGTCCTGCTCCAACCGAACGACGGGCGGATCGTTGCCCCGGCTACGCTGGTTGTAACCCTGTATGGCGTCGCGCGCGCGGGCGGCCCCGATCTGAATGCGCCGGGCGGCTCGGTGCTGGCGCTAGCCATGACGCTCTACCGGCGCAACCCGGCCAATGATTTGCTGTTCGGCCCGGCACCGGAAGCGGTACTGCTCTCGGGCGACGAGGATTGGCGCGGCGAAGTGGCCCCGGCGTTGACGCGGCTGTTGTTCGCGGGCGCGGCGGAGCGGCTGGGGTTTGGGATGCGATAGGGGTAGAGCACGCCGCCTAACCCTCCATCACCACCATATCCCGTGCCTCCCACGACGCCCAGGCGGCCTCGCCCGGCGCGGCAGGCGGGCCGCCGGCACGTGTCGCGTTGCTGAGCGCCACCGACACCGTGCCGCCGCCGTCCAGGTCGAGCACGACTTGGCTGGTCTCGCCGAAATAGGCAATTTCGGCGACCCGGCCGCCGAGCCGGATACGGCCGTCCTCGCTTGGCGCACGGTCGAGCCGCAGTTTTTCCGGGCGCACACCGAGCGAAACCGCGCCGGTCGGCACGCCGCGACCGTTGACCGGCACCGCGACCTGGCCGAGCGCCGCGCTGTCCACGATCAGTCGCCTTCCCGCCCCATCGTCGATCACGCCGGCGGGATGCCCGGCAAACAGGTTGATGCGGCCGATGAAAGCCGCAACGAAACGGTCGGCCGGATGCTCGTAAAGCTCGGCCGGGGCGGCGACCTGGCACACCCGGCCTTCGTCCATGACCGCGATCCGGTCGGCCATGGATAAGGCCTCGCTCTGGTCGTGAGTAACGATCAAGAAGGTGATGCCGACCGATTGACGCAGCCGCACCAGCTCCTGGCGCATCTGCTCGCGCAGCTTGGCGTCGAGCGCCGAGAGCGGCTCGTCCAGCAGCAACACGCGCGGCCGTTTGACCAGCGCGCGAGCGAGCGCCACACGCTGGCGCTGGCCGCCGGAAAGCTGGGCCGGCATCCGAGCGCCGAGATCGCCGAGCCGCACCAGATCAAGCGCTTCGGCAACGCGACGCTCGATTTCCGGCGGGGCCACGCCGGTCACGCGCAGGCCGTAGCCGACATTGCGCGCCACGCTCATATGGGGGAACAACGCGTAGGACTGGAACACCATGCCGACCGGGCGGTCCTGGGGCTCCACCCCCGTCATGTCTTGACCATCGATGCGGATGGCGCCCTCGTCGGGCGCCTCGAACCCGGCGATCAGCCGGAGCAGCGTGGTCTTGCCGCAACCGGACGGCCCGAGCAGGGCGAAGAACTCGCCCTCGCCGATCGAAAGCGACACCCGGTCGACCGCGGCCAGGCGCCCGAAGCGTTTGACAACGCCGACGGCCTCGATCAACGGTCCGGCCAAGACCGCCCCTCTCCGCTGGCCATCACTTTCCAGGCCAGGCGACCATCTTCTGCGCCTGCTCGCCCATTCCGGCGATGCCGACGCGCACGACATCGCCCGCCTTGAGGAACATCGGCGGCTTCATGCCGAGCCCCACGCCGGGCGGCGTGCCCGTCAGGATGAGGTCGCCGGGATAGAGCGTCATGAACCGGCTCATATAGCTGACCAGGTGGGCGACGCCGAAGATCATGGTGCGCGTGGTGCCGTTCTGCCGGCGCACGCCGTTGACCTCCAGCCACATGGCCAGGTTCTGCGGGTCCTTGACCTCGTCGGCCGTGACCAGCCAGGGCCCGGTCGGGCAGAAGGTGTCGCAGCCCTTGCCCTTGATCCATTGGCGCCCGCCGTCGCGCTCCATCTGATAGTGGCGTTCGGACACGTCGTTGCACACGCAATAGCCGGCGACGTATTTGAGCGCGTCCTTTTCCTCCACATGGCTTGCCTTGCGGCCGATGACGACGCCCAGCTCGACTTCCCAATCCGTCTTCTCCGAGCCCTTGGGGATGATCACCGCATCGTTCGGCCCGTTGAGCGCGCTGTTCGGTTTCATGAACACGACCGGCTCGCTGGGGATGGGCGAACCCGTCTCCTTGGCGTGGTCGGAATAGTTCAGGCCGATGCAGATGATCTTGCCGATGCCCTCCCACGGCACGCCCATGCGCGGCTTGCCCTTGACCGGGGCAAGCTTGCCCTTGGCCAGCTTCTTCAGCTTGGCGAGGCCGGCGGGCGAGAGCGAGTCCGCGTTGATCGTCTTGACCCGGCGCGACAGGTCGCGCAGCACGCCGTCGGCATCGATCAGTCCCGGCTTTTCCTTGCCCTTGGCCCCGTAGCGCACGAGTTTCATCGGATGTTTCCCCACGGACATGTGAATGGCAATTCGGGTGCAGAGTACAGGCAGGGACGGCGGGGGGACAAGGGTTCAGGGGTCGAAGGCGACGATATCGCCGACCCCGATCCCAAGCACCCGATCCGCCCGGCCCTGGTTGACCGCGATCTCGGCGAGCCCGTTGGCGTTTTCGTACCAGAAGGGTGAGCCCGCGGGCAGGTCGGAGAAGGTGCGCGCACGGGCTAGCCGGCGGCCGGCGGCTGCGAGCGTCGCATCCGGGCCAAGCGTCGCCGCACGCAGCCCCGTCATGGCGTTGCCGAAGCGGTCGATATAGACGATGCGCGCGAGATCGTCGGGCCAGGCCAGGCCGACCAGGGTATCGATCCCGCGCTCCGGCCCGGGTGCAGCACCGCCCATGGCCAGGCCGGCGGCAACCGGCGCGAACAGGTCGCGGCCGTGGAAACTGGCGGATAGCCGCTCGGGCCGCCAGGAAATGTCGAACACGCGGGCGCGCCCGGCCCGGCGCGCCACCAACGCCTTCAAACCATTGTCCGGCCCGACATACCAGCGCCCATCGGCCTCCAACGCGATCGGTGGGCGCGGACCGCCGACGCCGGGATCGACGATTGCCAGGATCACGGAACCATCGGGCATCTCCGGCCCATAGGCCGCGAGAAGATAGGCCGCGAGCATGGGATCGTGGGTGGGCGCATCGTCGAACAGGTCGATGACCCGCGCACCCGGCGCCAGCCGCCACAACACGGCCTTCACTTGCCCGACATAGGGACCGGGGCCGAAATCGGTGAACAGGACGATGGGGGCAGAGGGCGGCATGACGGCGTTATAGCGCCAAATCGCCTTTCACACTGCCTCGTCCTGAGCCCTGAGCTTGGCGAAGGGGCGAAGGACGAGGACCTCTCGGAGCGACAGGAGCTAATCGGCTTCCGTTGAATCCATGACCAGCGGTCTCACCCTTCGATGAGCACAGGATGAGGCCAAGTAGTTGGATGGGTAGACCGGGAGACAGGCGTAGGTCAGTTGACGCTCATATCTAAAAAAATATACACCGTTGCGCATGGCTAGGACGAGCAAGACCGAGAAAACGACCGTCACGCTCGCCGAACTCGATCTGTTGTCCGATCCGCGCGTGCGCGCCGCTTACGATGCCATGGCGCCAGAATTTGCCGTTGCGCGTGCCATCATCGCCGCGCGCGCTGCCGCCGGCCTGTCCCAGGCGGCGCTGGCGCGGCGCATGGCAACCTCCCAATCCTTCATCGCGCGGCTGGAGAGCGGCCGGGTCATGCCGTCCATGCGCACCTTCCTGCGCGTGGCGAAAGCCACGGGCACGCGGCCGAGCTTTGGCTTGGAGGCGAATTGATGCCGCTAATGCTGCAAAATCTTCGATAGGAACTGCTGCGCCCGCTCGCTGCGCGGCGTGCCGAAGAATTCTTCCTTGGGCGCATCCTCGACGATGGTGCCCTGGTCCATGAACACGACGCGATGGGCGACCTTGCGGGCGAAGCCCATTTCGTGGGTCACGACAGCCATGGTCATGCCGTCCAAGGCGAGGCGCACCATGACGTCGAGCACTTCAGTGATCATTTCGGGATCGAGCGCCGAAGTCGGCTCGTCGAACAGCATGGCGATGGGGTCCATGGCGAGCGCCCGGGCGATCGCCACGCGCTGCTGCTGGCCACCGGAAAGCTGGGCCGGGTATTTGCCGGCATGGTCGGCGAGCCCGATGCGGTCGAGCAGTTCCTGGGCCTTGCGGTCGGCCGCCGCGTTGTCGCGGTTGAGCACCTTCTGCTGGGCCAGCATGATGTTCTGGCGCGCGGTCATGTGGGGAAACAGTTCGAAATTCTGGAACACCATGCCGATGCGCGCGCGCAGCTTGGGCAAATTGGTGCTCCGGTCGCCGACCGAAATGCCGTCGACCGCGATGCTGCCCTGAGTGAAAGGCTCGAGCCCGTTGATGCATTTGATCAGCGTGCTCTTGCCCGAGCCCGAGGGCCCGCAGATTACCACCACCTCGCCCTTGGCAATCGCGAGCGAGCAATTATCGAGCACGCGGAAGCTGCTGTACCATTTCGAGACGTTCTTGACCTCGATCATAGGCTGTACCTTCGCCGCATCAGGTTGACCAGGCGCGACGCGCTGAAGCAAACCACCAGGAACACCAGCGCGACCGTCAGATAAAGTTCGATCGGCCGGTTGTCGCGACCGGCGACGATCTCGGCCGAGGTGAGGAAGTCGCGCAGGCCCACCACATAGACCAGCGAGGTGTCCTGCAACATGATGATCGACTGGGTCAGCAGGACCGGGATCATGTTGCGAACAGCCTGGGGCAGCACGACGTAGCGCATCGCCTGGGGCGGCGTGAGGCCGAGTGCCAGGGCCGCCGAAATCTGGCCGCGCCGCACGCTGGAGATTCCGGCGCGAATGATCTCGGAATAATAGGCTGCCTCGAACATGATGAAGGCGATCAGCACGGAATAGAAGCTGCTGACCGACGTGCCCGTTACCCGTGGAATCAACGTGTAGAACCAGAAGATCACCAGGATTAGTGGCATCGAGCGCAGGAAGTTGACATAGGCCGCCACCGCCATCGACAAGGGCTTGATCGGCGACAGGCGGATCACCGCCAACACGGTACCGAGGATGAGCCCGCCGCCGACGGCGAGCACGGTGAGTTGCAGGGTGAGCTGCATGCCCAACCACAGAAAGGGCAGGCTCTTGATCAGCACGTCGAAATCGAATCCGGCGAACATTCAGCTCGCCCCCAGCGCAATCGTGCCGGCGATGCGAGTGCGCCGCTCGACCTGGCGCATGATCAGGATAACGAGGCCCGTGACCATGCAATAGAGCACGGTCGCGGTGGCGAAGGCCTCGAAGGCGGCGAAGGTGTATTCCTCGATCTGGCGCGCTTGGGATGTCAACTCAAGCACGCCGATGGTGAGCGCCAGGGACGAGTTCTTGAACACGCCGAGGAAATCGCTGGTCAGCGGCGGAATGATGGTGCGATAGCCGACGGGCAAGAGGATGTAGCGATAGACTTGTCCAGGCGTCAGACCCATGGCCAAGCCGGCATGGCGCTGGCCCCTGGGGATCGCCTCAATACCGGAGCGTACCTGCTCGGCGACACGCGAGGCGGTATAGAGGCCGAGGCAAAGCACGGCCGTGTAGAACTGCGGATAGGGCATGTCGCGCTTGACCCATTGCGACCAATCATTCGGCAGCAATTCCGGCACCACGTAGTACCAGACGAACATCTGCGCCAGCAGCGGGATGTTGCGGAACAGCTCGACATAGGCCGTGCCGATCAGGCGCAGCCAGGGCAACTCGGTCGTGCGCGCCAGGCCGACCGCCGATCCCAGGGGAAAGGCGATCGCCCAGGCGATCACGGCGATCAGGCAGGTATTGCCGAAACCGGACACGATCCAGCCGAAGTAAGGTTCCTTCAGCAGGATCGGCCAGTTCCAGTTATAGGCGCCCACGCCGCTACCCCGGGCCGATGGGAAAGGCGGTCGTTCCCGCGCTTATTCCGGCAGGGCGATGATCTGGAAGTTCTCGCGCAACCGGTCGCTCAAGGGCAGGTTGATCTTGGTCGGGCCGGGCTCGAACCACTTCTTGTAGATCGCCACCATCTCGCCCGATTCGATCAGCTTGGTGATGGCGCGGTTGCCGACCAGGCGCCAATCGTCGTTGTTGCGCGCGATCATCATGCCGTAGGGATCGTAGGAGAAATAAGGGCCGACCACTTCCCATTCCGCCGGGTTCTTGGACGCGCTGGCCAGCCCATAAAGCACGACGTCGTCCGACACATAGGCGTCGGCGCGATTCTGCTCCAGGTTCAACATGGCCTGGGTGTGGTCCTTGACCTTGACGATATCGCCCTTGAGCTTGACGCCCTTCTTATCGACCTCGACCTGGGCGGCTTTTTCGTTGGTGGTGCCGAGCACGGCGACCAGGATCTTGCCGTTCATGTCCTCGATGCGCTTGATGCCGGAATTCTTGCGCACCAGCAGCTTCGAGCCGGTCAGGAAGGTGGTGTTGAGGAAGCTGATCTGGCGCGAGCGGCCGAGGGTGTGGGTCGAGCTTTCGCAGATGATGTCGACGGTCCCGGCGGTCAGCAGGGGGATGCGGGTCTGCGGCGTCAGCGACACGAATTTGATGTCGAGCTTGTCGAGCTTGAGTTCTTCCTTGGCCGCTTCCGCGATCTTCAGGCAGATGTCGATCGA
The DNA here is from genome assembly GCA_009694085.1 of Alphaproteobacteria bacterium. Classification (GTDB taxonomy): domain Bacteria; phylum Pseudomonadota; class Alphaproteobacteria; order SHVW01; family SHVW01; genus SHVW01. The sequence continues at coordinate 8,851 of SHVW01000037.1, forward strand.
ATAGCCCTGCGCCTTGCCGTCCTGTCCGATATAGGACAGCGGCACGGAGGCATCGCGATGGCCGATGGTAACCGTCTTGGTCTCGGCGATGCGCTTCATGGTCGGCCCGTCCTGGGCCATGGCGCCGGCCGCAAGCAGCGCGGACGCGGCAAACGCCGCAGTGAACAAAGCTTTCATGACTTGGGTCTCCCTGTCTGTTCGGTATGATTTATGTAGACGTCTTGAGGCGGCCCGGGCTATCCGACCCGTTCGTGACAGTCTAGCCACTTGCACCGGCGCGGTCCAGGAGAGCGCCTTCTCCCCGCCCGTCCTCGGCGCTAAACTCCGAGTCTTGCCATTCGAGCCATGCCGGAGCACCCCATCCATGTCCACCCAGATCGCCCACCCCAACCTGCCGCCCGCCCATGTGCTGATCGGCGATAAATGGCGGCCGGCCCAGTCGGGCGAAACCATCCCCGTGATCAACCCCAGCGATGGCGAGGCATTTACGAAGATTGCGCGTGGCATGGCGGCCGACATCGACGCCGCCGTCGCCGCCGCGCGCCGCGCGCTGGAGGGGCCATGGGGAAGGCTGGCACCGGTCGAGCGCGGCCGGCTGCTGACCAAGCTCGGCCTCGCCATCGCAGACCATCACGACGAACTCGTGCGGCTCGAGGCCATGGACACGGGCAAGCCGATCAAGCAAGCGCGCGCCGACATCGTGGCCTTCGCGCGCTATTTCGAATTCTACGGCGGCTGCTGCGACAAATTCCACGGCGAGACCATTCCCTATCTCGACGGCTACACCGTGATGACTTTGCGCGAGCCCCATGGCGTCACCGGCCATATCATTCCATGGAACTACCCGGCCCAAATCCTGGGCCGCAGCCTTGGCGCGGCGCTCGCCGCCGGCAATGCCTGCGTCGTCAAGCCGGCGGAGGATGCCTGCCTGACCTGCCTCAAGCTGGGCGAGCTGGCGTTGGCCGTCGGCTTTCCGCCCGGCGTCATCAATGTGGTGACCGGTTATGGCGAAGAAGCCGGCGCGGCGCTGGCGGGCCATCCCGGCATCGATCACATCTCGTTCACCGGCTCGCCCCAGGTGGGTACGCTGGTTCAGCAGGCCGCCGCGCGCCACAACCGGCCCGTGACCATGGAACTCGGCGGCAAATCGCCCCAGCTCGTCTTCGCCGACGCCGATCAGGATGCGGCGCTGCCCTTCATCACCAACGCCATCATCCAGAATGCGGGGCAGACCTGCTCGGCCGGCTCGCGCCTGTTGGTGCAAGACAAAATCTACCAAGACTTTGTCGGCAAGGTGGCCGAGCGCTTCACGGCGCTGAAGGTCGGTGCCTCCGACATGGATCTGGATTGCGGGCCACTGATCAATCGGGACCAGCATGTCAGGGTGAAAGGTTTCCTCGACCGCGCCGACCAAGCCGGGTTCAAGCGATTGGCCTGCGGCACCATCGCCGCCAACGCGCCCAAGGGCGGCTACTACGTGGCGCCCGCCATCTACGACAATGTCGCGCCGGATCACCCGATGGCCCGCGAGGAAGTATTCGGCCCCGTGCTCTCGGTCTTCCCCTTCGCCGACGAGGAGGCGGCGATCAAGCTTGCCAACGGCACCGACTACGGTCTGGTCGCCGGCGTATGGACGCGCGACGGCGGCCGCCAGATGCGGCTTGCCCGCCGCATCCAGGCCGGCCAGATCTTCATCAACAATTACGGCGCCGGCGGCGGCATCGAGCTACCCTTCGGCGGCGTCAAACGCTCCGGCTTCGGCCGAGAGAAGGGTTTCGAAGCGCTCAACGGTTTCAGCGTGGTCAAGACGGTCGCGATCCGGCATGGGTGAGTGGGCGCTGCGTGCGGCGCGGCTGGCATTCTTTTGTGCCGCACTTCTCTTCTCCCTCCCCGCCCTCGCCCAGTTCGAGGCCGGCGTCGCCGCCTTCGAGGCGCGTGACTACAAAAGCGCGCTGGCGATCTGGACGCCGCTTGGCCTGGCCGGCGACGCGCGCGCTCAGAACAATCTGGGCAATCTGCATCAGGTCGGGTTGGGCACGCCGGTCAACTTCGCCGAGGCGGCGCGCTGGTATCGCCGGGCCGCCGATCAGGGTCACACCTTGGCCCAGAGCAATCTCGGCCGGCTCTATGAAGCAGGCCAGGGCGTCACGCAAAACTATCAAGAGGCGGCGCGCTGGTATCGCAAAGCGGCCGACCAGGGCAACGCGGTCGCCCAGAACAATCTGGGCGCGCTCCATGACAACGGCCAGGGCGTCAAGCAGAACGCCGCCGAAGCGGTCAAATGGTACAAGGCGGTGGCCGAGGAAGGGCTCGACGAGGCCCAGGCCAATCTGGGCGCCATGTACGAGAACGGCCGTGGCGTGGCGCGCGACTATGGCAAGGCGCGCCAATGGTATGGCCGCGCCGCCGAGCAGGGCCATCCCCGCGCCATGCATTACATCGGCCTGCTCCACCAATTCGGCCGGGGCGTCAAACAAGACGACAAGGTGGCCGTCGATTGGTTCCGCCGCGCGGTCGAGGCCAAACACGCGCCGGCCATGACCAGCCTGGGCGTGGCGCTGCTGCGCGGGCGCGGTGCCGCGCGCGATCCTGTTCGCGCCATCGAGCTGTTCGCGGCGGCAGCCGGCGCGGGCGAGTCGGCGGCGGCCAACAATCTCGGCGTCATCTATGCCAGCGGCGAAGTCGCGCCCAAGGATCTGGCCCAGGCCAACAAATGGTTCGGCATGGCGGCCCAGGCGGGTGACGCCAATGCCCAGGCGGCGCTGGCGCGCCATTATCGCCTCGGCCTCGGCCTGGCGCGCGACGACCGCCAAGCGGCAGCCTGGTACCGCAAGGCAGCCGACCAAGGCCATACCGACGCCGCTTATAGCCTGGGCACGCTCCATGCCTCGGGTGCCGGCGTCGCCAAGGACGAGGCCGAGGCGGCGCGCTGGTACCGCGCCGCCGCCGAGCGCGGCCACGCCATGGCCATGACTATGCTGGGCTTCGCCCAAATCGAAGGCGTCGGCATCCCACGAAACGAGGCCAAGGGCGTGAAATGGCTGCAACGCGCTGCCGAGCGCGGCGTCGGCGAAGCCCAATTCCTGTTGGGCCAGGCCCTTGCCGATGGCGTCGGCATCAAAGCCGACCGGGTGCAAGCGCTGCGCTGGTTCGAGCTGGCCGCGCCGCGCCTCGACGGCGAGGAGCGCGGCCAGGCGATCGCCGCGCGCGACGATCTGGTCAAACTCCTCGCCCCCGCCGAAATCGAGCGCGCGCGCAAGCTGGCGCGCGACTGGAAACCGCAGGCGGAGTAAAGTTCAACCCGATCTGAATCCAAGGGAGCGGAATGACCATGCGGCTCAAGGACAAGGTGGCGATCGTGACCGGCGGCGGCTCCGGCTTCGGCGAGGGCATCGCGCGCCGCTTCGCCGAGGAGGGCGCCCGGGTTGTCGTGTGCGACATCCACGCGGTCAACGGCAAGAAGATCGCCGACATCATCAGCCAGGCCGGCGGCACCGCCAGCTTCGTCAAATGCGACGTGGCGATCGATGCCGAGGTCAAAGCGCTGGTGGAGGCCGCGCTCAAAGCCTATGGCCGGCTCGACATCATGGTCAACAATGCCGGCGTGACCCATCGCAACCGGCCCATGCTGGAGGTGAGCGAGGCCGAGGCCGACCGCATCTATGCCGTCAACGTCAAGGCGATCTTCCTGGCCGCCCGCCATATCGTGCCGGTCATGCGCCAACAGGGCGGCGGCTGCATCATCAACACCGCTTCCACCGCCGGATTGCGCCCCCGCCCCGGCCTGACGCTCTACAACGCCAGCAAAGGTGCCGCCATCGTCATGACCAAATCCATGGCCGTGGAATACGCGCCGGACAAAATCCGGGTCAACGCGCTGTGCCCCGTCGCCGGCGACACGCCGCTGCTGGCCGAATTCATGGGCGAGGACACGCCGGAACGCCGCGCCAAATTCGTCGCCTCGATCCCCTTGGGCCGCTTCAGCCAGCCCCGCGACATCGCCAATGCCGCGCTCTATCTCGCCTCCGACGAGGCGGATTTCATTACCGGCGTGGCGCTGGAGGTGGATGGCGGACGGTGCGTGTGAGGTCAGCACCATGAAAACCAAAGCCGCCGTCCTCCACGAAATCGGCAAACCCGCACCCTACGCCCAATCGAACCCGCTGGTGATCGAGGAGGTCGATCTCGCCCCGCCCGGACCGGGCGAGGTAATGGTGCGGGTGCGGGCGGCAGGGCTGTGCCATTCCGATCTGTCCGTGATCAATGGCGACCGGCCCCGGCCGACGCCGATGGTGCTGGGCCATGAGGCGGCGGGCGAAATCGTCGAACTGGGCGCGGGGGTCGACGACGTCAGGGTTGGCGACCACGTCGTCATGGTGTTCGTGCCCAGTTGCGGCCAATGCCTGCCCTGCCAGGAGGGGCGGCCGGCCTTGTGCGAGCCGGGCGCGGTCGCCAATACGGCGGGCCATCTACTGTCGGGCGCGCGGCGCTTTTCGCTGAACGGCCGGCCCGTGCATCACCATGTCGGCGTCTCCGCCTTTTCCGAATACACCGTGCTGTCCCGCCGCTCGGTTATCCCCGTCGATCCCACGCTGCCCTTCGACGAGGCCGCGCTGTTCGGCTGCGCCGTGCTCACGGGCGTGGGCGCGGTGGTGAACACGGCGCAGATCAAGCCGGGCACATCTGTTGCCATCGTGGGCCTCGGCGGCGTCGGGTTGAACGCGCTGCTGGCCGCCGTGCTGGCCGGGGCGGAGCGTATCGTCGCCATCGACCTGAACGCGGACAAGCTGAAATTCGCCCGCCAGCTCGGCGCCACCGACGCGTTCAACGCCGGCCAGGCCGATTGCATCGAGGCGGTGAAGGCTGCGACCGGCGGCGGCGTCCACACCGCCTTCGAGATGGCGGGCTCGGTCGAGGCGATGGAGCTAGCCTATCGCGTCACCCGGCGCGGCGGCACCACGGTCAGCGCCGGCCTCGCCCATCCCCAACACATGTGGCCGCTCCAACACGTCAATCTGGTGGCGGAGGAGCGCACGGTGAAGGGCAGCTATATCGGCTCCTGCGTGCCCAGCCGCGACCTGCCCCGCTTCATCCGGCTCTACCGCCAGGGCAAGCTGCCGATCGACCGGCTGCTCCAGGGCCGGGTCACGTTCGACGGGCTGAATGCCGCCTTCGACGAACTGGCCCAGGGCAAAACGGCGCGGCAAGTGTTGGTGATGTAAGCGGCCTTACGGCCCCTTGGCGTCTGCGTCCTTGCCATGGCTGGTGACGCGGTCGATCAAGGCCATCAGCAGGGCCGAGATCACGAAGGTCATGTGGATGATCACCAGCCAGAGCAGCTTGGTCTCGCTGGTGTTTTCGATGTTCATGAACGCCTTGAGCAGGTGGATCGACGAGATCGCCACGATCGAGGAGGCCAGCTTGATCTTCAAACTGCCGTGGTCGAGCTTGCCGAGCCAGGCGATGTTGTGGCGGCCGACATCGACATCGAGCCGCGAGACGAAATTCTCGTAGCCGCTGACGATCACCATGACCAGCAGGCTCGCCACCAGGGTGGCATCCACCAGGGTGAGCGCCGCGATCAACAAGCCGGCATCGTCCATGGCGAGCGCGGTGGCGAACAGATGCGCCAGTTCCTGGAAGAACTTGACGACATAGATGACCAGCACCAGCGTCAGCCCCAGGAACAAGGGCACGAGCAGCCAGCGGCTGGCAAAGATGACGTTTTCGACGAATTTTTCGATCATGGGCTGAGAAACCGGGCCGGAAAACCAAACCGCCCGGAGGCTTGCGCGTCCGGGCGGTTCGGAGAGATGCGGTTCGCGCCGCTAGTCGTCCTTCTTGATACCGAAGAGCTGGAGCAGCAGGGTGAACAGGTTGATGAAGTCGAGATAGAGCTGAAGCGAACCGTGGATCGCCTTCTTGCCCATGGTCTCGCTGTCATCGGACTCCAGATAGGCTTCCTTGATCCGCTGGGTGTCGTAGGCGGTGAGGCCGACGAAGATCAGCACGCCGATGACCGAGATGGCGAATTGCAGCGCCGAACTCCCGATAAAGATGTTGACGATGGAGGCGATGATGATGCCGATCAGGCCCATCATCAGGAAGTTCCCCATGCCCGACAGGTCGCGCTTGGTCGTATAGCCCCACAGGCTCATGGCGCCGAAGGTGGCGGCGGTGATGAAGAACACGCGCGCCACGCTGGTCCCGGTATAGACGTAGAGCGTCGGCGCCAGCGACACGCCCATCAGCGCGGCGAAGCCCCAGAACGTCATCTGCGCCGTCGAGAAAGACATGGCGTGGATGCGCATGGCGAAGAAGAACACGAAGGCCAGCGGCGCGAACAGCGCGACCCAACCCAAAATGGTCAGTCCGACCACCCGGTTGCCCTGGAGGTTCGCGAACAGGCTGAGCAAGTCCGTGTTCGTCAGGATCAGGAAGGCGACCGCGCCGGTCAAGCCGAGGCCGATGGCCATGTAGTTGTAGACCTGAAGCATGTACTGGCGCAGGCCGAGATCGATCTCCGCCTGGGTCGCTGTGGTGGTCGGTTGGGCAAAGGCCCATTTGCTGCCGGGATCGTATGACATTGCTCTCCCCTTTGACCCGTTGGTGGAATAAGGACGACCAATTATGTAAGTGATCGCGCCCTTAGATTCAACCCTAGCATAAATCTGGCTTTTCCGGCCAAAGCGTCGCTAGCTCAAGGCTAGTCCAGCTTCCTTGGCGGCCTGAACGGCGGCCGCCTCGGCTTGGAGCCGTAAGACCTCGCTTTTCCTCAGTTTTTGGCTGTCCGACTTGAGCTGGCCGCAGGCCGCCAGGATATCCCGGCCGCGCGGTGTGCGCACCGGGGCGGCATAGCCGGCCTCGAACACGATATCGGCGAAGGCCTTGATGGCGCGGTCGTCCGGGCACTCGAAGGGGGCGCCGGGCCAGGGATTGAAGGGAATCAGATTGATCTTGGCCGGGATGCCTCGGATCAGGCGCACCAGCGCGCGGGCATCGGCCGGGCTGTCGTTGACCCCCTTGAGCATGACGTATTCGAAGGTGATGCGGCGCGCATTGTTGGCGCCGGGATAGTCGCGGCAGGCCTGCATCAATTCGGCGATCGGGTATTTCTTGTTGAGCGGCACGATGCGGTCGCGAATTTCGTCGGTGACGGCGTGCAGGCTGACGGCCAGATTGACGCCCAGCTCCTGGCCGCAGCGCTTCATCTGGGGCACCACCCCCGCGGTCGACAGCGTGATGCGGCGCTTGGAAATCGAAATACCCTCGCCATCCATGACAATCTTGAGCGCGGGGATGACGTTGTCGAGATTGTAGAGCGGCTCGCCCATGCCCATCATGACGATGTTGGAGATCTGCCTTCCATCGTCGGGCGACGGCCATTCGCCCAGTTTGTCGCGCGCCAGCAAGACCTGACCGACGATCTCATCGGGCGCCAAATTGCGCACGAGCTTCTGGGTTCCCGTGTGGCAGAAGCGGCAGGTGAGCGTGCAACCAACCTGGGAGGAAACGCACAGCGTGCCCCGATCGGTCTCGGGAATGTGGACGCACTCGACCTCCTGGCCATCCCCCCATTTGAGCAGCCATTTGCGCGTGCCGTCGATCGACTGCATGTCGCGGCTCGCCTCGGGCCGGCCGACGAAAAAGCGTTCGGCCAACGCCGCGCGTGCCGATTTGGCCAGCGTGGTCATGGCCGCGAAATCGGTCGCACCACGAAAGTAAATCCAGTGCCAGAGCTGGCGGGCGCGGAACTTTTCCAGCCCGATGGCGGCCAGTTCGGCCTCCAGCTGGGCGCGGCTGAGCCCGATCAGGTTGCGGCGGTCTTCCATGGGCCGGATATATAGGCTCGCCCTGGTTTTCGCGCCAGTCCCCGGCTAGAATTCACCCATGGTCGCCATCCCCTCGTACAAGCTGCCCTCGGGCGCCGCCATGCCGGCTTTCGGCCTCGGCACCTGGCGCATGGGCGAGAATCGCGGGCGTCGGGCTGAAGAGGTCGCGGCACTCCGGCTCGGCCTCGATCTCGGCGTGACCTTGATCGACACGGCGGAGATGTATGGCGAGGGCGCCGCCGAGGAGATCCTTGCCGAGGCCATCGCGGGCGCGCGCGACCGCGTCTTCATCGTCAGCAAGGTCTATCCCCACAACGCCGGCAAGCGCGCCGCCATCGAGGCCTGCGAGCGCAGCCTGAAGCGGCTCCGAACCGACCGGATCGACGTCTATCTCCTGCACTGGCCGGGCAGCGCGCCCGTGGCCGAGACCCTGGAGGCTTTCGAGCAACTGCGGCGCGACGGCAAGATCAGGGATCACGGCGTCAGCAATCTCGATACCTCTGATATGGAGGAATGGCGTGCCGCGCCCGGCGGCGAGCGGGTCGCCACCAACCAAATCCTCTACAATTTGTCGCGCCGGGGGCCGGAGCACGAGCTGATCCCGTGGTGCCGGCGGCACAAGATTCCGGTCATGGCCTATTCGCCGGTCGATCAGGGCCGCATCCTGAAAAATGCCGCGCTCAAGCGCGTCGCCGACCGGCTCGGCGCCACCCCGGCCCAGGTGGCGCTGGCCTGGCTGCTCGGCCGGGACGGCATCGTGGTCATCCCCAAGGCGGTCAAGCCCGACCATGTGCGCGAGGATGTGGCGGCGCTCGATCTCAAGCTCGGCGCGGGCGATCTCGCGGAGTTGGACAAGGCGTTTCCGCCGCCCAAGGGGGCGAGCCGGCTGGAGATGCTTTAAAGCGCCGCGATCACTGCGCGCGCCACGGCCCCCGTCCCATCCGACCCACCCATCTCCGGCGTGCGCACGCGACCCCCGGCGAACACGCGCGCCACCGCGCCATCGAGCGCGCGGCCCGCCGCCACCGCACCGTCCACGCCGTGGCGGGCGCCCAGCCAGTCCAGCATCATGGCGGCCGACAGCAGCATGGCGGTGGGGTTGGCCTTGCCCTGGCCGGCGATGTCGGGGGCGGTGCCGTGGCTGGGTTGGAACATGGCGTGATCGTCGCCGATATCGGCCGAGGGCGCGAAGCCCATGCCGCCGACCAGCCCGGCGCCTAGGTCGGACAGGATGTCGCCGAACAAATTCTCGGTCGCGATGACGTCGAAATCCCAGGGCCGGCGCACCAGATCGAGCGCCATGGCGTCGATATAGTGGTCGCGCGCCTGCAAGGCCGGAAACTTGGCCGCGCGCTCGTGGAAAATGCGGCGGAAGAAGGCGAAAGAGCGGAACACGTTGGATTTGTCGACGCAGGTGACCAGGCCCGGCCGGCCGCGCTCACGCCGCCGCTCGGCCATGCGGAAGGCGAAATCGAACAGGCGCTCCGACCCGGCACGCGTGATGACCTGGGTGTCGCGCGCCTCGCTATCGCCGGTCACGATACCCTTGCCGCGCGAGGCAAACATGCCCTCCGTCGATTCGCGCAGGATCACCAAGTCGATGGAGGACCAGCGTGGATCGGCCAGTACAGGGTTCGTACCTGCCAGCGCGCGGATCGGCCGCACGCCGGCATAGAGACCGAGGCGCTCGCGCAGATCGAGCTGCGGCGCGATCTCGGTGCCGTCGGGATAGCGGATATCGGGCCAGCCCATGGCGCCGAACAGGATGGCGTCGGCGCCGGCTGCGCGGGCGAAGCTATCCTCGGGAAAGGCGGTGCCGGTGGCGCGGTAATGGTGAGCGCCGCCGGGTAGCCGGTCATAGTCGAGTTTGAGACTGGCAAAGCGTGGCACCAGCGCATCCAACACGGCCAACGCGGCATCCATCACCTCGACGCCGATACCGTCGCCGGGTAGGACCGCAATGCGGAACGCGGAATTTTTCATCACCGGCCCTCTCTCCCTTACGCCCGCCGTGCTAATCTACCCCTAAGAATAGGCTCGGGGAGGACATGATCATGCGTATTCCAGGGATCGCTGCAACCGCCATTGCCGTCGCGCTTCTGGCTCAACCCGCCCATGCGGAAACCGGCGAGCTGCGCATCGCCAAACAATATGGCCTTGGTTACCTCCAGCTCATGATCATGGAAGATCAGAAGCTGATCGAGGAGCATGGCGCCAAGGCCGGCCTGCCCGGCCTCAAGGCAAGCTGGGCTACTTTCCGCTCCAGCGACGTAATGAACGACGCACTCATTTCCAGCACTATCGACATCGTCTGTCTGGGTGTGCCCGGCATCGCCACGATCTGGGCCAAGACCAGGAGCAACATGGACGTCAAGGCGGTCTCGGGGCTGAACGCCATCCCGCTGTTCCTCAACACGCGTGACCCGCGCATCCAGTCGATCCGCGATCTGACCGACAAGGACCGCATCGCGCTGCCCGCGGTCAAGGTGTCGATGCAGGCGATTTTCCTGCAAATGGCGGCGGCCAAGGAATTCGGCGTCGCCAATTTCGCCAAGCTTGACCCGCTGACCGTGTCGATGGCCCATCCCGACGCCATGGCCGCCTTCCTGTCCGGCGCCAGCGAGGTCAACAACCATTTCACCTCCGCGCCCTTCCAATACAAAGAGCTGCAACGGCCCGGCGTGCGCCGCCTACTCAGTTCGACGGAAATCCTGGGCGGCAAGATTTCGTTCAATTTGATCGCGGCCACTTCGAAATTCCACCAGGCCAACCCCAAGGTCTATGGCGTGTTCCTGGCGGCATTAGAGGACGCAACCCAGCGCATCAACCGCGACAAACGCTGGGCGGCCGAGCAATATCTGCGCATCGCCAACGACCGCAGCCCGGTGGAAGAGCTGCTCGCCATGATGAACGACCCGGAGATCGAATTCACGACCCGGCCGTTCGGCGCGAGCAAGATGCTGGACTTCATGCACCGCACGGGGAGCATCAAGGTCAAGCCGGAGAGCTGGAAGGACATGTCCTTCCCCAATCTGCATCAATACGAGGGGTAAGGGCCGGCCGGCATGTCGCGCCTGGGCGATCCCGTGTCGTGGCGCCGAAAAGCCGGACGCCGCGAGGCGGTGTAAGACTGGGGACATGAATCTCCCCCGTGCGCACCATGGCTAAAGACTACGACTACATCATCGTCGGCGCCGGTTCGGCCGGCTGCGTGCTGGCCAACCGGCTCAGCGCCGACCCGGTCATGCGCGTATTGCTGGTGGAAGCGGGCCCGCGCGACCGGACCTGGAAAATCCACATGCCGGCAGCGCTGGTCTACAATCTGTGCGACGATCGCTACAACTGGTATTACGAGACCGAACCGCAACCGCACATGAACGGCCGGCGCATGTATTGGCCGCGCGGCCGCGTGCTCGGCGGTTCGTCCTCGCTTAACGCCATGGTCTATGTGCGCGGCCACGCGCTCGATTACGATCGCTGGTCGTGCGATGGGCTGCCCGCCTGGTCTTACGCCCATGTGCTGCCCTATTTCCGCCGCGCCCAGAACCACGAGGACGGCGCCGACGAATATCGCGGCGGCGACGGGCCGCTCCGCGTTTCGCGCGGCCGGCAAAACAACCCGCTGTTCCAAGCCTTCATCGAGGCGGGGCAACAGGCGGGCTACCCGTTCACCCCGGATATGAACGGCTTCCAGCAAGAAGGGTTCGGCCGGATGGACACGACGATCCATCGCGGTCGGCGCTGGAGCGCGGCCATGGCCTATCTGCGGCCGGCCCTAGCGCGACCCAATCTGAGCGTGGTCGCCGAGGCGTTGACGTCGCGCGTGCTGTTCGAAGGGCGCCGCGCGATCGGCGTCGAATTTACCCAGGGCGGTCGCACGGTCCAGGCGCGCGCCAGCCGCGAGGTGATCGTCAGCGGCGGTGCCATCAACTCGCCCCAGCTTCTGCTGCTGTCCGGCGTCGGCCGGGCCGATCACCTCAAACAACACGGTATCGCCGTCATCCACGACCTGCCCGGGGTCGGCGCCAATCTTCAAGATCATCTGGAGATGTGGATTCAATACGAATGCACGCAACCGATCACGCTCTACAGCACGACGAAGTTCTGGAACTGGATTCCCATCGGCATCCGATGGTTCCTGTTCCAATCGGGCAAGGGCGCCAGCGCACATTTGGAATCCGGCGGCTTCATCCGTTCGCGTCCCGGCGTCGAGCATCCCGATATCCAGTATCATTTCCTGCCCTCTGCGGTGAACGACCACGGCCGCGTTCCGGGTGACCGCCATGCCTTTCAGGCCCATGTCGGACCGATGCGGGCGACCAGCACAGGCGCGATCACGCTCAAATCGGCCGACCCGCGCATACACCCGGCGATCCAGCCGAACTATTTGGAAACCGAGGGCGACCGGCGCGAGATGCGCGATGCGGTCCGGCTGACCCGCGAGATCTTCGCCCAGAAAGCCTTCGATCCCTATCGCGGACCTGAGATGCTGCCGGGCACCGCCGTGCGCTCGGACGGGGAGATCGACGCCTATGTGCGATCGCGTTCGGACAGCGCTTATCATCCCTGTGGCACGTGCAAGATGGGCAATGACCCCATGGCCGTGGTCGATAGCGAGTTGCGCGTGCGCGGTCTGGAGGGCTTGCGCGTGGTCGACGCCTCGATCATGCCGTCCATAATTAGCGGAAATTTAAACGCGCCGACCATCATGATCGCGGAAAAGGCGGCCGACATGATCCTGGGCCGCGCGCCGCCGGAGCCGTCGAACGCGCCGGTGCATCGGTCGGAGAATTGGCGGGAGCGACAGCGGTGAGCCGCTGCTAAGGCTTGTCTTGCCGTTTGAGATTAACTATCTGCCTTGGCATATCTGTTGAGGCCAGGACCATGAAGCCTGCGATTATTCGCGCAGCCAAAGCCAACCTATCCAAGCTGATCAAGATGGCTTGCGCTGGCGAAACCATCGTCATCGCACGCAGCAGTAAGCCAGTCGCTCGACTTGTCCCGATAGAAGCACCGAAGCCGCGCCGCTGTTTCGGCGCCATGAAGGGCTCGGCCAAACTCGACGGCAGCTTTTTCGACCCGCTGCCCCCCGATGAACTGGCGCTGTGGGAATAAGTGATGCGGGTCAAATGACCGACCCCCAAATGAAAGAGGCCGCCCCTTGCGGGACGGCCCCTTGTCGCGTGGCAGGTAAGTGCGTCGGCTGGACTTAGAAGTCCATGCCACCGCCCATGCCGCCCATTCCACCCATGCCGCCCATGTCGCCGCCACCGCCGGCGGGCGGGCCCTTCTTCTCCGGCCGCTCCGCCACCATGGCTTCGGTGGTCACGAGCAAGCCGGCGATCGAGGCCGCGTCCTGGAGTGCCGTGCGCACGACCTTGGTCGGGTCGATGATGCCGGCCTTGACCAGGTCGCGATACTCGCCGGACTGGGCGTCGAAGCCCCAGTTGTAGTCCTTGCTCTCCAGCAGCTTGCCGACCACGACCGAGCCGTCCACACCGGCATTGACAGCGATCTGGCGAGCCGGCGCCGTGAGCGCGCGACGCACGATCTCGACGCCGACGCGCTGGTCGTCATTGGCTGGCTTGACCTTCTCGAGCGCACGAACGGCATGCAAGAGAGCCACGCCGCCGCCGGGCACGATGCCCTCTTCGACGGCCGCGCGGGTGGCGTGCATGGCATCGTCAACCCGGTCCTTGCGCTCTTTCACCTCGACTTCGGTCGCCCCGCCGACGCGGATGATGGCGACGCCGCCGGCCAGCTTGGCCAACCGCTCTTGCAGCTTCTCGCGGTCGTAGTCGGAGGTCGTCTCTTCGATCTGGGCGCGGATCTGGGCGCAACGGCCCTCGATGTCCTTCTTCTTGCCAGAGCCGTCGACGATCGTGGTGTTTTCCTTCTCGATCAGCACCCGCTTGGCCTTGCCCAGCATGTCGAGCGTGACATTCTCGAGCTTGATGCCGAGGTCTTCGCTGATCAGCTGACCGTTGGTCAGGATCGCGATGTCCTCCAGCATGGCCTTGCGGCGGTCGCCGAAGCCGGGCGCCTTGACGGCGGCAACCTTGAGCCCGCCGCGCAGCTTGTTGACCACGAGCGTGGCCAAGGCCTCGCCTTCGACGTCTTCGGAGATGATGAGCAGCGGCTTGCCCGTCTGCACCACCGCCTCGAGCAACGGCAGCATGGCTTGCAGGCCCGACAGCTTCTTCTCGTGGAGTAGGATGTAGGGGCTGTCCAACTCGGCGATCATCTTCTCGGCGTTGGTCACGAAATAGGGCGAGAGATAGCCGCGGTCGAACTGCATGCCCTCGACCACTTCCAGCTCGGTCTCCAGGCTCTTCGCCTCTTCGACCGTGATCACGCCCTCATTGCCGACCTTCTGCATGGCCTTGGCGATCATCTCGCCGATGTCGCTTTCGCCATTGGCGGAGATGGTGCCGACTTGGGCGATCTCCTGGCTGGTCGAGACCTTGCGCGTGTGTTTCTTCAGGTCCTCGATGACCACGGCAACGGCAAGATCGATGCCGCGCTTGAGGTCCATCGGGTTCATGCCGGCCGCAACCGACTTGACGCCTTCGCGCACAATCGCCTGGGCCAGCACGGTCGCGGTCGTGGTGCCGTCGCCGGCGACGTCGGAGGTCTTGGACGCGACCTCGCGCACCATCTGGGCGCCCATGTTCTCGAACTTGTCGGCCAGCTCGATCTCCTTGGCGACGGTGACGCCGTCCTTGGTGATGCGCGGCGCGCCGAACGATTTGTCGAGCACGACGTTGCGGCCCTTCGGCCCCAGCGTCACCTTGACGGCGTCGGCGAGGATGTCGACGCCGCGCAGCATACGCGTGCGCGCATCGCCAGAAAATTTAACGTCCTTGGCAGCCATGTCTTGTGTTCCTTCTTGAATCTTAGCGTGGGATGGGTCGCGTCGAGGCGGGGCAACTACTTCTTGCCCGGCTTGCCCTCGATGATGCCCATGATGTCGGATTCCTTCATGATGATGAGCTCGACGCCGTCGATCTTCACCTCGGTGCCCGACCACTTGCCGAACAGGATGCGGTCGCCGGCCTTCACGTCGAGCGGGTGGAGCTTGCCATCCTCGCCGCGCGCGCCAGCGCCGACCGACAACACCTCGCCCTCCATGGGCTTTTCCTTGGCCGTATCGGGAATGATGATCCCACCGGGCGTCTTCGCCTCGCCATCAAGGCGCTTAACCAGCACGCGGTCGTGCAGGGGCCGAAACTTCATCGCTATACCCTCCTCAACTGTCTAGATTTTCTGCGGAAAATTGGGGAAGGGCACCAAGCCGTTAGCACTCTCCCCAATCGAGTGCCATGCATGTAGGGCCGAGCCTTCGACAAGTCAAGCGCCGTCGACTCGGGATTGGCAGCACTCTCCCGGCTACGCTGCTAATATATTGAAATAGATACGTTTTTTATTGCGCCCGTCGCCTGTTCTGGGACACAGTGGCGATGGTAAAGCCTCTGCTACGGCCCCATGTCGAAGATAGGCCCGATGCAAGACTTCGCTTTGCAGCTTCGCGATTACCGCCTGACCACGGGGGAAATCCTCTACCGCATGCCCGATCACCCTGGCGTCCTCCAAGCCTATGTCTGGCAGGATTTGGATCTGGCGCCGCGTTTTCCCGCTTTGACCCGGTTTCTCGATTTCTGGTCGCGCAACCTCGACGGCAAGCTCCACTCGGTCAAGGTGGCATCGAGCGAAATCATCAAGCCGGCGGAATTTCGCTTGGTCGGCGCCGAAATGCGCCTGCACTAGCCTTTCGGAGTCGCGTCGGTTGGATTGACCCGGAAGCGCCGGGCTGGCAGGCTCGCGCCATGGCGGCCGGCGAGAATCCCCTAACATTCGAAACGCGCGGCGCGATCGCCCAGTACGGCAATCGCGCGCTCAAACTCGTCCGGCTTCGGCCCGCCAAGAGCGGTCGGCCCAAAAGACATGGAAGCCGTGGTGCCGAATTCCGACAGTGGGGGACGCGGATATCTGGTCCTGCCCTTCGCCAAAGTGCCCGAGTTGACCCAACTCGACGCGCGCGATTCTGCGTTGCAATACGAGATCAAGGCCGCGTCGACACTTAACGCGCCCGACCGCTTTGTTCTACGAACCCTACGCTTGAAGGTCGATTTCAAGCACGGCGCCACCGACGCGATCAAGACCGCCGCCGAGCGCGACACCGAAGTCGACAAAGCCGAACGCTTTCGCATCCGGTTGGCTTTGATTGCCCAGTTGACCCGCGACTGCGGCACCCGCATGGGCGATCGCTTCATGGCCTCGGCCAGCACCGAGCGGCTCCTCGAATTCGTGCAGAAGAAAGAGATCGGCGGCATCAGCATCGATGTCGATGAGTTGACCAAACGCGTGGTCCAGCTGACCGGCCAAGCGATCGGCGCGCCGCCCGCGGACGTGGAAAAGCGGCTGGAACGGTTGGTTGAGCTTGCCGCCCCGTTCGGTACGCCGGGCGTGCCCGCCGAGCGCAAGACCGATGGATTTCTCATTCGCCAACGACATGGTTTAGCTGGGCTGGTCGCAAGCCTAAAGGGAACGCGCCCGGAAATTCGCGCCACGGCCATCGGCGCTATCGATAAGGCAGAACCGCGCGTCATCCAGACCCTCGACTTCGTCGACGAACGGCTGAATGCGGTCGATGGTTTGTTCGCCAACCTTGCCCGGGCGCTCAAGGATTGGGACATGACCCTGTCCCGCCTTCAGCAAGCGCGCCGGAGCGTCGGCTGAGGCCTCGATGGCTGGGATCAGATGATCGAGGCTTGGGATGAGTCGAAAACCATGGCGCGCAAATTCGAAAGCCCGGAGCCGCTCGAACGCAACATTGCCTGGATCGAGCAGAACATGCCGATCCTGCCACACCATGAATGGGATCCTAACGCCGCACTCGCGATCTCCGACGATGGGCCCATCGCGACCGCCCAGTCGGTCAAGATGATGCATGGTTGGCGCGACGGCGCCATGGACGAGGAGTTGGCCCGGCGCATGGCCAAGAAGAGCTGAGGCGACCGTGGCGACCGGCTCCGGCGATGGCGCCAACCGCCGCAATACGATCGCGGGCCTGGGTGCCGCGGTTGTAGCGCTCCCCATCGCC
>SHVW01000001.1 GCA_009694085.1 Alphaproteobacteria bacterium
GCGCCCGCCTGTACGCCGACAGCGGCTATCAAGGCTATCAGAACGACCATCCCGCGACCGACATCCCCTATAAACGATCGAAGAAAAAACCGCTGACCAAAGACGAACGCGCCTACAACCAAAGCCTCAGCCGTTTCCGCGTGCGCGTCGAACACGCCATCGCCCGCCTCAAGTCCTTTCGCGTTCTCGCCGACAGATACCGCTATCCGAGAGCCGCCTATGCCGCCAAGTTCGCCATCGTCGCCGGCATCGTCAATCTCGTCACAGGCTTTTGAAACCGAGCCGCCTCGCACACCTTGCGACCGACCCGCGCCCAAGCTACTTTTGCAACAGGTCTAGTGATTATTTGTTGCCTTTTCCCCGGTCCCGGCTATACCTTTTCGGAAGTATCGACCGCTTGCGCTGCCAGAAGTGGTTGGCCGAAGGCTCTATGACGGGTATGTTGAAAGACCGTCGCATGAAGGGAGCCACGGCAAAGTTCGGGGAGGGTGCCGCCTGGCGCTCTTGATGAGGCCGGTGCCGAGAGGCGCCGCCTAAAGCGGGTCTGGTGTGCGGGGGAGGGGGCAAGCCGGTGCCGTGCTCGGTGGCGTGCTCGATCTCTGTTCTAAGCGGACGCGACGGTTGCCGTTGCCGGAGGGAGCAGAGCGCCAGAAAATGTTTGATCGCTTAATCCGAAATAGCGAGAGCCATATGGGCGGCAGGGACGCATCCTGGTCGGCCAATCTCGTTCGGCGATTGAGCGATGTCGCGCGTTCTCTATTGGAACGCATGTTTCCCGAACGCCAGATTATTTTGCGCGAACGCGGTCATGTTAGCCATGTCGTGTTGTCGCGGCGCCTGCAAGTTGGCGTGCTGCTGGCGGGGCTTACTGCCATCGGGTGGGGCGGGTTCGCTACCTATCGCATGTTCGATATGCACGGCGAACTGGCTGTTCGCGGCGACGATCTTAATCACGCTCGCGAGATTTATCAGACCTTGCGCGGCCAAGTTCTTGCGTATCAGGGTTCGGTGAACGCTGCGACACGGGAGCTGGGCGAGCAGCAGGCCAGTTTGCGCAAGTTGTTCGGACAAAATCAGGCGCTGCGGGCCGACCTGAAGACGACGGAACATCAACTCCAATCCACCGAAGCCGAGAAGGCGCGCATGGCCGATGCGCGACTGTCCATGCGCCGGCAGCTGGAGCAGATGGAGGCCACGCTGGAGGACATGCGCGGCGAGAAGGACAGCCGCGACGGCACGCTCAAGGCCATGCGCGCGCGCCTGTCCAGCATCGAGGCTGAGCGCAACGAGATGATTTCCGAGCGCGCCCAGCTCGGCCGGCGCATGTGGGCGCTTGAGCATGAATTGGCGGGGGCGCTGGAGCGCGGCAATCTGCTCGACGCCAACCTCGTCGCACTGCGCCAAGAAATCAAGAAAGTCTCGGTCGAGAAGGTCAAATCCGGCGACGACAACCAGAAACTGATTACGCGCGTGCGCGAGTTGGAGCAACAGATCGCGGCAATGGAACTGTCACATCGCGAGATTCTGAAGAAGCTTGCCGATCGCACGCGACAGGACGTTCAGGAGGTCGAGCGTACGATCGCGCGCACCGGTCTGCCGGTGGACAAGCTCTTACGCGACGATCCCGATCAGAGCTTCGGCCAGGGCGGCCCCTTTGTCGCGCTGCGACCGCCGGCTGTGGAAGGCGGGTTGGAGCCGCTGCTTGCAGCCCTCGACCTTCATATGGGACGAATGGGCGATTTGCAGAGCTTGCTGCGTTCATTGCCGCTGAACCCGCCGGTCGAAACCTATACGTTCATGAGCGGTTTCGGCGCGCGCAGCGATCCTTTCTCCGGTCGCCCTGCCATGCATAACGGCGTCGACCTCGGCTCCAAATATGGCTCAACCATTCGCGCCACCGCACCGGGCGTTGTCACCTACGCCGGATGGCGATCAAATTACGGCCGGATCGTTGATATCGACCACGGTCGCGGCATCGTCACGCGCTACGGCCACATGAACCGGATCGACGTCAAGAAGGGCCAGAAGGTCTCGCTGCGGACTCCCATCGGCACAGTCGGCAGTTCCGGTCGGTCGACTGGGGCGCACGTTCATTATGAAATCCTGGTTAAGGGCGTTGCCCAAGACCCCATGAAGTTTCTGAAGGCGGGCAAGAATGTTTTCAAAGGCTAAGCCGAAAGTGCCGGAAAAATCCGATCGTCCGTTCGTGCCTTCGATTATCAGCGCCAATCTGCACATCACGGGCAATCTGGAAAGCGACGGCGACATTCAAGTTGACGGCCGTGTGGATGGCGATATCCGCAGCCAGAAGCTGACCATCGGCGAAACCGCCATCGTCAATGGCATGGTCGATGCCGATACGGTGATGGTGGCAGGGCAGGTCAATGGCAAAATCAGGGCCCGCGATCTATCTTTGACCCGCACATCGCGCGTGATCGCCGATGTGGTACAAGAGCGTTTGTCCATCGAGTCTGGCGCTTATTTCGAAGGCAATTGCCGCTGCTCCCCCAAAGATGCAATCAAGGACGCCAATGTCGTGGCCGTTCGCAAGATCGAGGCGGTACCCAGCGCCGGGGTGCTGAAGGGGCCGGGCGACGGCATGAAAAAGCCTAGCGGCGGGCTTCTGTCCGACAGTCAAGGGATCGGCTGACCCCGACTCAACCCGCGATCCGTCCCTCCGCCCATGCGGCGATCTGGAGCAATCTATCGTCCCGGCCGCGATTGGCGACCAGCTGGATCGCCAGAGGTAGGTCGCCTCGCCCCCGACCCGCCGGCAGGCTGATGCATGGCAAGTGCAGCAGCGTCCACATTTTGTTGAACACGGGGTCTCCCGTGCCGCCCAACCCTGGGGGGGCTTCGCCTGGCGCCGCCGGAACGATCAGGGCGTCCAGCGGGGCCAGAATGCGATCGAAGCGCTCTCGGCATGCCGCCGATAGGGTACGCGCAATAATGTCGCGAGCGTGGTCGACGCTTTGACCGCGTTCGATCAAATCGCGCAGCGGTCGGCTGAGCAGGATGTGGTGACTTTCCATCTCCTCGGCGAATGTCCGCGCGGCATCGACGGCCATGATGACGGCATGGGCCTCGTTGAGCGGAATGAATTCGGGCGGCAGTTCGAATACTGTGACTTCGGCGCCGGCATCGGCAAGGCGCGCGGCGGCCCGCTCCATCGCCTGACGCGTCCCCGATTCTGCGGCAGTCCAATGAGGCGTGCGGCAATGGCCAAGCCGAGGCGGCAAGTGGGCTTCGGGTTGAGGCGATTGTTCCCTGGGCACTCGCACGGCATCGAAGAGCAGACGCAAATCGGCGACATCGCGCGCGAAGAGACCGACCGTATCGAGAGAGGCGGCGAGCGGTCGAACGCCGGTCCGTTCGATCGCTCCATGGCTAGGCTTGAACCCAACCACGCCGCAATAGGCGGCGGGGCGGATGACGGAGCCGCTGGTTTGAGTGCCGATGGCAAGCGGAACTTGGAAATCGGCGACCGCCGCTGCCGATCCACTCGACGAACCGCCCGGCGTGTGAAGGGGGTTGTGCGGGTTCGCCGTCTTGCCCGGCTTGCGGTAGGCGAATTCGGTGGCCACCGTTTTGCCCAGCTCGATCGCACCGGCCCCGATCATGCGTGCGACCGCGGCGGCGTTCCGTCGGGGCAGGTGATTGCGATAGATCGGCGAACCGTAGGATGTAATCAGGCCCGAAGTGTCGATGATGTCTTTGACGCCGACGGGCACGCCGAAGAGCGGGCCCGGACGGGTCTCGGGCTTGGTCAGCGCTTCGTCGCACTCTCGTGCCTGAGCGAGTGCTTTCTTCCGATCGATCAACGTCCAGGCGCGCACGGTACTGTCCCGACCGCGAATGCGCTCCAGGCAGGCCTGAATCAACTCTAGCGCGCTCAGTTTGCGCGACGCGATCAGGCGGGCCGCTTGGGTCGCGCTCAGTTCGCACGGATCTTTCGACGTGCCATTCATGGATGACTGCGCCCGTTCCGACCGGTCACGCCGCTCATTTGTCGTGCTCCGTGGATCGGCTAACCTATCGGCTCACGCTGCCGGTGCAGCATGACGAACCGATCGGGGAGACCAGCGATGCCAAAGCGATTCATCCAAAAATATCAAACGAGATTTCATGCCCAGGCCATCTATTCCCGTGCCATCCGCGCCTCCGGCGATTTCGTTTTTCTGCAAGGGCAGACCGGGACGACCTTCGAGGGCGGGTTCGTCGGTAAGGATGATCCATTCGCTCAGGCCGAGCAGGCTTGCCGCAACATCGAAGCGTTGATGGAAGCGGCCGGAGGCACGATCAAGGACGTCTGTAAACTCACGGTTTTTGTGACCGATGCCGCCTATCGCCCCGCTGTCTATGCCGCGATCAACGCGGCCTTCGTGGGCGTTCACCATTGCAGCACCGGCATCGTCGTCAGGGGCTTGGCCCTGCCGGAGATGTTGGTAGAAATCGACGCGCTGGCCGTGATCGAACGATAGCGCGACCTGAACCCGGTCACACATTGTCCCGCGGCACCCGCACATCCCAGTCGCGCGCCGTAATCAGCGTGTCGCCCTCATAGGCTTCTAGCCGGGCGACCACATGGAATTCGGTGGCGCTCGCCGTCATGACCGTGCGCGACTCCACGCGCGTGCGCCAAGCGCCGCGTTCGTGCCGGGTGCTCCAGACCGCCTCGATGCGCGCGGACAAGGGATCGTTCGGCCGGATCGACAGGCGGTTGGTTCCCACGGCCTCGCTGATCAAGCCGTGTTCGGTGTATTCGACCTGGCCCCGATCGTTATGGCTGATCCAAGCCGCCGTCTGATCCGTCAGGTCGTGCTCGATTGCCATGCGCCGCTTGCCCGGTCGCAGAGCTTTGACCCCGACGAGCGGCGCGGTGTGAGCCGACGGGAACGAGGCTAACTTCGCATCCTCGGCGCGCGGCGGGCGCACCGGCAGTTCCAGGCGCGAGGCCGATCCGACATGAACGGCGATGGTCGCGGCCTCGGGCGAGGGCCAGGCAATCGGCCAATAGCTGGTCGAGACCGCCACCCTAATCCGGCTGCCTTTGGCGAAGGCATGGGCGACATCGTTGAGCTTGACGCGGACCTCGTAGCGGCGGCCGGGCTCCAGCGGCGTGGGGTGCTCATGGCTGTCGCGATGGGACAGGTTGAGCAGGCCGTAGCTGACGCGCAGGGATTCGCCGGACTGGCGCACCTCGCACAGGCGCACGCAGATCATCGCCTGGGGCTTGTCCGCTTCGATCGCCAGCACAACCTCGGGCGCGCCAAGGACTTCCAGACGGTCGGTCAGGGGGGTAGAATCGAAGCACAAGGATTGACCGTCCTCGGGGCGTTGGTCAGTCGGCATCTCGCCGGTGAAGCCGTAAGGGCACCATGCTCCCGACGCGAGGCCGACGGTCTGGTTAGAAAGATGAGTCAGCCGGCTGGTGCCGCCGGGCGCATCGCTTAACCCAGTTGCAGTCAGATACCATGGGCGCGGCCGGATTGTGGGCGAAGGCCAGGATGGCTCGCACACCCAGCGACCGGGACGATTGTCGTAGCCCGGCTGGGGCGGCACCGAATCCTGGAGCCACACCCGATACATCGGTTCCGCCATGATGCCGGTATCGCGATCCTTCAGCCAATGGTCCCACCAGCGCAGCATCTCCTGGAGGAAGCCCATAGGCATGAGCTTGGCGATATGGGGATAGGCATGGCCCCAGGGGCCGACTAGGCCCTTCTTGGGGCCGGGAAGCCCAGCCAGCAAGCGGGGCACGGCGTTGGTGTAGCCATCTTCCCAACCGCCGATGGCGTAAACGGCGGCCGTAATGTCGGCATAGTTCTCGCAGACCGAGCCGTGTTTCCAATAGGTGTCGCGCCGCTGGTGGCGCAGCCAAGCTTGGACCAACAAGGTCGCGTTGTCCAGGCGCTCGCGCCACATGGTGCGCCAGGCATCGCCGGCAATGGCGGGATCGGGCGGACGGGCCGAATTGGCGAACATGGTGCAGCCCCAACCCATGTTCGAATTGTTTAAGCAGCCGCCCATGTAATGCACGTCGTCGGCATAGCGATCGTCGGTCGAGGCGACGGTCACGATCGCCTTGAGCGCCGGCGGCCGGCGCGCGGCGACCTGCAAACCGTTGAATCCGCCCCAGGAGATGCCCATCATGCCGACTTTGCCGGTGCACCAGGGCTGCCGGGCGATCCAGGCGATCACTTCGAGCGCGTCGTCCTGTTCTTGCTGTAGGTATTCGTCATAGAGCACGCCATCGGACTCGCCGGAGCCGCGCATGTCGACCCGCACGCAGGCATAACCATGGCCGGCCAGATAGGGATGGGTCTGAATGTCGCGCTCATAGGTCGCGTCGCGATGGCGGTAGGGCAGGTATTCCAGGATGGCGGGTACGGGTTTCCGCTCGGCATCTACGGGCAGCCAGAGCCGCGCCGATAGACGCTTGCCGTCTTCCAGGGGAATCCAAGCATTGTCGATTTGCCGGATCTTGTTGGGATAAGTGCCGGCAACGGTCATAGCGCGCCTCAACAATCTCGAAGGGGCGAAGTGTCGACCGAGCCGGCATAATGGTCAAGCCACCTCTCACGGCGGCCATCTGGTACGATCGACGCACCATGCTGCGCTTTGCTCTGACCTGCGTCGTCGCCTATCTGGTCTTCGTCGGCGCGCTGACCCTGTTTCAGCGCCGGTTGATGTACCATCCCGATCCGCGCCCAGCCACCCCTGCCTTGGCCGGTGTGCCGGAGATGGAACCGCTCGCGCTTGAAGCCGCCGATGGGGTTCGCCTAGTCGCCTGGTATCGGCCTGCCCGCGACGGCAACGCGACCGTGCTCTATCTGCACGGCAACGCCGGCAATATCGGTATGCGCGGCCCCAAGGTCAGAGCACTCCTGGATGCAGGGTTGGGGGTTATGCTCCTGAGTTGGCGTGGCTATGGCGGCAGTGCAGGTGCGCCGACCGAAGCTGGGCTTTACGACGATGGCCGGGCTGCGTTCGACGCGTTGGCGCGGCGCGGCGTCGCGGCAAACCGCTTGGTTCTCTACGGCGAATCCCTCGGTTCTGGCATTGCCGTCCAACTGGCGACGGAGCGCAAGATCGCGGCCCTGGTGTTGGAGGCGCCTTTTGCCAGCGCCACCGAAGTGGCGGCTGGGGCCTATCCCTTCGTGCCCGTTTGCTGGCTGCTGTGGGACAAATTCGAGTCGATCGCCAAGATCGCAGCCGTGACCGCACCGATTCTGGTCATGCATGGCGAGCGCGATGAAGTCATCCCGGTCGACCAGGGCAAGCGGCTCTTTGAGCGTGCGACGGCGCCGAAGCAGATCGCGCTGTTTCCGCGCGGCCGGCATAACGATCTCGATGAGCAGGGTGCCCTTGCCATGGCGATCGCGTTCATAAGGGAACGCGCGCAACCCTGACCGGTGAATTAACACCTTCTTAATAAGTATAATTCAAACTCATGGCCTTCGATAAGGCTCGCCGTTGCGCCTCTCACACGGCACGGTAAGGAAAGCTCTGTCATGGTGGATGGCTGGCATCCCAAGATTAGTAGTCTTCACACCTCATGGTTTCGCTTTCGTCTGGTCGGCACGTCGATGGTGTTCGCGCTCGGTCAAGAACCCACAGGGCGCTGGCTTGACGAGCATTTCCAGGGTTTCGAGAGTTCCGTCTTTGCCGAAGAACTGAAAGGCGCGGTTTGTGATGGCAAGCCTCGCCACTAACGCGGTTCTTCGGCCGCGCAGTTCGCCCGGGACATGGCGGCAGTTGAGCGCATCGCCCTTCCCCTTGCCGGGAATGGACGAAACGTTGACATGTTATTGGGATTGACAGTTTTTTTCGATGGGAAGGGTCAAGAGATCGGGCCGCCCAGGCGCTAGATTCTCGCCGCCATGTGATGGGGATCACAGAGACTCCGGATGGGCTCCATGATATAAATTTCCCCAAGCGCACAAGGCGCGGAAAGGACAAGACCCTATGGCCATCAGTGGTATTTCGGCAGCCATCTCTGGTCTCGTTGCAGCAAGCACGCGGTTGGGCGACTCGGCCAACAACATCGCCAACGTCCAAAGCCAGGGCAAGGCGCTCAACCAACCCCTCATCCCAGATCCCAATGCGCCGCCAGATCCGGGCTATCAGCCCGTGCGTACCGAGCAGACTCCGTTGCTCAATGGCGGCGGCACGCGCGCGACATTCGCGCCGGTCAGGCCGGCCGCGGTGCCGGTCTTCAATCCCGATGCCATCGACGCCAATGGCGAGGGCATCGTGTCCCGGCCCAATGTCGAACTGGAAAACGAAATCACGGATCAGATTCTATCCGTGCGGTCTTTCCAGGCTAATCTGAAAACCGTTCAGGCCGCTGACGAAATCACAAAATCCCTGCTCGATATCAAGAGCTAGATTTCAGCCTGCTGCCCGCAACAGCGCTTGTACGATCGCAACCAGCGATCCCAGCAACATGAACGACGAGGTCGCCAAACCGATCACGAATCCCGGCCCGCGCGCCTTAGGATCGGCAAGATAGCCGCGGGCATACATGACGCGGCCGACCAGCCAGAGCGATCCCAGTGCGGCGGCCCAATCGACCGAGACGGTCAGAGCGAATAGCCACAGCGCGGGCAGGAAATAGACGAACTGCTCCAGCGTGTTTTGCTGAACGCGAAAGGCGCGCTCGAAATCGGGGTGGCCCGTGATCGCGGGCGCGGCAACGCTGTGTTTGACGCGCATGCGGCCGACATTGTAGGTCAGGCCGATATAGAGCAGCAGGGCCAGGCAGGTCATCAGGCTCGGCAATAGCGGGGGCATGATCGTTCTCCTAGTAGGCGGCGCGGTCGAGCGCGCGAATCAACGCTTCGAAGGGCAGCAGGACGCAATCGTGTCGGCTCTTGTGAGCGGCGACGGGCTGAAATGCGGTTAGCTCTGGCCAGCCATCGATCGGATCGACGGTGCACAATTTTAGCATGGCCTGGAGGCCGGCGCGTACCTGGACGATCTCGCCGGCCGTGCGCCCCGGCGCCCGCGAACCGATCGCCGATGCAGCAGCCCGGCACAGCAGGCAACCGCGCACGTCGTGAGCAAGCCGGGCGATGCGATTGTCCGTCAGCTCGACGTCCATGGTCACGCGGTCGCCGCACAGGGGGTTGTCGACGGTCTCGCACGCATCCGGGTGTTCCAGTTTCCCGGCGCCGGTTGCCGCTTTCGCCAGGGTGGTGATCGCCTGCTGATAAAGATCATCGCTCATCGCAGACGCGCCGCCGCGTCGGCGAGCCCAGCGAGAAAGGCGTCCACATCGTCATCGCCATTGTATGGCGCCAGGCTGGCCCGGGTCGAACCGTTGACACCGAAACGGGCGTGCAGGGGCTGAGCGCAGTGATGCCCGCCACGGCAGGCGACGTTGTGGGTGTCCAGAATCTGGGACACGTCGTGGGGGTGGGCACCGTCGAGTACCACGGAGACCACGCCCAGGCGGCCCTGCAAGCCCGTCGGACCGATCACATGCGCGCCGGTTATGGCGGACAAGCCGTCCAATATGCGTCCGGTCAGGCGCTTCTCATGCTCGGTCGCCGCCTGCCAATCAAGTCCTGCAATCCAATCGACGGCGGCGGCGAGACCGATAGCCGCGCCGATCGGCGGCGTGCCCGCCTCAAAGCGCCGGGGAGGAGTCGCATAGGTCGTTCTTTCCAACGTGACCTGCTCAATCATACCGCCGCCGCCGAGAAACGGCGGCAGGGCAGCCAACAGATCGGGCCGTCCCCAGAGCACGCCGATACCGTGGGGCGCGAACATCTTGTGGCCGGAGAAGGCGTAGAAATCGCATCCCAGGGCGAGCAAATCGAGCGGTCCGTGGGGGATGCGCTGAGCGCCATCCAGCAGCACGCGCGCGCCCATGGCGCGGGCCGCTGCCGCCACCGGTGCCGGATCGAGAACGGCGCCGGTCACGTTGGAGGCATGGGCGAGCGCGATCAACCGGCACTTTTTGGTTACGACCCGATCGAGCGCGGTCAGATCGATCGTGCCTTCCGCGGTCACGGGCAAAGCCCTGAGCACGAGGCCGCGCCGCTGGGCCAACATCTGCCAGGGCACGATATTGCCGTGATGCTCCAATTCGGAGATCACGATCTCGTCGCCGGCGGAGAGCGTCTCACCCAGCGCGTGGGCGACCGTATTGATCGCGGCCGTGGTACCCGATGTGAAGACGATGCCATCGGGAGTTACGCCGAGATAGCGCGCAACCGCCGCGCGCGCGCCGTCATAGGCGTTGGTCGCGGCCTCGGCCAGGCGATGGACGCCGCGATGGACGTTGGCGCGCTGGGTTGTCTCGAAGCGGATGACGGCGTCGAGCACCGCTTGGGGCATTTGGGCCGATGCGGCATTGTCGAGATAGTGGACGCGTTTTCCGTCCGGCCCTGTCGCTAGAATCGGAAATTGCGCGCGGATGGCGGCGGGATCGAAGCGAGCCATGGCATTCACGCCTCGCGCGCCGCCGATTTGAGCGTCGCCAGCGCTTGGGGCGTGTCGACATCGACGAGCACGCCGTCATCGGCCATCTCGACATCGGCGACCAGTTCGCCATGGGCGCCGATCAAGTGGCGTGCGCCGACATCGCCGGCAATCGCGCGCAGCTCGGGGAAGAAACGCTTGTCCCACAGCACGGGATTGCCGCGCTTGCCGCGATAGGTCGGCACGCAGATCGCCCGGCCTTCCACCGGATCGAAGGCGGCGATCAGCCGGTCGAGCACGGCCGAGCCGACGCGCGGCATGTCGCCGAGGCAAACGATCACGCCATCCGCCTCGTCGCCTAGCGCGGCCACACCGGCGGCAAGCGACGCGCTGAGGCCGGCGGCGTAGTCGGGGTTGTGGACGATGCGAACGGGCCGGTCGCCGGCTGCGTCACGCACGGCGCGTTCGACCTCGACCGCCATATGGCCGGTGACAACGATGGGCGCGGCGGCCTTGCTGGCGAGCGCGGTCTGAACGGCCCAGGCGACCATGGGCTGGCCATCCAGCTCGGCGAGCAACTTGTTGGCGCTGCCCATGCGCGAGGATTTTCCGGCGGCCAGGATCATCACGGCGATGCGCGGCGCGCGCGGCTTGAGCGCGGCGGCCCCAGCCCGCCCGGCCCCAGCCCGTCCAGCCTCGGCGCGCGGCAGCGGCCGGCTCGGGATTTCCTTGAGCAGGCCGCCTGTACCCATGAGCATGATGTCGCGGCGCGTCACGGCGATGCCGGCCAGCAGGCGTTGCAACACCCAGTCCAGCCCGTTGAGCTTGGGCGAGCGGCTGCATCCGGGCATGCCGATGATTTCCGTCGTGTCGCTGAGCCGGCCGATCAGCAGCAGGTTCCCCGGATCGACCGGCATGCCGAAATGCTCGACCGTGCCGCCCGCGGCGGCGATGGCGGCGGGTAGCACGTCGCGCCGGTCGGTGACGGCAGAGGCGCCGAAGAGCAGAATCGGTGCGCAACCCTCGGCACGCAGTTCGACGATGGCATGGGCGACGGCGCCGGCATCGTGGTCGCAACGGATCTCGCGCTGGAGTTGGCTGCCCAGCGCCTCCAGCCGCGCGCGCGTGGCCTCGGCCGTGCTGTCGAGCACGCTCTCCTTCATGCCGGCTAGGCGCGTCTGCACCAGCCCGGCGGCGCGGGCCTGGAATGGCGCGATCCGAAGCAACGGCCCGCCCTCGCCGGCAATCGCCGCGCAGGCTTCGACGGCGCGCGTTGGCGCGGCAAACGGAATGATCTTGATCGTCGCCACCATTTGGTGCGGCTCGACCATGTCATAGGGCGCCAAGGTCGCGATGGTGATCGCCTCGTCCACCAGGTTGAAGCGGTCGATTCGGGCGCGGTCGAGCACCAGCACGCCGGCCGTCTCGGCAAACAAATTGGACCGGCCGGTGAAGGCAGCGCTGCGGGTCAGGTGTTGGCCGCAGGCGGATTGGGCCAACCGATTGGCCGCCGCATCTTCGCCCACTTCGTCCGGCTCCAGCCGGGCCGCTGCCACGCGGGCGATGCCGGCGACACGGAGTGCTGCGATGTCGGCTGCGCTCAACACGCGCCCCTTCTTGAAGGTCTTGCCCGCGAGCTTGACGCTATGGGCGAGGATGGCGCCCTCGGCCCGTTCCAGCGGTAGGTCGCCGAAGATCACGACGCGGCCTCTGCGCGACCGCGCCGCGCCTGGGTGATCTGGGCCATGATCGAAACAGCGATCTCGGCTGGCGACGCCGCGCCGATGGCGAGCCCGACGGGCCCATGGATGCGGGCGATCTGGGCGTCCGTCGCGCCGGCCTCCTTGAGACGGCCAAGACGGGCGGCGTGGGTCTTGCGGCTGCCCAGCGCGCCGATATAGAAGGCGTCCGACGCGAGCGCCGCCGCGAGCGCGGGATCGTCGAGCTTAGGATCGTGGGTCAGGGTGACGACCGCCGTGCGGCTGTCCGGTTTCAGGCGCGCCATGGCCTCGTCGGGCCATTCCGTGGAGAGATCGAGATCGGGAAAGCGGGCATCGCTGGCAAAGGCGCGGCGCGGGTCGACCACGCTGACCGCATAGCCCGCGAGCGCCGCCATGGGGGCCAGCGCTTGGGCGATATGCACGGCGCCGACCAGGATCAGGCGAACCGGCGGGGTGAAGACCTGGATGAATAATCGGCCTTCTGGCGCGTCGAGGGTGCCACTGCGATCGTCTTGGATCGCGCGGCCAACGGCCGCTTTGATGTCGTCAGATAGCGAGGTCGCGGCATCGGGATAGACGATGGTCTGTGCACCCGTGGCCAAATCGGTCACCAACGCCATGGCGCGCTTGGCGGCGCGCGCCTGCAACAATTCGTCGAGGACAGTGCGCTTCATTCCACGCGCTCGACCATGACCCGGACCTTGCCGCCGCAGGCGAGCCCGACTTCCCAGGCCTGTTCGTTGCTGACGCCGAAATCGAGCAGACGGATGCGGCCGTCGCGGATCGCCTCCAGGCCTTCGCGGATCACCGCGCCCTCGATGCAGCCGCCGCTGACCGAACCGACGAAGGCGCCGCTATCGTCGATGGCGATCTGGCTGCCGGCGGGCCGGGGCGAGGAGCCCCAGGTCGATACCACCGTGGCCAGAGCCACGCCCTTGCCGGACGCGCGCCAGCTCCGGGCGCGGGCGAGTACGTCGTCGCTGCTGGCGTGCAAGCCTGTGTCCGTCATACCGCCTCCTTTATCCCGCCGGTCCAGCTCGATGCCGCTTCCTCGCGCCTCGCACCGGGGCGCTCCAGGGCGGCGGCGAGTTGGGACAGGCTCTCCAGATTGTGAACGGTCCGGAAATCGTCCACATGGGGCAGGATCGCCTTGATCCCCAGAGATTTGGGCTCGAACCCTTCAAAACGCAACAGGGGGTTAAGCCAGATCAGGCGCCGGCAGGATTTGTGCAGGCGTTCCATGGCCTGGGCCAGCCCATCGCCGGCATCGCGATCGAGCCCGTCGGAGATCAGCAGGACGATGGCGCCCTGGGCCAGCACCCGGCGCGACCAGCGGCGATTGAATTCGTCGATGCAATGGCCGATGCGGGTGCCGCCGGACCAATCCTCGACCACGTCGGCGACCCGGTCGAGCGCCTCGTCCACGTCGCGCCGGCGCAGGTGACGCGTGATGTGGGTCAACCGTGTGCCGAACAGGAAGGTGAACACGCGGTCGCGGTCATTGGTCACGGCATGGAGGAAATGCAGCAGCATGCGCGAATAGCGCCCCATGGAGCCGGAAATGTCGCACAGCGCCACCAGCGGCGGCGGCCGCGTGCGCCGACGCCGGCGCTTGAGGTCGATGATGTCGGCGCCGCCGCGCAGCGCCGCCCGAAGTGTCGCCCGCATGTCGGCGCGGGGGCCGTGGGGATCGGGGCGGAAGCGCCGGGTCGGCACGAGCTGGATCGGCAGGCGCAGTCGCCGGAGCGCGCGCTTGGCCTCGGCCAGCTCGGCATTCGACATTTTGTCGAAATCCATGGTCTGCAAGACTTCGCGGTTGGACCAGGTCATGGTGGTGTCCACCACCATTTCGTCCTGGCGTTCATGCGGCGTCTTGCTGTCGGCGCCCTGCTGCATGGCCTCGGCCACGCGCCGGTTGAGTTCAGGTGCGTTCTCCTCGGTTGCGCCGCGGAATTCCGGCAGCATCATCGCCATCATGCGTTCCATGATGCGCGGATTGCGCCAGAACAGGTGAAAGGCCTGGTCAAACAAATCGCGCTGGTCGCGCCGGTTGATGAGTGCGGCATGAAGCGCCCAGTAGAAATCGTCGCGCCGCGCCAAGCCCACGGTCTCGACCGCCCGGATCGCCTCGATCACGCGCCCGGGACCCACGGGCAGGCCGGCCGCGCGTAGCACGCGGCCGAAATGCATGATATTGGCGGCGAGGCGGCCGCCGGTGGCGGAGATGGGCCGGTCAGCCCCGGAGTTTGGCCAGCCGGTCACGGAGGTTTCTTAGATAGGCGCGATCGGCCGCGGTGAAATTGCCTTCGGCGATATCGGCCTTGAGGTCGGTCAGTATCTCGCGCGTGTCGGCGTTAAGGTCGTCGCCGGCGAGCAGGTGATCGATGAGCGCGGCATCGTCGGCCGCTTCCCCGGGCGGCAGCGGGTGTGCCGGCGCGGGCGCATCGTCGTCGGCTTGACCGGGCGGCGGGCTGAGCAACGAATCCCAGCCGGTGCCGGAGGCCTTGACCCGGCGGTCGACCTCGCGCGCGGCGGCGAGGGCGTCGGCGTCATTGGCGTCGCCGAGCTGATTCAGCAGGCGGATGAAATCGTCGCGATTGAGATGGGGCATGGGTCGTTCTTCTATCCGGTCTAGATTGCTTGGAGTTGGGCGATCTCGGCCTTGACCTGGTCGAGCAGGCGGTTGGCCTCGCTGCCCTGGAGCTTGGCGATGTCGTCCTGGTATTTGAGCAGCACGCCGAGCGTGTTGTTGATGGTCTCGGGGTCGAGCGACAGGCGGTCGAGTTGGACTAGCGCCTGGGTCCAGTCGATGGTCTCGGCCACGCCGGGCAGCTTGAACAAATCCATGCCGCGCAGCTTCTGCACGAAGGAGACGACCTGCTGGCTGAGGCGCGCGTCGGCGCCGGGCGCCTTGAGGCGGAGGATCTCCAGTTCGCGTTTGGCGTCGGGGTAATCGACCCAGTAGTAAAAGCAGCGGCGCTTCAGCGCGTCGTGAATCTCGCGGGTCCGGTTGGAGGTGACGATCACGATTGGCGGCTCGGCCGCCGCGACCGTGCCGATCTCGGGAATCGTGATCTGCCAGTCCGACAGGATTTCCAGCAGATAGGCCTCGAACGGCTCGTCCGTGCGGTCCAGCTCGTCGATCAGCAGCACGGGGGCGCCGGCCGGATCGGGTTTCAAGGCCTGGAGCAGCGGGCGCTCGATCAGGAAACGTTCGGCGAAGACATCGGCGCCGAGCTTGGTACGATCGGCGCTCTTGTCCGCCGCCTCGGCAAGCCTAATCTCGATCATCTGGCGCGCGTAGTTCCACTCATAGACCGCCGAGGCGACGTCGAGGCCCTCATAGCATTGCAGCCGGATCAGACGGCGCCCGAGCGTGGCGGCCAGCACCTTGGCGATCTCGGTCTTGCCGACCCCGGCCTCGCCCTCCAGGAACAGCGGGCGCTTCAGGCTGAGCGCCAGATAGAGCGCGGTCGCCAGGCTGCGGTCGGCGACATAGGCGCCCGATTTGAGCAGCTCGACCGTCTCGTCGACAGAAACCGGGACGGCGTGCGCGCGGGGCTTGGCGGGCAGGGTAGCGGCGGCGGTCATGATCTAGGGGCGGGCCTTCCGGGTTCGGCAGGGCCCGACAATAGTTAAAAAACCGGCTGAGGGAAACCCCGGTTTGGCAATGTGTGCGCCGCCGGGGCTCGGTTCAGCCGCAGGCCGATTTGAAGTTGCGGAACCAATTGCCGCCCATGATGGCGGCGGCGGCGTCGCGGCTGTAGC
Organism: Alphaproteobacteria bacterium; assembly: GCA_009694085.1. Classification (GTDB taxonomy): domain Bacteria; phylum Pseudomonadota; class Alphaproteobacteria; order SHVW01; family SHVW01; genus SHVW01. The sequence goes on from SHVW01000001.1 coordinate 15,921, forward strand.
CCCGGTCGAACAGGCCCTGGGTGAAATTCGGCAGGAGGCGAATGGTATCGAGGCCCCTGGGGTAACTGACCGTAAAAAACTCCTCCGGCGTGCCGAAGATATCGGGGCGCAGCCGTCGCCATTTCGGCACCTCGTGCTTGACCCCGCTCTTTCGGAACGCCTCTTGATAACCCTCGGTCAGATCAAGCCCGATGCCAACATGACGCGGGCCGACCAGTTTCACGAAATGGTCGAGATGATCGAGCATATGGCCGATGGTGGCACCTTTCGGCCAGACCGATTTGGTCAGGCCGCACACGCCAATAGCGCCACCCTTGCGCGCCATGGCGATGATCGTTTCGTCCTTGGTGTTGCGGTCGTTCGGATTGACCGTGTAGGCGTTGGAATGGGTGCACACCGGGTGCTTGGCGAGCTGGGTCGCTTCAGCGCGCGTGCGGTGGCCGCAATGGGACAGGTCGAGCAGCATGGGCAGGCCGTTGACCACCTCGATCAGCTCGCGGCCGAGGAAGCTGACACCTGCATCGCGGGTTTCGCCGCAGCCATCGGCGAAGAGATTGGCGCCGGTATAGGCCAGGCCGAAATAGCGGATGCCCAGGCGGTGCAGCAGTTCAACCCGCCACAGGGAGGTCTCGATCATGGAGGCGCCTTGGGTGCCGAGGATGATCGCGACCTTGCCGGCCTTCTTTGCCTTGACGATGTCGGCAGCGCACGTCGCCTGGACCAGCACCGGGCTTGCCTCGATCTTCTCCGCCGCCGCCTCGACCAGGCGCAGCACCTGATCCCAAGAATCGGACTCGTCCGTGATGGTCAGGTTGGTGGCGTTGACCCCGGCCTCCAGAACGCGCGTGGCATAGGGCTCGTCCAGGATGTAGTCGAGCGACAGACAGTCGAACACCAGGGTGTCCCAATGGAAGGCCAGGGTCTCGGCGCCGGCCCTCAGTCCGGTCGATCGCTTTACCATGTCGGGCCTACGGCACGGGCTTGACGCCGGTGGCCAGCGTGTACTCGTCCGGCCGGGCGGCATAGGACAAGCCCTTGCGCGTGCCCCAGGTGTTCAAAGGCCAGTAGAGCGGCACCAGCGCGACGTCCTGGCCGATGGCGATTTCGGTCGCCTCGACGATCAGCGCGTTGCGCTTAGCCTCGTCGGTTGTGCCATAGGCCTGCTCGATCAACTGATCGAACCTGGCGTTGGAGTAGCGACCGCGATTGCCCGCGCCTACGCCCTTGTCGGCGTTGAAGGTCTGGGACAGGTATTTCAGCATGTCCATGACCTCGCCCGTATCCGTGCTCGTGCCGGAAAAGCCGATGCTGAATTCCAGCTTGGAGAAGCGGCCGAAATAGATGGTGCGCGACATAGTGTCGACCGCCGTCTTGACACCGATGCGCGCCAGCATCTGAGCCAGCGCCTGGACCACCTTGGCGTCGTTGGGATAACGGTCGTTGGGACCGTGAATGGTTATCGAGAAGCCATCGGGATAGCCGGCCTCGGCCAGTAGCTTGCGCGCGCCTTCGGGATCGTAGGCCTCGGGCTTCAGCTTGGCGCTGGTAGCGGGCAGGCTCTCCGGCAGGTACTGGCCGGCCGGCATGGCCTGGCCTTCCATGATCTGGCTGACAATGGCATCCCGGTTGAACGCCTTGGAGATCGCCCGGCGCACGCGCACATCCTTGAGCGGGTTCTTGGCCAGGGGTTTGCCGTCCTTATCCATGACGAAGGGCGTGACGTCGCGATTGCTGTCGAGCGACAGATAATAGAGGCGTAGGCCCAGGCCTTGGGACAGGCTGAGCCGGGCGTCTTGCTTGAGGCGCGCGATGTCGCTGCTGGGCACATTGTTGATCACATCGACATCGCCGGCTAACAAGGCGGCGGTGCGCGAGGCCGGGTTGGTGATCGGTTTGACGATCACGCGGTCCCAATGGGGCTTGGCGCCCCAGTAGCCTTCATTGCGCTGGAGCACAAGACGGTCGCCCTGGACCCACTCGACGAGTTTGTAGGGACCCGTGCCGAGCGCTGCTTTGCCGGAATTGTAGTCCGGGGTCTTTGCATCCTGCCCGATCTTGCGCGAGATGATGCCAACATTGGTCAATTCGTAGAGCAGAGCCGCGTAGGGTGTCGCGGTCTTGATGTGCAAGGTCAGGTCATCCACCACAGTGACCGCGCTGATACGCTTGAGGTACTGGCCATAGCTGGCCGGGCTGTTCGGCACGTTCTGGGCCCGCTCATAGGTGAAGGCGACGTCTCCGGCGGTGAGCGGCGTGCCGTCATGGAATTTGACGCCGGGGCGCAGTTTGAACTCCCAGGTTGTGTCGTCAATGGCGCGCCAGGACACGGCCAGGGCGGGGATGAGCTGCGTCTTGTCGTCGAGATCGATCAGGTAGTCGAAGATATGACGATTGACCTCAACATTGGGCGAGAGGTTGTAGAAATGGGGGTCCATGGTCGTGGCTTCCGACGACACGCCGATGCGCAAATCGGCAGACATCGCGGCGCCCGACAACAAAGCGGCAAATGCGAGACCGGAAATGCTGACAAATACGTGCTTCGACATCCTACACCTCTTTGGCTCGAGAACAAGGCAGGCGACCTCATCAGCGCGCAGCTTGTGTGGAAAAGTAGGCTAGTCTGCGGCTCTTGTAAATGCCGCGCGACATTGTAGCCAGGGCAATCGCTTGAACGGCTCAATACGTGATCTGCGATGTGAGGTCTTTACGTCCGAGCCTGTTGCGGTGCCCCGTTTACCTACCTCGGATTGTCACCTCAGCCGAACAATCTAGTTTCCCGAGTCTTCAAGCGCTGTGCTGAGAAGACTTGTCAGTCGGGATTCGAGGTTTGTTCCTTCAAGCGATTCCCCTAACATTGTGGCGCGAGGCCCTTCGATTGGGCACACTGTCGCGGTAACGATGGGTAGGGAGAGTTCATTGTCCGACCAAGCCAAATTCATCGGCGCCTGGCGCCTGGTCTCGATCGAGCGCCGCGCAGCCGATGGCGAGGTCGATTACCCCTACGGGCCGGCGCCGAAGGGCTACATCATCTGGACTGCCGACAGCCACATGGCGGTGGTTCTGACCCATGGGGAGCGCCCGCCGTTCAAATCGAGCGAAGCGCGCGCCGGGACCGATCGCGAGAAGGCGATGGCCTTTGACGGTCTCTTCACCTATGCCGGGCCTTACCATGTGGCGGACGGGGCCGTGCATCACCGCATCGAACACTGCCATTTCCCCAACCTCCAGAGTCAGACCCAGACACGGTTCTATACCTTCGAAGGCAAGCGCGTGATCCTGAAATCGGCGCCGACACCGGCGGCGGGGAAGGACCGCGTCACGACTATCACCTGGGAGCGGTCGGGGTAGGGGCGCTCAAGCTGCCTTGAATCGCTCGACGCGAAAGCCTCGTGCGCGTAGCTCTGCATGCTAGAGTTCGAATTGCATTTGCTGCGCGAGCCAGCTCTGCGGGCTGCCGCCAAACGCCCGCGCTAGGCGGATCGCCATATCCGGCGAAATGCCCGACCGCCCATTGAGCAGCTCGGACAATGTCTTGCGCGACACGCCCAGACCTTGAGCTGCGCGCGTTACCGACAACCCCAGCGGTTTCAGGCAGAGTGCCCGGATCACCTCACCGGGGTGGGGCGGGTTGTGCATGGGCATTGGAGAGTGTCCTCAGTGATAGTCGAGATGGTCCACGTCAACGGCATCCGCACCGTCGAATCGAAAGATCACGCGATGGTTTCCCGAGACCGAGACGGCAAAGTAACCAGCAAGCCTGCCCTTGAGTGCATGCAGCCGCAGGCCAGGCAGGTTCATATCGCTGGGGCTCGCACGCTCTGTCCATTTTTGCCGGCTGACTCGCCCTGGGTGCCGCCGGTTGCGCTGCCGTCGATGCCGCCGATATCAGCTATGCCACGCCGCGCGACGGCCGGCCCGGCAACCGATAACCCAAAAAAGATCGGGGCGGCGCGGGATTTCCCCCCCGCGCCGCCCCGCCTTTAGTTAACGTTTGGCCGCTTAACCGCAGGCGGCGACCGCGCGCTTGGCCATCACGCCCACGAGATGGGCGCGGTATTCGGCCGAGGCGTGCATATCGCTATTGAGCTTCTTGGCATCGGTCTTGAGGCCGTCGAGCGCGCCGGCGGCGAACGACTTGGCGAGCGCGGCCTCCGCATCCTTGTGGCGGAACACGCCGGACTGCCCGGCGCCGGTCACGGCGACGCGGACAGTCCCGCCCGATTTCGCCACCATGACGCCGACGATGGCGTAGCGCGAGGCCGGGTTCGGGAACTTCTGGTAGTTCGCCTTGTCCGGGATCGGGAAGCTGACGGCGGTGATGATTTCGCCGTCGCCGAGCGCCGTCTCGAACATGCCCTTGAAGAAATCGTCGGCCGCGATCTTGCGCTTGTTGGTGACGATGGTGGCGCCGAGTGCCATGCAGCCCGCGGGATAATCGGCGGCGGGATCGTTGTTGGCGATCGAGCCGCCGATGGTGCCGCGATTGCGGACCTGCGGGTCGCCGATGCCGTCGGCGAGATCGGCCAGCGCCGGGATCGCCTTTTTGACCTCGGCGGAGTGGGCGACCTCGTCATGGCTCGTCATGGCGCCTATGACGATGGCGTTGCCGTCCTTCTTGATACCCGCGAGATCCTTGACCCCGGCGAGATCGACAACGTCGGACGGGCTGGCCAGTCGCTGCTTCATGGTCGGGATCAGCGTCATGCCGCCCGCCATCAGCTTGGCCTCGCCTTTGAGTGCCTTGGCGGCGTCGGCCACGCTGTTCGGGCGTTGATAGTTGAAGTCGCGCATGGGTTGCTTCCTCTCTTACTCGGCCGCACGGGCCACGGTGCCGTGGATCGCGCGCCACACCCGCTCGGGTGTCGCCGGCATTTCGATGTGGGTGACGCCGCGCTCCGATAGGGCGTCGACGATCGCGTTGATGACGGCTGGAGGCGCGCCGATGGCGCCGGCTTCGCCGCAACCCTTCACGCCCAAGGGATTGTGCGTGCAGGGCGTGGCTTCCTTGCTGGTCTCGACCTTGAAGGACGGCACGTCGTCGGCCCGGGGCATGCAGTAGTCGGTGTAGGAGCCGGTCAGCAACTGGCCCGACTTGTCGTCATAGATGCAGCTTTCGAGCAGCGCCTGACCGATGCCTTGGACCAGCCCGCCATGGACCTGGCCTTCGACGATCATCGGATTGATGATCTTGCCGAAATCGTCGGCGGCCACGAAGTTCACGATCCGCGTGATGCCGGTGTCGGGGTCGATTTCGACCTCGCACACATAGGTGCCGGACGGGAAGGTGAAGTTGAGCGGGTCGTAGAACGCGGTTTCGTCCATGCCCGGCTCGACCTTGTCGAGCGGGTAGTGGTGCGGCACATAAGCCGCGAACGCGACTTCGCCGAACGCCTTGGATTTATCCGTGCCGGCGACCTGGAACTTGCCATCCTTGAACTCGATATCGGCCTCGGCCGCTTCGAGCATATGGGCGGCGATCTTCTTGCCTTTGGCGATCACCTTGTCGAGCGCCTTCATGATAGCCGTGCCGCCGACCGCGATCGAGCGCGAACCGTAGGTGCCCATGCCAAACAGCACCTTGGCCGTATCGCCATGGACGATGTCGATATTCTCGATCGGCACGCCCAAACGATCGGAAACGACTTGAGCGAACGACGTTTCGTGACCCTGGCCATGGGAATGACTGCCAGTGAAGACGCTGATCGAGCCGGTCGGGTGCACGCGCACCTGGGCGGCCTCGTAAAGACCAGCCCGCGCACCGAGCGCGCCAGCCACGTTGGACGGTGCGATGCCGCAGGCCTCGATATAAGAGGCGATGCCGATGCCGCGCAGCATGCCGCGCTTCTTGGCCTCCTCGCGCCGGGCCTTGAAGCCGGCGTAGTCGGACATTTTGAGTGCTTGATCGAGGGTGGCTTGGTAATTGCCGGTGTCGTATTGGAGCGCTACCGGCGTCTGGTAGGGGAAGGCGTCCTTCGGGATGAAATTCTTCCGGCGCAGTTCCGCCGGGTCGATCTTCATTTCGTCCGCGGCTTTGTCGACGATGCGTTCGAGCAGATATGTGGCTTCCGGTCGTCCGGCGCCGCGATAGGCGTCGACCGGCACGGTGTTGGTGAACACTGCGCGCACTTCGCAATAGATCGCGGGCGTGGTGTACACGCCAGCCAGCAGCGTGCCGTGCAGATAGGTGGGCACGCAGGTGGAGAAGGTCGAGAGATAGGCGCCCAGATTGGCCGTGGTGCTGGCGCGCAAGCCCAAGAACTTGCCGTCCTTGTCCATGGCTAGTTCGCAATGGGTGACGTGGTCGCGGCCCTGGGCGTCGGACATGAACGCTTCCGAGCGATCGGCCGTCCATTTGATCGGCCGGCCTATTTTCTTGGAGGCCCAGGTGACGATGGCCTCTTCGGCATAGTGGTAGATTTTCGAACCGAAGCCGCCGCCCACATCGGGGGCGACGACGCGCAACTTATGCTCCGGCAGCTTGAGCACGAAGGCGCCCATGAGCAGCCGGATTACGTGGGGGTTCTGGCTGGTGGTGTAGAGCGTGTAGTGGCCCGTGCCGGTGTCGTAGTCGCCGATCGCCGCGCGCGGCTCAATGGCGTTGGCCACGAGCCGGTTGTTGATCAGGTCGAGCTTGGTGACATGGGCGGCCCCGGCGAAAGCGGCGTCGGTCGCCGCCTTGTCGCCGATATGCCAGTCATAGCAGGTGTTACTCTTGGCCTGGTCCCACACCTGGGGCGATCCGGATTTCGCGGCCTGGGCGGTGTTTATGATGGCGGGCAGGGGCTTGTAGTCGACCTCGATCGACTCGGCCGCCTCGCGTGCCTGATCCAAGCTTTCCGCGATCACGACCGCGACTTGGTCGCCGACATGGCGCACCCGGTCGGGTACCAAAGGCGGGTGGGGCGGTTCGACCATGGGCGAGCCGTCTTTCGAATGGACCAGCCAGCCGCAGGGCAGGCCACCAACACCGTCGGCCGCCATATCGGCGCCGGTGAAGATGGCAACGACGCCGGGTGCCTTCTTCGCCTTGTCGGTCTTGATGCCCTTGATCTCGGCATGGGCGTGAGGCGAGCGCAGGATATAGGCATGGGTCTGGTGCGGACGGTTGATGTCGTCCGTGTAGGTGCCCTTGCCCGTGAGGAAGCGATAATCCTCGCGCCGGCGAACCGGTGCGCCGATTCCGGTGTCAGTCATCATCGCCTCCCTTGCCCGTTGCCATGGCGCGCGCCCCGGCCATCACGGCCTTGACGATATTGTGGTAGCCCGTGCAACGGCAGATGTTGCCCTCGAGCCATTCGCGAACTTCCTGCTCGCTCGGGCTTTTGTTGCGCTTGGCCAGATCGACTGCGCTCATGACCATGCCCGGCGTGCAGAAGCCGCATTGCAGCCCATGATGCTCGCGGAAGGCGGCCTGCATGGGATGCAGATCGCCGCCGGCGGGCGCCAACCCCTCGATCGTGGCGACGGCAGCGCCCTCGGCCTGGACTGCCAGCATGGTGCAGCTCTTGACCGAGCGCCCATCGACATGGACGACGCAGGCGCCGCACTGGCTGGTATCGCAACCGACATGGGTTCCGGTCAGGCTCAACGTTTCGCGCAGGAACTGCACCAGCAGCGTGCGCCCCTCGACCTGGCCGGACACGGACTTGCCGTTCACCGTCATCTTTACGGTGCTTGGCATCGCAACCTCCCTTCAACGCTTCTTCATATGGCCCGGTCGTGTCGACCGAGCCGGTGTTGGACGTGCGCGTAGTCAACCATTTAGCGGCGAACGCGGTCAAGGCGGGTTTTGAGGAGTGCGTGTGGCTCAACCAATCCTGGATCCCTACCTGGGTTTGCGATAGATCGGCCCGCATAAGGCCGCGATCACACGAGGGCCGAGGATATCGTTGGCGTTCTTGCGACCGAATTCGCGCCGTTTGAACTCCCGGATGCCCTCGGAAACGGCGTCGTAAAAATTCGGGGTGCCGGGCACGGCCTCCGGTGCCAGATGGCCGCGTTCGTGCAAAGCCACGGCGATATAAGCACGCGTTGCATTGCGATCCATGAGCAAGGTCCAAGTGCCGCCCGCTCCGGCATAGCGCAGACCGCAGGGTCGTTCGCCGCGACGCCAGGCGGCGACCTCCGCCGCCCAGGGTGCAGCCTCATCCTGTTTCCGGCCGATGAATGCATAGGTCGCGCCGGATACGGCTATGGCGATCGATAGCGCGGCACCCAGCGATGTCGCCGCAATGCCGGCGGCGGCCACGAACCAAACATGAGCCAGGATCAGGGTGAGATGACTGGTCACGATCGTATAACGCGCACCGATGACTTGGTCGGCGAGGAGTTGCCGGGGATCGATGCCGTTGGCAACGAGCGATGCGAACGAGTACCCGCAGAACGCGACGGTCAGCAGTGCCGTGATGCGGCCCGGCAGAGAACGGCACGCCGCCGAAACTGCGAGAATTACGCAACCGAGTAGAATCGTGCACCCCCCAATCCAGGAACTGGGAAAAGCAGCCAGCGTGCGATTGACTGCCGCGACGGCTCGCTCGCCGAGTACGGGCAGAACGAAGCTGTTGACGAGTGCGGCGTTTGGCCAATGACGCGCGCCGGTTAGCCAATCGGCCCAGGACCCCATCTCCGGCGACGCGATGACACCGAATTTGGCCATGAGTAGCGCCTGCGCGACTGCTGCAATCGTCAGGATGGTTGCGACGGTCAACAGATGACGCGTGCGAGAGATGGCGAAGGCCAACCAAAACATCGGTGCGAAGATACAGGCGGGCGGCCCGCTCAACGCGGCGAGCAGGGCATAGGCGCCGAGCGCACATCGCTCGGCTATGGCGATAGCGTGCCGGTCGTCCAGCATCATGAGAGCGAGCGGAATGGCGAACAGGAACTGGATACAGGTGCTGTTCAACCAGGTCTCGGAATTGGGCAGGACGAGCATGAAACCGACGCTCAAAACTGCGCGTTGCCACGCCGTGCCGATCGGTGCGCCGCGCACCCAGAAAGGACTGACGACCACGGCGGCCTGAATCAGGACGGACGCGAGCTGGGTCGTCGTGGGCCAAAACTCGATCGGCAGGCGAACGCCGATCATGGCGATCAAATTGTTGGGCAGTTGGTAGTAGCCGCTGCTGTGCAGGAAGAAGATGGAATCGCGGATGCCGAGTAGCCGTATGTTCTCGAAGAACAGATTGCCTTCCTCGGCCAGGAAGCGGGGGGACTTTACCCAGTCGAGCGAGGTCCACGCGACGAACCCGAGATAGACCAAGGCGAGTGCCGCACAAAAAAACAGCGACTCCCTAACGGGGCGTTTCGAGCGCGGTTCTGCAATGGCGGCGTGAGGCATCATGGGCATAGGCTGTCTCGCATCCCCGGCGATCGTCGTTTGCGGTCGGGGGAGGCGACTATACGACAAGGCGAACCGGCCCAATGACAAAACCTTGACAAGGGCCGGGGCGGGGTGGGCGACATTTGGCCGGCGATCCGGGCGAGACTCCGGAACCCCTGATGTGGCATACTTATATCGATTGCGCGCGGTTCCCGGAAGGGTTGCGCCCAGGGATAACGAAGACGAGTGGGAGGCAGTTATGAAGCGTTGGATCGTAGGTGCGGCATTGCTGGCCGGCATGTCGATTGCTGGGTCGGCCGTCGCGCAGAACAAGGTTACGATGTCGATCGTCACCGGCGGCACCGGCGGCGTGTATTACCCGCTCGGCGGCGGCCTCGCCAACCTACTGACCAAGTATGTGCCGGGCTGGCAGGCGACTGCCGAGGTGACGGGCGGCTCGGTCGCCAATCTTCAGCTCATCGGTTCGAAGAAGGCGGAGATCGCTTTCACCATGGCCGACGCAGCGCTCGACGCTCAGCAGGGCCAGGACAAATTCAAGGACAATAAAGTGCCCCAGCGATTACTGGCGGTACTCTACCCCAACATCATGCACGTCGTCAGTGTCGAAGGAACGGGCATCACCAAGATGTCCGATCTCAAGGGCAAGCGGGTGTCAACGGGTTCGCCTGGAAGTGCCACCGAGGTCATGGGATTCCGTGTCATTGAGGCCGCCGGCCTCGACAAGGACAAGGACATGAGGCGCGAACGTCTCGGCGTGGCCGAATCGACCAATGCGCTCAAGGATAAGAAGATCGACGCCTACTTCTGGGTTGGCGGTCTGCCGACCGCGGGCGTTACCGACCTCGCGGCGACGCCCGGCACCAAGATCGCGTTGATTGACCATGAGGCGACGGTTGCTGGGATGAATCAGAAATATGGCCCGCTTTATGCGGCGAGCGTCATCCCCGCCGGCACCTATCCGGGGCAGGCTAAGGACAACAAAGTCGCCTCGGTGTGGAACCTGCTCGTGGTCCACGAGTCGATGACGGACGATTTTGCCTACAACATCGTTAAGACGATCTTCGAGCACCGCGACGAATGGGCTCAGGTCCATGGCGAGGCGAAGAACGTCAAGCTCGACAATCAGAAGCAGGCAAATTCGCCGATCAATTGGCACCCCGGAGCGGCCCGATATTTCAAAGAGAAGAACGTCAACATCATGTAGATGCAGCCCTTATGACGTTGTAGGGTTCCAAAAGCCCCATTCCGCAAGCGCTGGAATGGGGCTTTTTGCTTGTTGAGGCGGAGGCCGACAGACCAAGTGGCGGCAAACCGTGCCGCGACTGTTATGATCTGGGTAATGCGGTGACGGCGGCGGGGCTCATGACGGAACAAGGTACGAGCGCGGCCGGCGCTGATGATGCAGCTGCGAAAAAGGCCGAAGAATTCATCGAGCAGGAGGAAGGGGCGGTTAACCGTTTCGGCGGTTGGCTCGGGGTAGCGATTTCCGGGCTGGCCGTGGCCATGACCCTATTCCATCTCTACGCGGCCTACGACATCGTGTCGGCCCAAGTGCTCCGCCCTGTCCATGTCGGCTTCATGCTGGTGTTGACTTTCCTGCTGTTCCCCATGGCCCGGCGCTTCCGTCATCGCCTGATGCCGTGGGACATTCTGGGGGCGGCCGCCTCAATCGCGGTCGTCTGGTATCTGATCGCTGGCGGCGACGACCTCACCGACCGCTACACCGCGCCCCGCGCGATGGACATCGCGATGGGCCTGGCGTTCATGGCATTGCTGCTGGAGGCGACGCGACGGTCGACCGGCTGGATCATGCCGGTGGTCGCGCTGTTATTCCTAGCCTATGCGTTGTTCGGACCGCATTTGCCTCCGCCCTGGACCCATCGTGGTTACGACTTCGAGCGCTTGGTCGGTCAGCTTTACATGACACTGGAAGGTGTTTTCGGCACGGCGGTAGACGTGTCTTCCAGTCTGATCATCATGTTCACGATTTTCGGTGCCATCCTGCAATTCTCCGGCGCGGGCAAGTTCTTCATCGACTTCTCCATGGCTGCTATGGGCGGAAAGTCATCGAGCGCGGGGCGTTCGGTCGTCATGGCATCGTTCCTGCTGGGTGGTCCGTCCGGCTCCGGCGTGGCGACCACGGTCACGATTGGCTCCGTTGCCTATCCGCTCCTGGCCAAGGCCGGCTACGAAAAAAATGCGGCCGGCGGCCTGCTCGCAGCTGGCGGTCTCGGCGCCATCCTATCGCCGCCGGTGCTGGGCGCGGCCGCCTTCCTGATCGCTGAATTCTTGAAAATATCCTATCTCGACGTCATCCGCATGGCCGTCATCCCGACCATTCTCTATTACCTCTCCTTGTTCGTGATGGTGGAACTGGACACGAGGCGATTCGGCATCGTTGGCGTTACCATCGACAAGGACCGGGGCGTGTGGGCGCTAACGCGGGAATACTGGTTTCATTTCGTCTCGCTGATTTCGATCGTCGTTTTCATGCTGCTCGGCTTCTCGCCACTGCTGTCGGTGTTCTGGGCGACCGTGGTGGCCTGGCTGTCGAGCTATCTGCATCGGGACTGCGCTCTCTGGCCCAAGAAGTTGTGGCAGGCGCTCTCGGCGGGGTCGATCGGCATGCTCAACGTTGCGGGCACCTGCGCCACGGCAGGCATCATCGTCGGCGTCGTCACGCTCACCGGCCTCGGTCTCAAATTCAGCGCCATCGCGATTGCCTATGCCGGCGGTAGCTTGCTTTTGACCACCGTTTACACGGCCTTGATCGTATGGGTCATCGGGCTCGCCGTGCCGGTTACGGCGTCCTACATCATCTGCGCCGTAATCGCCGCGCCCGCCTTGATCCAACTGGGCGTGCCCGACTATGCCGCCCACATGTTCATCTTCTACTACGCCGTCTTGTCCGAGGTGTCGCCGCCGACTGCGCTGTCGCCCTTCGCCGCTGCCGCCATCACCGGCGGCGATCCCTATAAGACGACGCTGCAATCCTGGAAATACACCATGCCAGCCTTCCTGGTGCCGTTCGTCTTCGTGCTCGATCCCGCCGGCATCGGCTTGTTGCTGGTCGTGCCCAAGGACGGATCGTGGATCGACATCGTGGCGATCACGGTAACGACCGGCATCGGCATCGGTGCGATCGCCGCCGCCGCCCAGAGCTGGTTGCTCAAGCGCACCACCGCGATCGAGCGGCTTCTTCTTCTGGCGGCGGGCATTCTACTCGTCGTGCCGGGCCTCTTAGAGCGCTGGTTTGGATTGCCGGCGAAGCTGGCGGGAATCAGCGTGAACTATGGCGACGTCATTGGAATTGCAGCCGTTGCCGTCGCGCTCGCCGCCCAGAAATTACGGAAGACCTGACGCTCTCCCCACCTCAGAGGTATCTCAGCCACATATAGACATGGCTGATCGCGATGCTGATCAGCATCAGCGGGAAGGCGTATTTTGTATAGGTCAGGAAGCTGAAGCGGATGCCGTTGCGTTCGGCTAGCCCTGCCACGGTCAAATTGGCGCTGGCCCCGATCAGCGTGCCGTTGCCGCCCAGGCAAGCGCCGAGCGACAACGCCCACCACAGGGGCAACAGACCTTCCGGACCGCCGAAATTCGGCGCCATCGCCTTGATCAAGGGAATCATGGTGGCGACAAAGGGGATGTTGTCGACGATCGCCGACAGGATCGCGGACGACCACAGAATAGCATAGACCGTGAGCGCGAGATCTCCGCCCGTTGCCACGATCAGGTGGTCGGCAAGCAGCTTCAGCACGCCGGCGACTTCGACGCCATGGACCACCATGAACAGGCCGCAGAAGAAGAAAATGGTGATCCATTCGACGTCCGCGAAGGTCTTGTTGATGTTCTCGGTTTGCGCCTCGCCGTGGTGGACAAGGTTGTCCAGCAGCATGAGCGCGGCCGCCCCGAACATGGCGATGGTGCCGGGCTCCAGGTGTAGCGGGCGCGCCAGCACGAAGGCGACGATGACGATCGCAACAACCGATAGGGATTGGCGCAACAGGGTCCAGTCCGTGATTGCATCCATCTCGTTCATGGCCATGACGCGCGCGCGCCGCACGGGCGTGGCGCTCATGTGCCGGCCCCAGATCAAGTGCGTACACAGCAACTGCACCGCCATGATAACGATGATGACGGGCGTGAGGTTGATCACGAAATCGTTGAAGCTGAGATCGACGAGGGAGCCGATCAGGATGTTGGGCGGGTCGCCGATCAGGGTGGCGGTGCCGCCGATGTTGGAGGCAAAAATCTCGGCGAACAGGAAAGGGTAGGGCGGTACGTCCAAATCGCGGGTGATGGCCAGCGTGACCGGCACGATCAGCAGCACCGTCGTCACATTGTCGAGCAGGGCCGACAGCACGGCCGTGACCACGGATAGCATGATCAGGATGCCCCAGGGGCTGGCCTGGGATTTCTTGGCCGACCAGATCGCGACGTACTGGAACACGCCGCATTTGCGCGTCACGCTGACGATAATCATCATGCCGGTCAGCAAGGCAATCGTGTTGAAATCGATGCCTTTGAACGCTTCGTCCTGGTTGAGCACGCCGGACAGGATCATGATCCCGGCACCCAAGACGGCGACGATCGAGCGATTGATCTTCTCGCTCATGATTGCCACATAGGTCACGATCAAGAGGATCGAGGACACCCACATCGGGTTGAGGCCGAACAGAACATTGGGCACCCACGCTGCGCTCTCGTGCATCGGCTCATTTCCCCCGGTCTTTGCGGATTTGACCGCCGACGCGGTTGCGGCGACGGTGTCAACCCCGTGTTCTCCCTTTCCCATGAGGGCAAGTTGGTCGTCAAGCGATCCGGCGGGCATGCAGGCTGAGCAGAGGAAGAGACAATGGCGGTGGGTTGGGTACCCTCGGGAACGCGCGAATGACTGCCCGCCCGCGCTTCATTGGCAGCGAGATCTATCGGCGCTCCACCTACGGCGCCAAGCATCCCCTGGCGATCCCGCGGGTTTCCGCCACCATCGATCTCGCCCGCGCGCTCGGTTGGCTGCCGCCCGAGGCCTATATCGAAAGTCCGATCGCTCGGCCGGATCAACTCACGCGCTTCCACGCGCCGGATTATGTCGCGGCTCTCATGGCGGCCGAGGCGTCGGGGAGCGTCGAGCCGGCCCTGCGCGAGCGCTACAATATCGGGCGTAACGGCAATCCGGTTTTCCCCGAGATTTTTTTCCGGCCCGCGACTGCCTGCGGCGCCTCGCTGCTGGCAGCCGAGATGCTGCTTGATGCCGGGCGTGGCATCGTCCACAGCCCGGCAGGCGGCACCCACCATGGCCGGCCCGATCGGGCCAGCGGCTTTTGTTATTTCAACGACCCCGCGCTGGCCATTCTGCGCTTACTTGATGGTGGTCTCGACCGCATCGCCTATGTCGATCTCGATGCCCACCACGGCGACGGTGTGGAGGACGCATTCCTGGGCGATCCGCGCGTGCTCACCGTCTCAATTCACGAGGCCGGGCGCTGGCCGGGTACGGGGATTGAGCCCGTTGGGGGCGCGGGCGGCACGGCGCGCAACCTGCCCGTGCCTGCCGGCTTCAACGACAGCGAAATGGCCCTGGCGGTCGACGCGGCGATCTTGCCCCTAATTCGCCGGCACGCGCCCGACGCGCTCCTGATCCAATGTGGCTGCGACGGCCTTGCCGACGATCCGCAGAGCGGGCTCGACCTATCGAACCGGGCGATCTGGCGCGCGGTTGGTGCTCTCAAGGGCATGGCGCCGCGCGTGCTTGTGCTTGGCGGCGGGGGTTACAATCCCTGGGCCGTCGCGCGCTGCTGGGCCGGCATTTGGGGCGTGCTCAACGGCCACGACTTGGACGCACCGTTGCCCGAGGCGGCCGAGGCCGTACTGCGCGGCCTGTCGTGGAACCACAGCCGCGGCCGCAATCCTCCGGACCGTTGGTTTGCGACTCTTGCCGATCCGCCGCGGGATGGGCCGGTGCGCGCCGAGCTGCGCGCCATCGTTGCAGCGGCTGCGGCGCATGAGTAGGGTATGGGTATGATGAGCATCGCAAGGCTTCAGGCGCGGTTCGATCGGATTGCCAGGTTGGCGGCGGCGGCTTTGCTGCTGGCGCTGGCTGTCGCCGCATCGGCCGTCGCTCAGCAATCCCCGGCCTTTCCCAAATCCGCCCTGACCATCGAGACCGCGTCGGGCACGCACCGCTTCAATATCGAATTGGCGCAGACGCCGGAGCAGATGTCGTTCGGCCTGATGTTCCGCAAGCAGATGGCGCCCGATGCCGGCATGTTGTTCGTCTACGAATCGCCGCGCATGGCGGCGATGTGGATGAAGAATACCTACATCCCGCTCGACATGGTGTTCATTGGCGCGGACGGTCGCATCGTCAATATCGCGGAGCGCACGGTGCCCCATTCCGAAGCGACCGTCGCTTCCAACGGGCCCGTGCGCGCGACTTTAGAGCTTAACGGCGGCACGGCATCGCGGCTCGGCATCAAGCCGGGCGACCGGGTGCGCCACGAGGCCTTCAAATAGTCAGAGCTTGAGTGCCAGCGTCAGCCCGTCGCCCACGGGCAGCACGCTGAGCGCCACGCGTTTGTCGACGTGGACCTTGCGGTTGAGCGCCCGGATGGCGCTCGTGTCTTCATCGGTCACGGTCTCATCGGCGGTTTTGCCGCCCCAGAGCACATTGTCGATGGCGACCAGCCCGCCCTTGCGCAGCAGGGTGAGGGCGCGCTCGTAATAGCCGTCGTAATTCTTCTTGTCCGCGTCGATGAAGGCGAAGTCGAAACTGCCGGCGGCGCCATCCCGGATCAGGCCGTCCAGGGTTTCCAAGGCCGGTGCCAAGCGCAAATCGATCTTGCCGGTCATGCCGGCCTCTGCCCAATGACTTCGGCCGATCGACGTCCACTCCTCGCTGACATCGCAGGCGATCACCTTACCTTCCCCGGGCAGGGCGAGCGCCACGACTAGCGCGCTATAGCCGGTGAACGTGCCGACCTCCAGGGTCTTGCGCGCGCCCAGAAGTTGCACCAGCAGCGCCATAAGTTGGCCTTGCTCGGGTGAGATCTGCATGCCGCCCCATTGCAACGGCTTGGTCGCCTCGCGCAGTTTGGCTAGAACCGGGTGCTCGCGCAGGGAAATACCGTGCAGATAGGCGCGAATCTCGTCGCTCATGCCCCAGGTCTTGCTCGACATTGCGGAGGACTCCTTGTGCCCTATTGGATTGCCATCCTGCCCCGGGGGCAAAGCCGGGGGAAGGGCGTTTGCTTGCCCTGTCGCGGCCATTCGTGTATCCCCTTGCTTTGCCAGCGGGAACGGGGTGTAGCTCAGCCTGGTAGAGCGCCTATTTTGGGTGTAGGAAGCCGGAGGTTCGAATCCTCTCACCCCGACCAGTGCGGTACGCTCACGTATCATTTCATTCGGGTTGCCGACCATGAAAGTGCGCATCTTCCAACCGAGCAAGACGGCGATGCAATCGGGCCGTGCCAAGACCCAGTCCTGGGTGGTCGAGCACGAGCCGGCCACGCCCAAGGCACCGGAACCCTTGATGGGCTGGACCAGCGCCGGCGATACGCTGGGGCAAGTCCGGCTCGAGTTCGACAGTCAGGCCGACGCCATCGCGTGGTGCGACAAGCACGGCCACGACTACGCGATCCAGGCGGCGGTCACCCGCGCGATCCGGCCGAAAGCCTATGCCGACAATTTCAAGTTCGACAGAATTCGCTGAAATCGCAGGCGGCGCATATGGACTTGGTCCCGCCACTGACCCCGTAGCTCAACTGGACAGAGCATCAGCCTTCTAAGCTGAGGGTTGGGAGTTCGAGCCTCCCCGGGGTCGCCAGCGGTGCGCGATCTTGTCATAGCCGATGGCGGCTACCGGGAGAGAGCGGAGGAGTTATAGGTGCAAACGGCAGAGACCTCCGCCAGTCGCCCCTATCGCTGGATCGAGGCCAACTCGATCGCGGGCGCGCTGGGCGCAGAGATCGACGGCGTCGATCTGTCCTGCGATCTGACGGACGAGGTGATGGCGGAGATTCGCGCCGCTTCGCTTCGCCATCAGGTCATCTTCTTTCGCGACCAAAAGCTGACGCCGGAACAGCACGTCGCCTTTGCCCGCCGCTGGGGCGAGATCCTCTATTTCCCGCTTTCCGATGGGATCGAAGGCTATCCGGAGATTCTTGAGGTTAAGAAGACGCCGGCCGACAAGAAAAACGTCGGCAATTTCTGGCATACCGACCAGATGTTCGCGGTGCGGCCGGCGATGGTCTCGATCCTCTATGGCCGGCAGGTTCCGCCCTTCGGCGGCGATACCATGTTCTCCAACCAATACCTGGCCTACGAAACGCTGTCGCCTGGCATGCAGCGGATGGTGCGCGGCCTGCGCACGGTCAGCAGCAGCAGCCATCTCAATCGTGGCGGCGGCGAGGACGGCATGGACGGGGGCAAGTCCGTCTTCGATTCCACCGGCACCGCCATCAAGATCCGCGATCCCGGCAGTGCGCGCATGACTGGCGCCCATCCGCTGGTCCGCACGCATCCGGAGACTGGCCGCAAATCGCTGTTCATCGGCAGCCACACCCATAATTTCGAGGACATGACGGAGGAAGAAAGCCGGCCGCTGATCGATTTCCTGATGCGGCACTCCACTAGACCCGAACACACCTGCCGCTTCCGCTGGCGCACCGGATCGCTCGCGGTCTGGGATAATCGCTGCACCCAGCACCTCGCGCTCAACGACTATCCCAACGAGACGCGCGTGATGCATCGCATCACGATATTGGGCGACGAACCTTTTGCCTCCTGATCGGTAGCGACCGTTAAAGCTTGCCATCCTGTCAGTATATGTCAGGTTCCCTGTGACAAAAATTAGCGTGGTGATGTTTCGGCGGCCCTATAAGATCGCCTGCCAGCCAAGCAACAAAAATACCAGGGCGCGGGACCTGACCCGGCGCTTGGACCAACCGGAGGAGGAGCAGGGCCGTGCCGCTACGGAAATTCTCACGCGCGATCGGCGGTTTGGGCTGCGTGGCCACTGCCGTTGGGGCCTTGATTCTCGGCAGCGCCGGTCTTGGTCATGCCCAGGTGCCGCCCTTTCCGAAATCGCCCCAGACCATCAACGTGATCGATGTTGGCGGCGTTCTCGCCCTGACCCAGGACGCGCTCGAAAAATACCGCGCGGCGCACCCCGAACGGGTCGCGCGTTTCACTTACAGCAAGGGGCCGAGTCCGACGCTGGCCGGCAAGATCAAGGCGCAGCAGGCGGGCGGCCGAGTCGATATCGACCTGGTGTTGAGCGGGATCAACGGCATCTCCGACGGCATCGTCCAGGGCCTGTGGGTCAAGGTGCTGCCCGAATATGAATCGAAGTTCGGTGGCAAGGTCGATGACATGCTCCTGCCCGGCGCGCTCAAGACCCATCGCGACGCCCAGGGTTACGCCGTCGCCGTCGTGTTCACACCGGCTGGCCCGCTGCTCGAATACAATCCCGACAAGGTCAAGAACCCGCCCAAGACAACAGACGAGCTGATGGCGTGGTGCAAGGCCAATCCCGATCGCCTGTTCTATGGCCGCCCCGCGCAATCCGGCCCGGCCCGCGCCTTCCTGCTCGGCCTGCCCTACATGCTTGGCGACAGCAATCCCCGGGATCCGGTCAAGGGCTGGGACAAGACCTGGGCCTATCTCAAGGAGCTCAACACCTGCATCGATTACTACCCGCCGCTGACCTCCACCACGATGAAGGAATTGGGTGACGGATCGAAGGACATGATCCTGACCACCATGGGTTGGGACATCAATCCCCGCGTCCTCGGCGTGGCGCCGAAATCGGCAAAGGTGCAGTTGATCACCGGGCCGAACGGCTTCACCTTCGTGACCGACGCGCAGTTCATGGCCATCCCGAAGGGCATTTCCCAGGACAAGCTGGCGGTCGTGCTCGACATCATGGCTTATCTGATGAAACCGGAGCAGCAGGCGATGACCTATGACCAGGGCTATTTCTATCCCGGCCCCTCGGTCAAGAACGTGCCCCTGAGCCAGGCGCCTAGGGAAAGCCAGGACGCCATCAAGGAGTACGGCCGCCCCGAATACGACAAGTGGATCAATGAATATCCGATGGAACCGCCGATTTTCGCCGAGACCCTCGGCATTGCCCATCGCATGTGGGACGAATTGATCGGCGCCGCGGCGAAGCGGAAATAGCGGAGCATTTTTGGGAGAGATCGCTATGGCCGCTGCCGCTAAACTGGTGCCGCACAAGCGCGGCTGGCTCAGCTCGGAAATGAGCAAGGAGCAGCTTACCCTCCAACTGACGGCGGAGCATCGCGCCGCCATCAAAGAGCTGATGACCGAGATCAAGGGCGAGGGGCTGGAGTTCCAGGAGATTCGCCGCAAGGATTTCGATCACCCCGCGCTCAATGGCTTTCTCGCGCGCGTGCTGCACCAGATCAGGGAAGGCTACGCTATCGCCATCCTGAGCGGATTTCCGATCCAGGATTACAGTGTCGATGATCTCAAGGCGATCTATTGGGGGGTCGGCACCCATTTCGGCCGGGGCTGCTCCCAGAGCGCGAATGGCGACTATCTCGGACTGGTGACGGATCGCAAGAACGCCCGCGGCTACACCAGCAGCCGCGCGCTCGATCTGCATACGGATTCGGCCGAGATGGTCGGGCTGCTCTGCATTCGCAGCTCCGAGGAAGGCGGCATGAACATGTTCGCCAACTCGCTGACGATTTTCGACATCATCCAACGCGAACACCCGGAATACATGCCGGTTTACGCCAAGGGCTTTCCCTATCATCGCAAGGGCGAGGAAGCGCCGGGCGCCGAACCGATCACGCCTTTCGATTGCCCGATCTTCTCCATGGCGGGGGGTGTGCTGAGCTGCCGTTACTCCCGGGAGGGCTGGGAGTTGGCCTTGCGGGAGACGAAGCGCAACTACATATCGTTGGAGCGCACCGCGCTCGACTTCTTCGATCAGGTGGCCATGCGCGACGAGGTGCGCTTCGACATGAAGCTGAGTCCGGGCGAGGCCGTGTTCCAGAGCAATTTCGAGATGGTCCATGGCCGCACGGCTTTCGTCGATCGCGGCGAACCCGGTCGCGAGCGCCTGCTGTTCCGGCTCTGGCTGGTGGGCGATCCGCCGCGCCCCCTACGCCCGAACCTGCTGAGCTTCCAGAACAAGTCGGGGTTGCAGGGGATCGACAAGCAGGAAGGTCGCGTGCCGGGCCAAGCCCAGTTCACCGTCACCGCCAACATGGTCTGAGCGGCTGGTGGCCGCTGCCTTCGGACGCGAATAGGAGCGGGACCCCATGCAGGACTCCAAGTCGCCGCTGTCCGATCGCCTGAGCGCGCCCGCCGGTGCCGGTTCGTCCTTCGGCGAATTACGCCTGGACGGCGTAAGCCGGAGTTTCGGCAGTGCCGTGGCGCTGGCCGGTCTGACCATGACCGTGCGGCGCGGTGAATTCGTCACCCTGCTCGGCCATTCCGGCTGCGGCAAGACCACCGCGCTCAACTGTGTCGCCGGACTACTGCCTCTGACCTCGGGCACCGTCTGGCTCGACGACCGGCGTATCGACGTGTTGCGGCCGGAGGAACGCGGCTTCGGCATGGTGTTCCAGAACTACGCCCTATTTCCCCATATGACGGTGCGGCGCAATACCGGGTTCGGCCTTGCCATGCGCCGGCTGCCGCGCGACGAAATCCGCCGTCGGGTCGGCGAGGTCCTCGACCTCGTCAAGCTCAGCGCGCACGCCGACAAGCTACCCGGCCAGCTCTCGGGCGGGCAGCAGCAGCGCGTCGCTATCGCGCGCGCGATCGTCGTGCAGCCGCCGCTGGTGCTGATGGACGAGCCGCTGTCCAATCTCGATGCCAGCCTGCGCCTGGAAATGCGGACCGAGCTGAAGCGCATCCACCGCGAACTCGGCCGGTCGACCATCTATGTCACTCATGACCAGGACGAGGCGCTGTCGCTATCGGACCGGATCGTCATGCTGCAGGATGGGAGGGTGCAGCAGATCGCGACGCCCGAAGACATCTACGCCCGCCCCGCCACCATCGACGTCGCGCGCTTCATGGGTTACCGCAATCTGTTCGAGCTGGACGTGGCGTCTGTTGACGGCGACTGGGCGAATGTGGCTGGCAAGGGGATCGCGTTGCGTGGCCTGCGTCGAGGCGAAATCGGTCGGCGCGCGGTCGTGGCGATCCGTCCCAACGACCTGGTGCTCGATGGCGGCAGCGAGGGCGGCATCGTCGGCCGGGTCGAGATCGTCGAGTATTGCGGTCGCGAGTATATCGTGGACCTGATCACCGACGCCGGCACGATGCTGCAAGCCCGGAGCGCACAACGGGTCGCACCGGGGGATGTCCTGCGCTGTCACGCCAGCGCAGATCGCGTTCTGATCTATCCCGTGGCCTCGGGCGCGGCGTGACGCTGATGGCCGGGTCTGTCGCGAAATCGACCGTTTGGATCGCTGGCCAGAATGCCGGCGTCGACCGCACGGTTCTCCTCGTCGTGCCCGGCGTGCTGTTCGTCATTTTGCTGTTTATCTACCCGTTCCTATACGGGCTCGGCCTGTCTTTCACGCCGAAGGAGGGCGGGTTCGCCGCCAACTACGCCAAGTTCTTCTCGACTCCCTATCTCAGCCAGACCATTTGGACCACGCTCTCCCTGGCGATTCCAGCGACGGTGATCAATGTCGGGTTCGCCCTGCCGCTGGCCTTCCATCTGCGCCATGCCTCGCGCCCCCAGCGCATCATCAGCGGCTTGCTCGTCGTTCCGATCACGCTTGGCACCGTGCTCGTGGCCGAGGGCCTGTTGACCTATCTCGGCCCGCAGGGCTGGTTCAACCGCGCGCTCATCGAATTCGGACTCATCAACACACCGGTCAAGCTGACGCATAATTACTGGGGCGTTCTGATGTCCCTGGTGGTCACGGGCTTCCCGTTCGATTTTCTGCTGATCCTGTCCTACATCACGGGCATCGACCCGGCGCTGGCGCAGGCTGCGGCAACCCTGGGCGCCGGCCCGATCCAACGCTTCCGCCAGATCTACCTACCGCTGCTGGCGCCCGGCCTGGCCGTGGTGTTCTGCCTTGCCTTCGTGCTGTCCTTCTCGGTCTTTCCCTCGGCCATCCTGCTGGGCAATCCGGCCAGTTCGACCCGCGTCATCACGATCGCGGCCTACCAGGCGGCCTATGAGGACTATGATTATTCCCTGGCGTCAGCGATCGCCATGATCATGTGCGCCGTGCAGCTCGTCATCGTCGCCGTCGTGCTCTCGATCCGCGGCCTGTTCTATCGCGGTCCCGCCGGCGGGGCGAAGGGATGAGCGCCGCTGGACCGGCGGGACTGGGCACGCTGCGCCGGCCCCACCGGTGGATCGAGCACCTGTGGTCGGCGACGATCTGGCTGGCGATGGGATTCTTCCTGCTGAACGTCGCCGGCGTTATCGCGGTCGTCACGGTGAGTTCGTTTGCCTCGCGTTGGCTCGGCACCTGGCTGCCCGCCGGGTTGACGATGCGCTGGTACGCCACGGCCTGGCGGGAATTCTCCCTGAACTATGTATTGATCGCGACGGGCCAGATCACCGTGCTCGTGGTCGCGATATCGATCTTGATCGGCGTTCCCGCGGCCTATGCGCTGGCGCGGCGCGATTTCGCGCTCAAGCGCGCTGTCATGCTGCTGTTCCTGCTGCCTTTGATGGTGCCGCCGATCTCCTACGGTATTCCGCTGGCGACCGTGCTTTACCAGTCCACCCTGGGCGGCACGATGTGGGGGGTAGTGCTGGCCAATCTCGTGCCGACCGTACCGTTCGTGGTGCTGGTTATGATGCCGTTCATCGAGCAGATCGATCCGCGTTTGGAATCGGCGGCGCGCGTGCTGGGTGCCGGCACCGGGCGCATCTTCATCCATATCCTGGCCCCGTTGCTGGCGCCGGGCATCCTTGCTGCGGCCCTGCTGGTGACGGTGCGCACGCTCTCGATGTTCGAGCTGACCTTCCTGACCTCGGGACCGGACAGCCAGACGCTGGTCGTCGCCCTGTATTATTCGATATTCGCCGGCGGGGTCCGGGCCAGCCAGTCGATCGACGCCATGGCGGTGATGTACATGGTCAATACGCTGTTCTTCCTGGTCGTGGCCCTGCGCTTCGTCAACCCGACCCAGCTGGTCACGCGCGTGAAAGAGCAGCCACGTGCGGATTAGCCGCCCGTTACGCAAGGGTGCGTTGCAAATCTTGAACTTGCGGACCCGTGGTAGGGGTGATTAGGTAAAGAAATCGTTTCACTTGCAGGACTGGGGACCATAGTGGGTCAAGCTGCGATCCGTACGGATCAAGACCAATCCGGCATCGTCATTCGGCCGGTCAGCACCGTTCTGGGGGCGGAGATCATTGGCGCGGACCTGTCGCGCCTGCCCACGACTCCGGAGTTCGAGCGCTACCGGGACGCCCTCCATACCTACAAAGTGCTCGCCTTCCGCGATCAGGACATGACCAAGGACGATTTGGTCGCGTTCAGCCAGCTCTGGGGACCCCTGGGCGAACACATCATGCCCGGCGCCGTGCGCGACGGCAGAACCGACATCAACGTGATGTCCAATGCCGGGCCCGATGGCAAACCCAACGGCAAGCATACCGACGTCACTGCCAAGCGATGGCACACGGATCGCTCTTATATGCCGGTGCCAGCCATGGCATCGTTCCTCTATGGCGTCGAGGTGCCGCTCAAAGACGGCGACACGCTGTTCGTCAACGCAGCCATGGCCTATGACGCGCTGTCCGACGAGATGAAGCGGCGTATCGATGGCCTCCAGGCCATTCACTGGGTCGAGCACTCGCGCCGGGACGGTGGGGTGGCGCTGGCCACGGACTACGAATTGAAGAAGGCGCCGCCGGTCAAACATCCGCTGGCCAAGACGCACCCCGCAACCGGCCGCAAGGCGATCTATTGCGGCTGCCACGCCTGGAAGATCGAGGGTTGGTCGGAGGAGGACAGCCGGCCGCTCCTCAATGAGTTGATCGCGCACGCGACCCAGGACCGGTTTATCTACCGGCACAAATGGCTCCGGCGCGATCTGGTGATATGGGACAACCGGTGCACCCTGCATGCGGCAACCGATTTCGACACCAAGAACCATCTGCGGGTTCTCTACCGGACGATCGTGCTGTAATTCCGAAACAGGCGCAGCCGACCAATGCGGCGCGCTCAGCCATCCCCATCGCGGATGGCGGCTGACAAGGGAGGATTGACCAATGAACCACGTTAGGATTTTGCCGGTGACACGGCGCGATGTGATGCGGTTGCTCGGCATCGGCGGCGGTGCCGCCATCGGCGCGAGCCTGCCCGGGTTCGAGGCCCTGGCCCAGTCGCGCAAGGAAACGCTGGTCATCGGCATGGACATCCGCGACACCAACAACCTCGATCCCGCGCGCGATCTGCACTACACGCCGCCCATGACGATCCACGCCTGCTACGACACACTGCTGACCATGACGCCGGGCGACTACATCAACCTGAAGCCGGCGCTTGCCACCAAATGGGCGCGCACGCCCGACGGCAAGGGCTGGCGCTTCACGCTGCGCGACAACGTCAAGTTTGTCACGGGCAACACGATGACGGCGCAGGACGTGAAATACTCGCTCGATCGCGTCAATTACATCGGCTACCAGGCTTCGCAATATCTGACCAATGTGACCGAGGTCAAAGTTATCGACGACAAGACCATCGACGTCATGCTGAAGAACCCGGCCGAACCGATCCTGACCATCCTGGCCGCGCCCAGCTTTTCGATCACCGACAGCAAGCTGGTGGCAGCGAATGGCGGCGACGCCACGACGGATTCTAAAACCAAGGACAAGGCGACGGAGTGGCTGAACCAGACCTCGGTCGGCACGGGACCTTACAAGCTGGCGGAATGGCAGCGCGGCTCGCAAATCCAGTTGGTCGCCAACCCGAGTTATTGGGGCGGCAAGCCGCCCTATCAACGCGTCGTCGTGCGCCATTTCGAGGACGCGGCGGCCCAGCTTTTGTCGCTCCGGCGCGGCGACATCGACTGCGCCTTCAACTTGCTGCCCGAGCAGATCGCCACGCTGAAGGGCGAGAAGGACATCGGCGTCGAGGGGCATGCGAGCCTGGACTTCATCTACATCGCGCTGTCGCACAATCCCGAGTTCAACAAGGCGCTGGCGGTCAAGGAAGCGCGTCAGGCGATCGCCCATGCGATCGACTATGACGGCATCATCAAGAACCTGATCGGCGGCGCCGGCACCAGGCCGGTCAGCTTCATCCCGACCGGCCTGCTCGGCTCGACCGAGAAGCTGACCCAGGAGATCGGCTTTCGCGAGGATATCCCGCGCGCCAAGCAGCTCTTGCAGAAGGCCGGTTTCCCTGACGGGTTCGAGTTCGAGATCATTTACGGCAACGGCGCCATCGCCGGCACCACGTACCATGTGCTCGGACAGAAGCTGCAATCCGATTTGGCGCGCGTCGGCATCAAGCTGAAGTTGGGGCCGATGCCGCAAGTGAACCTGCGCACGCTCTACAACGGCGGCAAGATGAGCGCCACGCTGGTCTATTGGAATCCGCCGGCGGTGGAGAACGCTTTGTGGTCGTGGGCCACGGTGCAACGCGTCGCCAAGCGCCTGCATTGGACACCACCGGCGGATTTGGTGAAGCTGGTGGACGCCGCCGCGGTCGAGACCGACCAGAAAAAAGCCGAGCAGCTCTACATCGAATATCAAAAGCAGATGGTCGATGTGGCGAACCTGATTGTCCTGTTCCAGCCGATCTATCAAGTCGGCGTGCGCCGTTCGATCAAAGACTTCCCGCTCACCGCCGCCGGGTGGCAGCTTGACGTGGGTGGCGTGAAGCCATCCTAGGCGCCGGTTCGCGCCGGCCGCTAGCGGATAGGTTTCGACGGATGATCCCCGATTCAAACAAGAGCCTCATGGTGAGCTTGTCGAACCATGAGGCTCTCGCCGCACGACAATTACCCATCATCTGCGACTGACAAGCGGCGGCGGCCTCATGGTTCGACAAGCTCACCATGAGGCAGATGATTCGGCCGGAAACAAATGTCAGTGTCGCTGCACTAGGACAATCGATCTCAACATGCCTCGCCCATGCTCCGCTATCTGACCAGCCGGATCGTCGCAACCTTCGTCATGGCGCTGCTGGCGACCCTGATCGTGTTCTTGATCGTCAGTTTGGTGCCGGGCGATCCGGTGCTGTCGCAACTCGGCGACATGGCGGCCTCCAACCCCGAGATTGTCAAAGCCTACCGCGCGAAATGGGGCCTGGATTTGCCGCTCTACGAGCAGTACTGGATATTCCTCACGCGCCTGCTCAACGGCGATCTCGGCATATCGATCACCTCGCAACGGCCTGTCATGGCCGATATCGCGCAATACGCGCCGGCGACGATCGAACTCGGCACTATCGCCTTCATCTTGTCCGTTGTCATCGGCGTGCCCTTTGGCATCGCCGCCGCCGTGGCGCGCGATAGCTGGATCGACCATAGCGCACGCTTCATTTCCCTGATCGGCGTGTCCTCGCCGGTGTTCTGGCTCGCTTTCATCATGCTTACGGTCTTTTACGGTTGGCTACAGATCGCGCCCGGTCCGGGCCGCCTCGATCCCATCGATCTGCCGCCGCCAAGGGTCACGGGTGCGTTCTTGATCGACAGCGCGCTCGCTAGCCGCTGGGATTTGTTGCATACTGCGGTGGCCCATCTGGTGCTGCCGTCGATCGTGTTGTGCGCCGCGACCCTGGGCCTGATCACGCGCACGACCCGGGCGAGCATGCTCGACACTCTGGGTCAGGACTATGTGCGCGTGGCACGCGCCAAGGGCTTGAGGGAGCGCGCGGTAATCGTCGCCCATGCCTTGCCCAATGCCTTGATTCCGGTCGTAACCTTGGGCGGGCTTGCCTATGCCAATCTGCTGACCGGCACGGTCATGACAGAGACTATTTTCTCATGGCCGGGCCTGGGTCTCTACACCTTCCGTTCGGCCCTGGCGCTCGATATTCCCGCGATCATGGGCATGACGCTGGTCTTCGCCTTCGTCTATCTGCTGATCAATTTGCTGGTCGATCTGTCCTATGCCGTGCTCGATCCGCGCGTGCTGAAACGATGAGCGAAGCTTCCGCCCCAATACTGGACGCCACGCCCTTCGAGCCTCGAGCTCGGACGAGCGGCCAGCGCTGGCGCCGCCGCTACGGCCTGGCCGTGATCGGCGCGGCGATCATCGTGATTTGGATCGTCGTTGCCCTGGCGGCGCCGCTGCTGGCTCACTACCCGCCCCATGCGGTGGATGTGACCGTGCGCCTTCTGCCGCCCTCGGCGGCACATTGGCTAGGCACCGACCCGCTCGGTCGCGACGTCTATTCCCGCCTGTTGTTCGGCGCGCGCGTCTCGCTGTTCGCCGGCATCACGGTAGTGGTTCTCGGCGCCATCTTCGGCACGTTGCTCGGGGGCATCGCGGCTTACGCCGGCGGCAGGATCGAGGAGGGGCTGATGCGCTTCACCGATCTGATGCTGTGTTTCCCGCCGATCATTCTCGCCATGGCTATCGCGGCGGCCATGGGCATCGGCACGATCAACACGATGATCGCCATGTTGATCGTGTGGTGGCCGAAATTCGCGCGGCTGGCGCGCAGCCTGGTTCTGGTTCAGCGCAGCCAGGAATATGTCGAGGCCGCCCATTTGATCGGCTACGGCCCCAGCCGCGTGTTGCTGAAGCACATTCTGCCCAACTCCATCGGGCCGCTGATCGTGCTGGTGACGTTGGATGTCGGCCACGCCATCATCGTGTTCTCCGGCCTATCCTTTCTCGGCCTCGGCGTGGTGCCGCCGACGCCGGAATGGGGCGCCATGGTCTCGGAGAACCGCGAATTGGTCGAGCAATGGTGGGGCGCCACCTTCCCCGGTCTGGCCATCTTGACCGTGGTGATGGGTTTTAACTTTCTCGGCGACGGAATTCGCGACTGGCTCGATCCCCGTGCCCGCCGCCGCTAAGGAGCCGGTTCAGCCGATTTTGGAGGTGCGCGATTTGCGCACCCATTTCGACACCGATGCGGGCGTGGTGCGCGCGGTCGATGGCGTCAGCTTCCACGTCATGCCGGGTGAAACGCTCGGTCTCGTCGGCGAGTCCGGCTCGGGCAAGAGCGTCACGGCGCTCTCGATCATGCGGCTGCTCCAGGACCAGAGCCGCATCGCCGGCGGCTCGATCTTGTTCTGCGGCCGCGATATCGTGACCATGGATGCCGAGCAAATCCGTGCGCTCCGCGGCGACCAGATGGCCATGGTGTTCCAGGATCCCATGACCTCGCTCAACCCGGTGCTTCGCATCGCGCGGCAACTGGTTGAAACCATGGTCATCCACGGCCGGCGCGACCGGAATTCCGCACTCGGCCATGCGGTACAATTGCTGGGCCGCATGGGCATCACGGCGCCTGAGCGCGCGGTCGATAGCTATCCGCACCAATTTTCCGGCGGTATGCGCCAGCGGGTCATGCTGGCCATGGGCTTTTCCAACGAACCGGCCCTGTTGCTGGCCGATGAGCCCACGACGGCGCTGGATGTCACCATTCAGGCTCAGATCCTTGATCTCTTGCGCGAGTTGAACACCGATTTCGGTGCCGCGGTTATCCTGATCAGCCACGATCTCGGCGTGATCGCCAATGTGTGCAGCCGGGTGGTGGTAATGTATGCCGGCGAGGTGGTGGAGGAGGGGCCGACCGAGGCCCTGCTGTCCGATCCCAAACATCCCTATACCTGGGCGCTGCTGAATGCGGTGCCCCGGTTGGACCGCTATATTCCCGGTCAGCGGCGCTTGACCACCATCGAAGGCATGCCGCCGGACTCCCATCAATGGCCCAGGGGCTGCCGCTTTGCCGCGCGTTGCCCGTTCCGCGTCGAGGCGTGTACCGAGCATCCGGAGTTGCTCCCGGTTGGCCCGACGCGGCACAGTCGGTGCTGGGTCACTCAAACGGGACAATCCTTGCCCAAGCCGGCGCTCCCTCTCGTGGCACCAGCAGCGGTCAAGAAGGTTCCGGCGGCGGATCGCGAGGTCATGCTGGAGATCAAGGGCCTGATCAAGCATTTCCCCGTGCCCAAGCAAAATTTCTTTGCCCCGCGCGAGGCGGTCCATGCTGTCGACGGGGTCGATCTGATCGTGCGCAAGGGCGAGACCGTCGGGCTGGTCGGCGAATCCGGGTGCGGCAAGTCGACCCTGGCGCGCCTGATTGTACGCATTCACGAACCCGATGCCGGGCTGATCAAGTTCACCGGCCACGACATCACACATGCCAGCGCTGCCGAAATGCGGCCGTTGCGCCGGCGCATTCAGATGATCTTTCAAGACCCGTACGCGTCGCTCAATCCGCGCATGATGGTACGCGACATCCTGGCCGAGCCGATCCGCTTCCACGGCTTGACCGATGACGAGGCGGGTACCCAGCGTCGGGTGGAGGAGTTGCTCGGACTGGTCGGCCTGTCGTCCACTACGGCGGCCAAATACCCACATGAATTCTCGGGCGGGCAACGCCAGCGCATCTCCATCGCCCGCGCGCTGGCCGTCACGCCCGATCTGATCGTGGCGGACGAGCCGATCTCCTCGCTCGACGTCAACATCCAGGCCCAGATCATCAATCTCCTGATCGATCTTCAGGAGCGCTTGCACCTGACCTATCTATTCATCGCCCACGATCTGGCCGTCGTGCGCTACATCTCCGACCGCGTCGTCGTGCTCTATCTAGGCAAGGTCATGGAGATCGCACCGGCCGAGGCGTTGTTCGACCGGCCGCTCCACCCCTACACGCGCTCGTTGATCTCGGCTGTGCCGATCCCGGATGCCGCGATCGAACGCATGCGCCAGCGCATCCACTTGCAGGGCGAGCCGCCCAGCGCCCTCAACCCGCCCAGCGGCTGCCGTTTCCGCACGCGATGCCCAATGGCGGCGGCGCGCTGCGCGGCGGAGGAACCTGTTTTGCACGAATACCGCCCAGATCATTGGGCGGCGTGCCATTTCACCGAACGCGTGTAATTCATGGGTCAAACAGGAGTTGGTACAGTTATGGCTAAGCCAGTTTTCGAGAACCGCGCGAAGAAGCGGCTCGCCGCGGGAGAGCTAACCCTGTGTATGGGTGTCAACCAGATGCGTAGCCCCGACGTGGCGCTGATCGCAGCCGCGTGCGGCTTCGATGCCATCTTCATCGACCTGGAACATGCGCCGACTTCGCTGGAATCGGCGGCGGCCATCTGCGTGTCCGCGCTCAGCGTCGGCATCACGCCGATTGCTCGCGTCGCCTCGAAACACGCTCACGACTCCGCCCGCATCCTGGATGCCGGCGGCCAAGGCGTCATGGTCGCCCACATCGACAATGCGGAGGAAGCCCGTGCGATCGTCAACACTCTGCGCTTTCCGCCCATCGGCCATCGCTCGGCCTATGGCACGGGGCCGGCACTCGGCTATCGGCCGATCCCACAAGGCGAGGTCAATTTTATCCTCAACGAAAATGAATTGCTGATCGCCATGCTGGAGACGCCGGAGGCAATCGAGAACGCCGAGGCGATCGCGGCGGTCCCCGGTATCGATGTCGTCCATATCGGCTCGCTCGACGTCACCAACGAGATGGGCATCCCCGCCGACTATCGCAATCCGAGGATGTGGGCCAATTTCGAGCGGGTCGCCAAGGCCTGCCGGGCCAATGGCAAAGCCATGGGCGTCGGCGGCGCACGCGGCGATTTCGGCCTGCAGAAGGATTTGATCGCACTGGGCGTGCGCTACATGACCACCGGCTCCGATGTCAGCTACCTCATGGCGGCGGCACGCAGCGAAGTCGCGTCTTTGCGCAATTTGAAGATATAGGGAGCGGCACGATGAACTCTAGTGAGAAACGAGCTAAGTTCCGCGCCGTCCTGGGCGGATCGCAGGTGGCGATCGCGGCGTCGGTGTTCGATCCGATATCGGCGCGCATCGCCGATCGGGTCGGCTTCGAGATCGGACTCATGGGCGGGTCGCTTGCCTCGTTTACGGTGCTGGGCGCTCCCGATCTTATCCTGATCACGTTGAGCGAGTTGGCGGAGCAGTGCAAACGGGCCTGCCGGGCCAGCCGCGTATCGCTGTTAGTGGATGCCGATCACGGTTATGGCAACGTTCTCAATGTCATGCGCACGGTCGAGGAGCTGGAAGTTGCCGGCGTCGCCGCGCTGACCATCGAGGATACCTTATTGCCCCGGCGGTTCGGCGCGGGCGGGGCGGCGGAGTTGATTTCGGTCGAGGAAGGTGTGGCCAAGATGAAGGCCGCGCTGGCGGCGCGGCGCGATCCCGGCCTGGTCATCGTCGGGCGGACCAGCGCGACCGCCATCAGCGGCCTGGATGATGCGATTGCCAGACTGCGGGCCTACGTGGCGGCGGGCGTCGATGCGCTGATGGTGCCGGGGGTCAAGAACAGGGCCGAACTCGACCGCATCGCCGATGCCGTCTCGGTTCCGTTGGTGATCGGGGGCAGTTCCGAGGAGCTGTCGGACCTAACCTATCTAGCGAGCCGGCGGGTGCGGGTGTTCAGCTATGGGCATCAGGCCTTCGCCGCCTCGGTCAAGGCGATCCACGACACCATGCTCGCGATCCGCAACGGTACGCCCGTGAGCAAGTTGGCGAATATCGCGGACAAGGAACTCATGGATCACGTCACGCGCGCTGCACGCTTCGCCGCCCACGCCAAGGCATATCTGGGCAAGTGAGGGCGGATCTCGTTTAGGCGGCCTGCTCGACCGTATTACCGACATCCATGATCGAAGTGCGGCGCATGTCGCGCGGCGTGTTTTCCGGATAATGGCGACGTGCCCGGTGCATGGTTACGCGATTGTCCCACATGAGCAAATCGCCGACACGCCATTTATGCGTATAGACATGGGCCGGCTGGGTTGCCCGGTCCATGAGGTCGTAGAGCAGGTCCAAGCCCTCGGGTATGGGCCAACCCACGATATGGGCGGCGTGATTGGACAGATAGAGCGACTTCCGCCTCGTCCGGGGATGGCGGCGGACCAAACGTTGGGACACTGTCGCCAGGATCGTACGCTCGTCGGGCGAGGCCTCGGCAAAACCGACGACGGCGCGGGAGTGGATCAGGCTGTGATGAGCCAGCAGGTCTTCGATCGTCAGCTTGAGATTGTCTGGCAGGCTGTCGTAAGCCGCACGCATATCGGCCAATTGGGTCTCTCCGCCCTGTTCGGCGACGATTCGGCCGGATAGCAGGGAGTACTTCACCGGCACGCGGTTGAACGAGCCATCGGTATGCCAGCGCCGGCTGCCGAGATTATTCATGCGCCTGGCGTCGCCGGCTTCGAGTACGCGATTTTCGGCACTGATATTCGAAGCGTCGGTCATCTCGGCATTGAGTCGCTGTTCCCGGCCGGTGCGCGCGGCGGTCGAAACCTGCAACTCGCCAAATGGCCGGGTGAAGGCAACCTGCTGTTCGTCGGTGATGTGTTGTTCGGGAAAGACCAGAACGGGGAAGCGATCGATTGCAGCCTCGATCTCCGAAACGACCTCGGGCGTCGCCGGCTGCCGCATATCGATGCCCTGGATCTCGGCGGCAAAGGAAGGGTGGCGTTCGTGCAGAGCGATAGGCATGGCTAGGTGTCCTAGGCTGCTGAAGTCGCTGCAATTTTCGTAAATTTCTGCATCCGGCGCAATGGATTCGGTATGGGTTTGTCTGGGTAGAGCGAAGGCCACGCGGCCTCGGCTACTTCGCCGACATAGATATCGCCACGGGAATCGACTGCTATGCCGTGGGGAGATAGGAATTGCCCGGGGGCCGTGCCATCGGCCGGCAGACGATTGAGTCGCGCCACCAGCTTGCCCTTGAGATCGACGATGCTGAGGCGCGGGCCCAGATTGGGCATGCCGCGATTGACCGAGAGGTAGGGGCCGATCTCGCCGATATAGCAAAGCGGGCATTTGCCGCCGGTCATGAACAACCCGCTCGGCCGGTGCAGATTGTTCCACTGGGTCTCGAACTTACCCATGCCGTCGAACACCTGGACGCGATGGTTCTCACGATCGGCGACATAGACCCAACCGTCGGCGTCGCAGCAGATATTGTGGGGAATGTTGAACTGGCCCTCATCGGTGCCGATCTCGCCCCAAGACATGACCAGCTTGCCATCGGGCGTGTATTTGTGGACCCGGGCATTACCATAACCGTCGGACACGTAGATGTGGTTGTCCGGCGAGAGCGCCGTATGGGTGCAGCCGTTGAAGGGTTGGCCGCTGAGTTTGGGCGCGGGCTTGTTCGGCAAGCCGATTTCCAGCATTACGCGGCCATCCAACGTACATTTGCGGACGGTGTGGTTGCCGTCATCGGTGCAGTAAATGGTGTCGTCGGGCCCCATATGCACACCATGGGGCCGCTTGAACAGACCCTCGCCCCAGGACGACAGGAAATTGCCATCGCGGTCGAACACGATCATCGGATGCTCGCCGCGATTGAAGCAGTAAACGCGGTCTTTGCGGTCGACGCCGATAGCCGCGACATCGCCGAACCGCCAACCCTCGGGCAGCTTGGCCCAATCGTTATGGGCTTCGTAGGTATGGTCGCCACTGCCGACGATAACTGGCATTTCATGCTCCGGTTCTGGCTTTGCTGAGGGAGCATGGCGCGGCGTGCGGGGCGCAGCAAGCGAGAAAGCGCGAAAGGGTAAAGCCCCGGACTCGGCCCGGCTCAACGTATCGTGACCCGTCCTGCGCTTGCACGGAAGCGTTGAGGCCTTCATATTCCCACCATGGCAAACGACAAATCCCACCCCTTCAAGCTGACCGACGCCGAGTGGCGCGCGCGGCTTTCGCCCGAGCAGCATCGCGTGTTGCGCGGCCACGGCACCGAGCGCGCCGGGACCAGCCCGCTCGACCGGGAAAAGCGCGCCGGCGCCTTCGCCTGCATGGGGTGCGGCCATCCCCTGTTCGATTCCGCGACCAAGTTCGATAGTGGGACCGGCTGGCCCAGTTTCTTCCAACCACTCGACGGCGGGACCGACACGACCAGCGACCGCAGCCTCTTCATGGTACGCACGGAAGTCCATTGCGCCAATTGCGGCGGCCATCTCGGCCATGTCTTCGACGACGGACCCGCGCCGACGGGCTTGCGCTATTGCATGAATGGCGTCTCGCTGCGGTTTACGCCACGCTAAGACGCGACTTGTCTCCATACATATTATCGCTCGGCACAGCGTCTTCTTTAAAAAGGCGTGCGTCGATTTTGCGTTTGTCGTATGATGGGAACGCCACGGATTGAGGCGAACTCAGGGGTGCGACGAATGGCCCTGGTCGAACGCGCGAGCGTCTGCACTTTCGATTGTCCCGACACCTGTAGCCTAACCGTTTCGGTCGACAACGACCGCCTGGTCAAAGTGCGCGGCTCCCATGCCGCGCCGTTCACCGATGGCGTGATCTGCAACAAGGTCGCACAAGACATGCCGGCCTTCGTCCATGGGCCGCAGCGCTTGTTGCACCCGCTGCGCCGCACGGGGCCGAAGGGGTCGGGTTCGTTCGAAACGATCGCATGGTCTGCGGCCTTGGCCGAAATTCGCCAACGGGTCGGCCAAGTGATCGAGCGTTGGGGGCCGCAGGCGGTCATGCCAGTGAACTACGCCGGCCCACACGGCATGCTGTCGGGTGACAGCATGTCGGTGCGTTTCTTTCACAAGCTAGGCGCCACCTTAACGTATCGCCGGTCGCTATGCGGCGCCGTGCGAACGGAAGCGTGGGTTGGCACCTATGGCGCCGTGCCCGGCATCCCGCCAGAGCAGGCCGAGGATGCCAAGCTCAATATAATATGGGGCAACAATGCCACCGTCGCCAATCTGCATCTCGTGCGCAAGGTCCGGCGCTCGCTGCGCAAAGGCGGCAAGCTGATCGTCGTCGATCCCAAGCGCACCAAGATCGCCGAGCAAGCCAATCTCCATCTTGGCCTGCGGCCGGGAACCGACGTGCTCTTGGCCTGGGCGCTGGCGGTCGAACTGGAGCGGATGGGTGCCATCGATGGGAAATTCGTCGCGGCTAACGTGCATGGCTTCGACGAGTACATGAAGCGCGCGCGCGAATGGCCGGCCGAACGCGCGGCCGTCGAATGCGGCTTGAAGCTGGAGGATATTCGCACCTGCGCCGCCTGGATCGCTAAATCCGAACCCTTCGTGCTGTCGATCGGCAATGGGCTGGAGCGCTGCCGCACCGGCGGCAGCGGCATCCGCGCCGCCATCGCGCTGCCCGCGCTGACGGGCAAGCTGGGCGCGCGCGGCGGGATCGTGCTCGGCGCCGGCAATGCGTTTCCGAAAACGATGGCGAAGTTGCAGCGTCCCGATCTGGTGCCGCCGGGTACGCGGACGCTCGATCTCATCGATCTTGGCCGGCATCTTGTGCGCGACGATGTCGATCCGCCGCTTCGCGCGCTGTTTATCTACAATCATAACCCCATCGTCGTGCATCCCGACCAGAACCGGGTGATCAAAGGCCTCAAGCGGGAAGACGTGTTCTCCGTCGGCATCGAAGTGGCGATGACGGAAAGCATGGAGCATTGCGACATCGTGCTGCCCGCCGCGACCCATTTCGAATGCGACGATCTCTATGCGGCTTACGGTCAGCATTGGCTGCAACGCGCCGAACCCGTGATGAAGCCGGTGGGCGAGGCGCTGCCGAATACCGAAATCTTCCGCCGCCTGGCCGATGTCTTCGGTTTCAAGGACGATTGCTTCAAGGCAAGCGATGCCCAATTGATGGATGAGGCCGTGGACCCCGCCGACCGCCGCATGGGCGGCATCAAGCCGAGCGAGATTTCAACGGATCAAGCGATACAGATGACGGCCGAAGACGGTCGCCCCTATGTGCTTTATGACAATGTGCGCCCGGCGACGCCGTCGGGAAAGATCGAGTTGGTATCCGAGGTTTTGGCCAAGCGCTGGGGGCAGGGGGCCTATTTGCCGGAATGGAAGCCGTTGAATTCGCCCTTTCCGCTTCATCTGATTACGCCGGCGTCGGATCGGCGTATCTCTTCTACCCTGGGCGGGCTTCATGCGGCCGAGGGCGCGCCGCCCTTATCGATGAACCCCGCCGACGCCAATCCGCGCGGCCTGAAGGACGGTCAGAAGGTGCGGATTTGGAATGGTCTGGGCGAAGTCGTCCTGCCGCTCGAGGTTTCGGATTCGGTGCCGCCCGGCGTGGTGGCGACGGAGAAAGGGGCATGGTTGTCGACCAGCCCTACCGGGCAAACCGTTTCCGCCCTGGTCTCGGCCGACGACCGGGCGGACCTCGCCGCCGGCGCCTGTTTCAATGACGCGCGGGTCGAGGTTGCGGGCGCCGCCTAGGGTGGAACGCGGGCGCCGCCGGCCGGCGCGCCTGGTCGGGCGGCGTCGCGGCGGCGAAATTTGACAGCAAGAATCGGAGCGCGACCAGCAATACCGAACCTGACGGTAATTCGGTCATGCCGGTAGATGGCGCGGCAACGGAACATCGACAATCGGCATGTCGCCGAAGCGTTCGTGACCTTCCTTGAGCGGCAACTCGCGGGCGACGATCAGTCCATCGGCCTGAACGCCATGGGTGGGGTCAAGCATCCGCCTTCCTCTAATGCCGGGTGGATCGAAGGTCCAGGACTGGAAGCCATGGATATAAAAATTCAATATGACGGCCGGCTTGTCGTCGGCACAGAACCAATGGGCGTTGCGCGCCACTTCCGTCGTTTCCATGCGGTCGCCCGGCTTGAACCAGCCGTCGCTACGCGTGCGTAACAGGATCTGATCGGGCGCCAATCGCGCCACTCGATCCCATTCGCGCACATAGATGCGTCCGTGCAGGAGCACTTGGGTCGAAATCAGGTTGTGGTGATGATGCGGGGGATGCACTTCGCCTGGCTCCAGGTATAGGAGCTGCATGGTCCAAGCCTTCTTCGGCATGGTCTTCTGGTTGAGCACTTGGTCCTTGCGCTCAATGAGCGTGCGCTTGATCCAGGGCTTGAGTTCGGCTGCCATGTCGACGCTATGGTGCAGTGCGCGCACTTCGGCAATGTATTCGTCCGGCGTGATGGCATGGCGGTCCAGGCGTTCGATTAGGGCCTGGGCGTCCGACCACAGACGCTCGCGATAGATGTTCACGTCGGGCAAGGCCGCCCCAGCGCGGGAGTTCATCTTCACGATTTTGCCGGAGGCGGTCTTGATGGCGGCGCTCATGGTGTTGTCCTCAATGATTACTCGGCGCCGACATGACGTCGACCACCATGTTCTGGAAATGATGCACGTTCTTCTCCCAGACCGGTGAAAACACGATCTGGTCGGCGACCGGCGACCGGCGTGCGATCTGCTGTTGCTCCCAGATTTCCATATCTTGGCTGCGGATACCACCGCGATCTCCGATCTGACCAGTGGGCCCAAGCCAGCGCGCAAGCGTCCGCTGGCGCTGCGCGGCAAAGGCTGGATCGGTCGCGGCATCGCCGACAAAGAAATAGCCCATCTTCGAGATCGTACGATCTGCCGCCAGCGGATCGGCGATGACGGAAGCGAGGTGATCGGATTGCAAAGTCAGCGTCATGTTGGGGAAGACCACGCTGGTGCAGCGCACGCGCTTCTTGCCCTCGGGGAAGGGAATCAGCGGCAAATTGCCGGCGCTGGGGTAGAAATCTTGGTCGCCGCGGCGCTTGAGCGTCACCACGGTGCCAAGCGGGATCGGCTCGGCGATGGGTTCGCCGGTTTTCAGGTCGAGGTCGTCGGACATCTTGGTAAAGACGTTCTTGTGCACCCAGATATGATGATACGTCTCCCAATTATCATTCTGCATTTTCCAATTGCCGCGCCATTCCCAATCCTCGCGGTGGCCGATGCGCGTGGCGCTGAGATCGGCGCCGTTGATTAGATCGTCCAATGGCCGGACATGCTCGGCAAAGGGTGCGGCATTGCCGTCGAGGTTGATGAACACCCAGTGATGCCAGACAGCCGCACGCACGGGGACCAGACCGAGTTTCGACAGGTCGAGTGGGAGTTTGGAATGGCCATCCTTCGTGCCGTCGAAATAGGGCACTGCTTTAAGCCGTCCATCCAGGTCATAGGCCCAGGCGTGATAGGGGCAGGTGAATTGCTTCAACCCCTGGCACGGTTTGGTCACGATCATGGCCGCGCGATGCCGGCAGACATTGTGGAAAACCCGAATGTCGCCCTTCCGGTCGCGCACCAGGATGATGGGAATGCCCGCCGCCATCAGGGGAATGGCGTTGCCCGGTTGCGGCACGTCCGAGGCGAAGGCGATGCACATCCAGGTCCGGGGGAAGAGCCGCTTCTGCTCCAGTCGGAAAAACTCGTCGCTGGTATAGGCGGCCCCGGGCAGCCCGCTGGACTGTGCGATCGGGCGGCGTAAAGCGCTCAGTGCCTCGCGGCCTAGAATGTCTTCTACGGTGGTTGCGGCGCTCATCTACCTCTCCCGACCTGCTAGTCTAATATTATACAGATACTAACGGCGCGACAAAAAAATTTACTCCCATTAAAGTCGTGAGAATGACAGGATAGTTTCTAGGCCGGTGCGGAGGGCTATCGGGAAGATGAGCGCGGCTGGGGAGCGGAGATTTTGAGAGCGCGCTGGCACCTTATCTTGGCGCCGTCTCTGGTGCTGTCACTGGCTCTGCTGCTGGCTTCGCAGTTCATTTTTCTGCGCGGCAGTTTCTTTAAAGATCTTCGGCTGGGCCGGTTGGGAACGGAGTTCACCCTTGAGAACTACGTTCGCTTTCTGACGGATTCGATTTACGTCGATAGCCTGATCCTGACCACCCGCCTGTCGGCCACGGTCGCCATTCTGACGCTCCTGCTCGCCTACCCCGTAGCCTACATTCTGGCGCGCATGACGTCGCGCTGGTCGATGGTGTTGTTGGCTGCCATTGTTGCCGCGTCCTTCATTACCATCGTGATCAAGGTATTGGGATTGATTATTATCTTCTCCAGCGGCGGGGCACTCAATCAAACCCTGCTTTGGCTCGGTGTCGTGACCAAGCCGGTCACCATCGTGGGCCAGCCCAGCGGTGTGGTGGTCGGTCTCATGCACTTCACCATGGGTTTCGCCGTGCTGCTGCTTTATGGCGTGATCCGCACCATCCCGCGCTCGCTGGAGGATGCCGCGACCATCCATGGCGCTCAGCGCTGGCGCGTGTTCAAGCGGGTCATCGTTCCGCTCAGCTTGCCCGGTGTGATCGTGACCGCGTTGATCGTATTCAATCTCTGCATGGGAGCGTTCACCTCGGCGGCGCTGATCGGGGGCGGTAAGGTCTATACTTTGCCGGTGCTGATCCAGCAGACCGTGATCATGCAGACGCGCTATGCCATGGGTGCCACCATTTCGGCAGTGCTGATGGCGGTCACGCTGATAATCAATCTCGTTTCCATCGCGATCGCGGCCTGGCTCGGTTCCGTTCGGAGATTGACCGCATGAGTGCCCAGCTTAGCCGCTCGCTGCGCGGGATCGTCGGTGCTGCCTGGGTTGCCGGTATCTACGCGTTCTTGTTTGCGCCGTTGGTGGTCGTGGTCGGCGCATCTTTCGACGGCGGCGACCGAACCTTCCTGAATTTCCCGCCCAGCAACCTGTCGCTGCACTGGTATGGACGAATCGAGCCCGATCTTTTTCAGGCACTCGGCGTGAGCGTGGCACTCGGAACCACGGCGGCGCTGGCGGCGTGCTTGATCGGCGTACCGGCAGCGCTTGGCCTGGTGCGCGCGGAGTTTCGGGGCAAGGCCCTGGTCGCCGCGCTGTTTCGCGCACCGCTCCAGATACCGGCCGTGGTGATCGGCGTGTCCTTCCTCAAACTTTACTATTTCGTCGGCGATGTTACCGGGCTCTATGCCGTCGGCTCGCTGCCCGGGTTGATCGTCGCCCATACTTTCTTGGCCTCGCCCTATGTCATCGGCTCGGTTTCCGCCGTTTTGCAGCGCTTCAATATGCGCCTTGAGGAGGCAGCGCTCAGCTTGGGCGCATCGCCCTGGACCACGTTCCGGCGCGTTACGCTGCCGGTGATCATGCCCGGGGTTTATACCGGGGCCATGTATGCGTTCCTGGTCTCGTTCGGCGACGTGCCGGTCTCGCTGTTCCTGGGGGCGGGCAGCACGCAACCTTTCGCCGCGAAAATCTTTCATCTCATGGAGTTCGATTTCGACCCGTCGCTCCTTGCGATCGCCACCTTCATCATCTTCGGCTCGTTGGCGTTGATCTATGCGCTCCAGCGTGCCGTCGGCATGGAGGCGCTGATACGATCGGGCGGCAGCAGCTAGCATCACAACAACCTCGGGGAGATACGACATGACAACGATGAAGAGACGAACCCTGATTGGCGGCCTCGCGCTCGGCGCGGCAGCCTTGGCGGTGTTACCTGCAACGGCGCAACAGCGCTTCGACGGCGTGACCGTGCGCGTTGCCACCTTCGGCGGCGGCTGGGATAAGGCGGTGCACAAATATGCCGGCTACAAGTTCGAGGAACTGGGCGGCAAGGTCGAGTACGTGACCGCCCCGCCGCGCGACAATCTGGCCAAGCTGATCGCCGCCAAGGGGCGGCCCGCGCCTTTCGACGTGGTCGAGATGGGCGATCTGACCTGGGTCGATACCTTCGATGCAGGCTTCCTCCAGAAGATCAATCTCGCCAACATCCCCAACACCAAGGATTTGTTGAAGACCCAGTACGACGAGTGGAAGGTGGCGAGCTGGATCACCCAGGAAGGCATCGTCGTCAATGTCGAGAAGTTCAAGGAAGCCGGCATTCCCATGCCGGAACGCTATCGCGACTTGCTCCACCCCAAGCTGGCGGGCAAGCTGGCCCTGATCGACATTACCCAGGCCGGGGCCTCGCAGCTTCTGGTCGGCGCCACCATGGATGCCGGTGGGACGCAGGAAAACGTCGATCCCGGTTTGAAGTTCGTCAAAGACGCCAACCCGCTGCAATTCTGGAAGGTCGGGGCCCAAGTCGTTACCCTGATGAAGGCGAACGATATCTGGGCCGCCACCATGCATGCCGGATTCGCGGTTCAGATGAAACGCGCGGGGTTGCCCGTGACCTTCGTCCACCCCAAGATCGGCACCGACCGGCGCGGCCTGTTGAAAGAAGGTTGGCTCGGCGTCGTCAAGGGATCGCCGCAGCCGCGCGCGGCCGAATTCTTCATCAATGAATACATCTCTGCCGCCACCCAGCACGGCCTGGCGCTGGAGCGCGGCGTTGTGCCGGTCAACGGCGCGGCGCGCGCCAAGCTGATCGACGATCCCGTGTTGAAGGAGATGTTCCTGATCGCCGACAGCGACGTGGCCAAGATGGTGTCGGTCGACTTCAACAAGTTCAATTTGGACGAGGCGACTCAGAAATGGACGCGCATGGTGAGTTCGCGCTGAGCGGACTTACCGCCGCATCAAAGCCTCGACTTCGGTTGGGCTGAGGCCGGCTTTGGGCGCGGCAACGGCGCGTCGCTCGTCGCCGGTGCGCGCAGCGTTCTTGCGCCGTCGGCGCTCCGGCCCTGTGAAACCGGCGGCGCGAATGAACGGGCGCGGGTGCTCGATGATCGAAACCAGGCGCCGATAAAGCGTCTGAGCGGAAACCGGCTTCGCCAGAAACTCGGTCGTGCCGGCGTCGCGCGCCTGCATGACGCGATAGGCCTCGGTGTGACCGGTCAGCATGACGATCGGCACGAACGGATTGGGGCTGTCCTTGGCTGTACGCACGAGCTTGGTGAAATCGTAGCCGTCGAGCGGCTCCATCATCCAGTCGCAGATGACGAAGTCGACCACGGACATGCGCATCTCGGTAAAGGCGTCGGCGCCATCGTCGGTTTCAATAATGCGTGCCATGCCGAAACCGCGCAGTATCTGGGTTGCGACCGTGCGCATGTGCCGGTTGCTGTCGGCGACGAGGACGGTGAGGCGGCTGAAATTATATGCGGTCACGGATCGGCCACGGGGCTGGGGTCATGAAGCCAGGCTCACTATGCACGGCGTTGGTTAACCAGAGGTTAACCGGCCAGAGCGACCTGGCTATGGCCATTCATTGATCTAGATCATCGACAGCCGTAGTCGGGGTCGTAATCCTGGTGTCCGTGATCGTGAAACGGAGTGGCACATCATGGATGAACTTTACCCGTTGTTTGCCGTTATGATCGTTACTGTGGCAGTTCTGTTCGGGTTGATGGGCTTTTTCCGCCGTTGGGTGAACCAACGCGACAGGCTGCTGTCGGTTTCATCCCAACCCGCTTCGACTTTGTCGCGACCGAGCCACCGTCAGGCCGCGTAGAAGGCATCCGAGCGGCGCGCCAGATTGTCGCCCCGTTCGGATCGACAAGGTTGGCTGAGGTGTGCGGTAAG
This sequence comes from Alphaproteobacteria bacterium, assembly GCA_009694085.1. Lineage (GTDB taxonomy): Bacteria > Pseudomonadota > Alphaproteobacteria > SHVW01 > SHVW01 > SHVW01. The sequence continues at coordinate 58,613 of SHVW01000001.1, forward strand.
TCAGCGCCGCCGCCGCCGGGCGCTGGGTTGACCCAGCCCTGGCACGCCCTGAAAACCGCATTGAGAGCGCTCGCCAGGTAGGCACAGCCGTCTGACAATCCGCGTGTCGCGGCAGTCATGCTTGTCTGTGCGTGTGGGCACATGCCGATCGTTGGGCGGTTCCCTCGAATGATCCCGGTTTCGGCTTGCCTCTACTTAAATCGTCGAAACAACGACAGCGAACCGCTTTGACCTAGCACAAGGTGCCGCTGAAACGCCCTTGAGATGGATCAAGGCGAAAACCTTGACGGGCGCGTAGCTTGGTCATCGGATCAGCCAAATACGCAGGAAGGCCATGTTCGCTAGGGATGTCATGACCCGAAATATCTGCATGGTGACCCCGGACACGCCGGTGCCGGCGATCGCCAGGCTTTTGTTGCAGCACCGCATCAGCGCTGTGCCGGTCGTAGCGGCCGACGAACGCATCGTCGGTATCGTCAGCGAAGGCGACCTGATGCGGCGGCCTGAAATCGGTACGGAACGGCGACGCGCCTGGTGGCTTGAGATGATGTTGTCGCGCGCGGACCTTGCCGGCGACTTCGTGAAAATGAACGGCCGATCGGCGCGCGATGTCATGACTGCCAGCGTCGTAACGGTCGGCGAAGACGCAACGGTCGGAGAAATCGCGGCATTGTTGGAGGAAAAACGCATTAAGCGCGTACCTGTCGTGCGCGATGGACTGGTTGTGGGCATCGTAAGTCGGTCGAATTTGCTGCAAGGGCTGGCTGCGTCGGCCGGTCCCGAGCGATCACTAGGGCAAGTTCGTAGACGATTGCTGCCGACCCATCGCGTCGGGCTACGAGAGCCGTTCTGGTCTTGCCTTCGAGCAGGCCGCGCCTGTCAAGCCGGTCGATGGCACCGGCGCCGGCCAACAGCACCAGGTCGGCATGGGTTCCGCTTTCGATCCGCTCCGCCAGCTGCGCGCTTGACGCGAAGGTTGGGGTAACCCGATGGATGGTGGCGCGCTCGAACCGGGCGGCTAACTCTTGAAGGGCTCCGCGCATGGTGTCGTCGACGAAAATGGTCATACGGTCGCTGGCAACCGCATTTATGGGCGACGCAAGCAGCAAGATAAGGATGGCCAGGCGTGCGATCACGGTTCAGGTCCGATAAATCGTTTTGGGATCGATGTCGGCGGTTCCAATGGTTTCCAACCGTCCCTGGCGCCAGGCGCGGAAAAAGCAGTTGTGTTGGCCGGTGTGGCAGGCGGCGCCGGTCTGATCGACCAGGAGCAAGACGGTATCGCCGTCGCAGTCGCTCCGAAACTCGACGAGCCTCTGGCGATGGCCGGACGTTTCACCCTTGCGCCAGAGCTGGCGGCGCGAACGCGACCAGTAGCAGGCATAGCCCGTGCGCAAGGTTTCCTCGACCGCGTCGCGGTTCATCCAGGCCAGCATGAGCATTTCGCCGGTGTCGTGCTGCTGAGCGGCCGCGGGGATAAGCCCCTCGGCATTGAAGGCGATGGCCTCGATCAGGGGGGCAGTTCCGTCATTTTACCTTGGCGAGGCGCTCGAAGCCGCCCCTGAGGTCGGCGATGAGATCGTCCGGGTCTTCGAGCCCGGCATGCAAGCGTAGGACCGGCCCGGCCGCATCGAACGGCTTGACCGTGCGAATCTTGTTGGGCTCGACATGCAGGATCAAGCTCTCGAAGCCGCCCCAGCTATAGCCCATGGCGAATAGCGACATGCCATCGAGCATGGCGGCCACGGCGGCCTCGGATGCCGGCTTCAGCACGCAGCTAAACAGGCCGCAAGCGCCGGTAAAATCGCGCTTCCAAAAGGCATGGCCGATAGCATCGGGCAGGGCTGGGTGCAGAACGCGCTCGACCTCGGGGCGTTGCTGGAGCCAGCGGGCGAGGTGCAGGCCGGTTGCATAATGCTGCTTCAGGCGCACGCCCATGGTGCGCAAGCCGCGCAGCCCCAGATAGATATCGTCCGGCCCGGCACAATAGCCGAGCCCCGCGACCGCATTCTTGACCGTCATGAAATGCTGTTCGTTGGTCACGACCAGGCCGAGCATGGCATCGGAATGCCCGACCACATATTTGGTCGCGGCATGGATCGACACGTCGACGCCATGGGCGAAGGGGCTGAAGAAATAACCGGCCGCCCAGGTGTTATCCATCAGCACGACCGCGCCCGCCGCATGGGCCGCCTTGGCAATGGCCGGGATGTCCTGGACCTCGAAGGTGAGCGAGCCCGGCGCCTCCGTGAACACCACCTTGGTATTGGGCTTGATGAGGGCAGCGATGCCGGCACCGATCATGGGATCGTAGAAGCTGGTCTCGACACCCATGTTTTTCAGCATGCCGGTGGCGAAGGCCCGGCTTGGGCCATAGACGCTGTCGACCATGAGCACATGATCGCCTTGCTTGACGAAGGCGAGGAGTGCGGCACAGATCGCGGCCAAGCCGGAGGGCAGGGTGGCGGCGCGGAAACCGCCTTCGAGCGCTGCCATCGCGTCTTCGAGCGCGAAGGTCGTTGGCGTGCCGTGGCGGCCATAGGTCACCGCGCCGGGTTGATGGCGGCTGGCCTGCGCGGCCTTTAACGCGGCGACGGTTGGATAAACGATGGTCGAGGCGTGATAGACCGGCGGATTGACCACGCCATGGTTGGCGCTGGGCTTGCGGCCCTTGTGAGCGAGCAGTGTGTCTTTTTTCATGTCAGGGCCATACCGTCCATAGGTCGCGTGGGCCAGCATGTTGCCTCCGGGGCCATCGGGACGCCAGCGGGTTTTTGCCGGCCTTGCGCGCTCTGGAAGGCTTGAGACGCCCCGTGGTCCGTGTTAGCTTACGGCCACAGGGGCCTACCGAACGGGCCGATGACGTTGCCGACGACCGGGGCCGAGATGTCCGGAGGGCGGCATGCAACGGTTTGCGGGGGCCGCGTCTGCTAGCGGGATCGCGGCGGGCGTCAACAATCGAACAGGGGCATGAATTCGATGAAACATCTCTCCCTCGTCGCCGCCGGCGCGGCGCTCGCCATGTTCTCCATGGCTGGCACCGTTGAGGCGCAGCAAACTCTCGCTCAGGTCAAGCAGCGCGGCCTGATTCAATGCGGCGTCAGCCAGAGCCTTCCCGGCTTTGCCAATCCGGACGCGCAGGGCAACTGGGCCGGTTTCGACGTCGATATGTGCAAGGCCATTGCGGCCGCCGTTTTCGGCGACGTCAAGCGCGTGAAATACGTGCCGACCACGGCGCGCGAGCGCTTCACGGTCCTCCAGGCCGGCGATGCCGATCTGCTCGCGCGCAACACGACCTGGACCATGAGCCGCGATACTCAGCTCGGCTTCGACTTCGTCGGCATCAATTTCTACGATGGCCAGGGCTTCATGGTCCGCAAGGATCTGAACGTGAAGTCCGCCAAGCAGCTTGCCGGCGCAGCCGTATGCACCCAGACCGGCACGACGACCGAACTGAACGTGGCCGACTTTTTCCGCACGAACAAGATGGCCTACAAGGTCGTCGCCTTCGAAAAGAACGACGAAGTGTTGGCTGCCTATGACAGCGGCCGCTGCGACGTGTTCACGACCGATCGTTCCGGCCTGGCTGCCGACCGCACCAAGCTGAAGGATCCCAACGCCCATATCATCCTGCCCGACGTCATCTCCAAGGAGCCGCTCGGCCCGCTCGTGCGCCACGGCGACAACAACTGGGGCGATGTCATCCGCTGGGCCTTCTTCGCCATGGTCAATGCCGAGGAGCTCGGCATCACCCAGGCGAACGTCGATCAGATGGCTAATTCCCCGAACCCCGAGATCAAGCGCCTGCTCGGCAAGGAAGGCGATTTTGGCAAGATGTTGGGCCTGGACAACAACTGGGCCCACAACATCATCAAGATGGTTGGCAATTACGGCGAATCCTACGAGCGCAACGTCGGCCCCAAGACCCCGATCGGTCTGGAGCGCGGCGTCAATGCGTTGTGGACGGCTGGCGGCTTGCAATACGCGCCGCCGGTTCGCTGAACATCCTCTAAGCGACAGCCGGTGGACGGCTTCGGCACGATCGTCGAAGCCGTCCCGCCGGTCATCGTGAGCTAGGCTGGGAAAAGCTGGATCGGACTTGGACCGGTTCCGCGAGGCGCAAAGCCAGGCCTGAAGGGGAGGCGTTCGATGGCTGTGGAAGTTCGCGGCGGCGCTGCGCCGCCCAGCGTCGCGGTATGGAACGACCCGCGCGCGCGCGCGATTATCTTCCAGGCGCTCGCGCTCGCCGCGGTCGTCGCATTCGGCTTGTACATCTTCAACAATACCTACACCAACCTCGAAAAGCGCGGCATCGCGTCCGGCTTCGCGTTCCTGGGCTCGACCGCCGGCTTCGGCATCATCATGCATCTCATCCCCTATGCCGAAGATTCGAGCTACGGGGTCGCGATGCTGGTCGGCCTGCTCAATACATTGGCGGTGGCCGCGGTCGGCATCGTGCTGGCGACCGTGCTGGGGTTCGTGGTCGGCATCGCTCGCCTGTCGCGCAACTGGCTGATCTCGCGCATCGCCTACGTCTATATCGAAAGCATGCGGAACGTGCCGCTGCTGCTGCAGATATTCTTTTGGTATCAACTCCTGGGCAAATCGGTTCCGGGCCCGAAGCAGAGCATCGTCTTCCTCGATATCTTCTTCCTGAACAATCGCGGATTCTACACCCCCGCGCCGGTGTTCGAAGAAGGTTTCTGGGAAATCGTTGTTGGTTTTGTCGTCGCTTGCATTGGGTCGTTCTACCTGTCGCGTTGGTCGCGCCGGCGCCAGGAAGCGACGGGTCAGCAATTCCCGGTCTTTCTGACTTCGCTCGGCTTGATCGTTGTCTTGCCGCTTCTCGTGGCCCTCGTCGCGGGCATGCCGTTTCATTGGGATTATCCGTCGCTCCAGGGTTTCAATTTCACGGGCGGCATGGTGCTGATCCCAGAATTCGTGTCCCTGACCTTCGCGCTGGTCGTCTACACCGCTGCCTACATCGGCGAGATCGTGCGCTCCGGCATCGTGGCGGTCAGCCATGGCCAAACCGAGGCTGCCTACTCCCTGGGATTGCGGCCGGGGCCGACGCTACGCCTGGTGGTCATTCCTCAGGCCATGCGCATCATCATCCCGCCGCTCACCAGCCAGTTCCTCAACCTGACGAAAAATTCGTCGCTCGCAACCGCGATCGCCTATCCCGATCTGGTCGCCGTTTTTGCTGGCACAATCCTCAATCAGACCGGGCAGGCGGTGGAATGCATGGCCATCACCATGGCGATCTATCTAACCACTAGCCTGCTGACATCCATGTTCATGAACTGGTTCAACGCCAGCGTCGCGTTGAAGGAACGTTGAGCCCATGTCGATCGCAACCGTCAGCTTCGAGCCCAAGCCGAGCCTGCCGCCGCCGGTGGCCACGGCCGGTCTTTTGGGTTGGCTCCGCGCCAATTTGTTTTCCTCGTGGCTGAACGCGGCGTTCACGCTGGCTACGCTCTACCTGCTGTGGCGCGTGCTGCCCCCGATCTTCGATTGGATGATCGCGGAAGCGGTCTGGGTCGGCGACAAGACCGAGGAGTGCAAGAACGCGGATGAAACGCGCAAGGGCGGAGCGTGCTGGATTTACGTGCGCGCCCGCGTCAGCGGTTTCATGTACGGCCTTTATCCCTACGATCTGCGCTGGCGGGTCGATCTGGCTGGCGCGGTGGCGCTCGCCTTGATGGTGCCGGTCTTCATCAAGGCCATGCCGTACCGGGCCATCTACGGCTTGGCGGCGATTCTCCTGGTGCCTGCTTTGGCCAGCCTGCTGTTCTACGGTTGGTACGATTTCCCCCCCAACGTGCCGGAGGCCCAAACCCATCCCTGGCGCGTGGTGGAAACCGCCAAATGGGGCGGGTTGTCGCTGACCCTGCTGATTGCCTGGGTCGGCATCGGCGCCTCGTTGCCGATCGGAGTTGTGCTCGCGCTCGGCCGGCGCTCCAAGATGCCCATCGTCAGCGCCTTGTGCGTCGGATTTATCGAGCTGTGGCGCGGCGTACCGCTGATCACCGTGATGTTCATGTCGTCGGTGATGTTGCCGCTGTTCCTGCCCGAGGGGGTCACTTTCGACAAGCTGCTGCGAGCGCTCATCGGCGTTACGCTGTTTTCGGCCGCCTATCTGGCCGAGGTCGTGCGCGGCGGTCTCCAGGCGATCCCGCGCGGTCAGTTCGAGGCGGCCTCGGCGCTCGGCCTCAGCTATCCCAAGTCCATGGCGCTGATCGTGCTCCCCCAGGCGCTCAAGATCGTCATTCCCGGCATCGTCAACAGCTTCATCGGCCTATTCAAGGATACGACGCTGGTGGCGATCATCGGCATGTACGACTTCCTCGGCGCCGTTGCGCTCGGCAATGCCGATCCGAAATGGCTAGGCTATGCCGTCGAAGGCTATGTGTTTGCCGCGCTGTTCTATTTCGTGTTCTGCTTCAGCATGTCGCGCTACAGCCTGGCACTGGAGCGCAAGCTCAATACCGGCCACAAGCGTTGAGAAAGGGACAGACGCCATGAGCGCCGCCGTGAAAGACCACGTACAGAACCTGGCGACCGGCGAGGTCGCCGTCCAGATGGTCGGTGTGCACAAATGGTATGGCGAGTTCCATGTGCTCAAGGACATCAACCTGACCGTCCACCACGGCGAGCGTATCGTCATCTGCGGACCCTCGGGCTCGGGCAAATCGACACTCATCCGCTGTATCAACCGGTTGGAAGAGCATCAGAAGGGGCAGATCGTCGTCCAGGGCACGGAGCTGACCAACGACCTCAAGCAGATCGACGCGATCCGGCGCGAGGTCGGGATGGTGTTTCAGCAATTCAATCTGTTTCCCCATTTGACCGTGCTGGAAAATTGCTGCCTGGCCCTGATCTGGGTACGAAAGATGCCGCGCAAGGACGCCGAAGAGATCGCCATGAAGTACCTGACCCGGGTGCGCATTCCCGAGCAGGCGCTCAAATACCCGGGACAGCTCTCGGGCGGCCAGCAGCAGCGCGTCGCCATCGCGCGTTCGCTGTGCATGAATCCCAAGGTCATGCTGTTCGACGAGCCGACCTCGGCGCTCGACCCCGAGATGATCAAGGAAGTGCTCGACGTCATGATCGGGCTCGCCGAGGACGGCATGACCATGCTGTGCGTGACCCACGAGATGGGTTTTGCCCAGAAAGTCGCCAATCGGGTCATCTTCATGGATCTCGGCGAGATCGTGGAGCAGAACACGCCGACCGAGTTCTTCAACAATCCGCAATCCGATCGCACCAAGCTGTTCCTGAGCCAGATTCTGCGGCATTAGGCCTCGCCCCTATGAAGGGCGACGCAGTCAAGGATGCCAGCCACCTCTATGAGGTGGAGCGGCGGGCCTATCATTTGCAGCGCCCCGGGTTTCGCATCAGCGAGATGCAACTCTCGCCGACCCAGACCGTGCCCTGGCACTTCCACAACCATATCAGCGACACGTTCTACGTCATCGAAGGCCAGCTTCGCCTGTTTCTCCAGCAACCGAAGCAGGAGGTTCGCCTCGGCCCCGGCGAAAGCTATTCCGTCGCCGCTGGCCGGCCCCATCTGGTGACCAATGTCGGCGACACCTCGATGACGATCCTGGTACTCCAAGGGGTTGGGGAATACGACTACGTTCCCCTGGTTTAAGCCTCGGAGAGCGCCATGACGGTCGATCCATCCCAGCCTAACCATCCGCTGACCGGCGCCCATCTCGATTTCAGCCGGGATATGAGCTATGGCGACTATCTCGGCCTTGACGCCATCCTGTCGGCTCAACGGCCGTTGCGGCACAGGGGAAATTGAATTCTCCGGCTCAGAGGGTCATACTACCAATAATCGTATGGAGCTGATGGCAGCGATCCAAGCCCTGGCCAGATTGACGGAACCCAGTATGGTCCATATCCATACCGATAGCGAATACGTGCAAAAGGGCATGACGATAAGGCTGCGCAGAATGAAGGCCGATGGCTGGAAAACATCCCGAGGCAAGCCGATCAAAAATGTGGAGCTATGGCAGGCATTGGATTTGCAGGCACAGCGTCACAAGGTTACTTGGATTTGGGTCCGTGGCCACAATGGCGATCCGGGGAACGAGAGAGCGAACAAACTGGCGAGGGGAGCGCACCGATGCATTTTCTCTCCGGCGTTGACACACGACAGAGGTTGCATTGGGGGCGCTCAAGCGGCGGTCACACGGCAAGCAACTCATCCACCAATCTGCAATGCGACCAATCGGCCGGGGATTACCGGATGGCTGGCCGGTATTCGGGGGTCATGCCGAGACATACTTATTTACCCCACAAATGTGCATTTATCGCTCTGCCTCCACGCTTTTGATTTCTGCACCCTGCCGAAAAAGTGACACCGTTTCCTATCCCGATTTTGGTACCGGACGTATAAATTTTTCTGATTTTATGCCGTGCTCATGCATCATCATTGCAGGTACCCCCCATGGCCCCTGCCCGCCCCGGCTCATGTCGGTTGCCTCAGCTTCGACCCGAGCAATCGTTTAGCGCGTCCACAAACGGACGCGTGCTCACGCTCTCCACCGAATCGCCAATGCACGTCATCAATGGATATCCGTGCCGAATTCGTGGGGATACGGTGGGGCGAAAATGACAAGGGCCTAGCCGTTTCCGACTAAGCCCTTGTCGCTATTGGTGGGCGCAGTAGGGATTGAACCTACGACCCCTACCATGTCAACGTCTCGCTCGAAACTGCGTGGCAGGCGGTCTATGCCGATACCGCGCGCCACTGGGATTTCAACGAACTCGGCGAGAAGTTGGTCGATATCGAGGACGGTTTCCGCCAGTGGCGCCATCGCCACGCCACGACGGTGGAGCGCATCGTCGGCGACAAGCGCGGCACCGGCGGCACCTCGGGCGTAGCCTATCTGAAGCAGGCGCTCGACACCCAGCTTTTCCCCGAACTGTGGCGCGTGCGCACAGCCCTCTAACCTATCCGTCTCGGTGCCACAGAATGCTGTGGGCGAAGGGTGTCCACAGTCCGGTGCGGATGCCGGCATAACGGAGCGCGCGCGACGTCCACTCGTTGCAAGTAGCAATCGCGCTGTAGCGTCCGACCGCCGCGTAGAAGGCGTCGTGGGGACCGTAGCCGCGGCCGTGGTAAAGCTGCAGCTCGGGCCCGGCAAACGCGGCGCGCACGAATTCGGTCAGTTTCAGGTGCTGCGCGCGCGACGCCATGATCCGGCGCGCATCGGCCCCGTGCGCGGGGTCCATCCATAGCGCCACATGCATCACCGTTTCCTTGTCGGCAAATAGCGCGCCCAACGCCGTGCCGATGCGCAGATCGGCCAGCGTGCGGGTTTCCATGTAGAAGTCGCGTTCGCCCCAACCGAACCAGATATGGCTGGCGCCCGGCGCGGGACGGACGAAATGCTCGGGCGGGTGCCGCTCGGTCCAATCGATGCCGTGGGCGCGCAGCGGCAAGACGAGGCTGGCGTGGTAGCCGTTGGAGACGATGAAGATTTCGACGGGGCCGTCGCCATCGTCCCGACCGCCGACCGGGATGGCGCCGAGGCCGAGGCCCAGCACGACATACAGGAGTGCTAGGGCGGGCAGGGCGGCGAGGGCGAGAAGCAGACGGCGCAGCATGAGTGATTTCTAGCCCGCGAATGTGGCGTGGGCGCGGCGAGGTCAGCTATTCGGGTCGGGGTTGCTGACTCGTTTCAATGCCGTGAGCGCCGCGCTGGTCCAGGCGCGCGGATCGGGGATGGCGTCGTCTCGGAGGATAAATCGTGATCTACAATTTCCTGCATATGCGGGACAAAGCCGGCGCGCTGGTAATTGCCCAGGGCGCGGGGGTGATCGAGAGAGTTGGTGTGGACCCAGAGTCGATCGATGTCGCGGCTCCACGCGCTGTCCACCGCCCAGTTGATCAGATACCAGCCGAGCCCGCGGCCGATGAAATCGTCGATCAGGCCGAAATAGGCAAGTTCGACCTCGCGCGGCTGGCGCAAATCCAGTTCGGCATAGCCAGCGGGCGTACCAGCGACGTAAAGCACATAGATCTCGACCTTGGGGTCGTGGATGGTCGATTTAAGCTGGTCGTCGGACATGCGCTTGCGATCGACCCAGTTGTAGTTCCGGCCGACCGCGTCATAGAGGTAGCGATAGAACGAAAGGGTCGGCGGGTCCGCGCGCATCAGCGCCAGCCGCTTCTCCGGCGCCGGCACGGTCGGCCGGGTCGGGCGCTTGTGCATCTCCAGATAGGTGATGACGACGCGGACATAACCGGGCGGAATCTCAAGATCGGCCATGGTCACCCGCTCTACTGCAGCCACAGCTCAAGGCGGCGCAGGCATCTTCGTAGGCTGTCGCATGATTCGGCTGCGATCCTGGGGCGCCAAGCGTGTCTGGCATAGTCCCGCAAGCGCATTGTATAGGCTGGACCAATGTGTGCACCGCTGTTTGCCCGCGGCAGCATATCCGTCTTGATTTCGCGGCTGCGCGACCGATTGACGATGGACAACACCGTTGACTTTGGATTGGGAAGTTCCTCAGGCCTAGGTGGGATGGCGGCGGTAGGAACTTTGAAGAATGCAGAAAACGCCTTTGCATCTCCAAGCATCCAGGCTTCCAATCCACGAACGACGATCCTCAAGTGCATGCCCTCTGAGGGTTCGTGGAGCAATCCATTTCGCATCTCCGCAGGACACCCGGAATAAGAGTCCATATCGCGCAGGACGAGCCAGCGACCATGACGTGCCGCCCTGTTGTAATTGGCGATCTTGCGGTCCAGACGCGCCTTGCCTTGGCAGTCAAATGATCTTGCTATCGGCAATTTCTCAAGACGTAGAGACATGAATCGCATTTTAATCTCCGGACCGCACTTCGATGCTCACGATCAGTCTATCATGAGATCGCGATTTCTCTGCGCGACCGACAATGAACTGCCACAGTAAATGACGGTAGGCGGTTGCCGCTCTCAGGTTACCACCGGCGTATCCGTGCGTCCGCCCCATTCGCTCCAAGACCCGTCATAAACCGCGACGTCGTCGCGCCCGAGCAGATAAAGGCCGAGCGTCAGGATGCCGGCGGTCACGCCGGAGCCGCAGCTACATACGACCGGCCCTTTCATGTCGATGCCGGTCCGGTTGAAGCGGGCGGCGAGTTGATCGGCCGGCAGCACCGTCTTGGTCGCGGGATCGAGCAGCTCGGTATAGGGCAGGTTGCGGGCGCCGGGCATGTGGCCCGACCTTGTGTTGGGCCTGATTTCGGGCTCGATGCCGTTGAAGCGGCCGGCCGAGCGTGCATCGAGCACGGTTTCGCGCTTGGCGGTCAGGTTGGCGCGCATCTGATCGAAATCGCGCACCAGGAAATTATTGCGCCGCGCCGTGAAATGGCGTTCGACTGGCATCGGAATCGTCTCGTCGACCGGCCGTCCCTCGGCGAACCATTTGGGCAGGCCGCCATCGAGCACGGCGACGTCGTTATGGCCGAATACGCGGAACATCCACCAGGCCCGCGCCGCCGACATGAGGCCGTGAGTGTCGTAACAGACGATCCGGTTGCCGTCGCCGAGGCCGAGCTTGCGCACGCGGGAGGAAAACTTCTCCGGGCTCGGCAGCATATGGGGCAGGGGGTTCGCCTCGTCCTTGATATCGTCGATATCGAAGAACACCGCGCCCGGGATATGCCGTTGCGCGTATTCGGCGCGCGCATCGCGCTTGATGTGGGGCAGGAAATAGGTCGCGTCGACGATGCGCAGGTCGGGCGCCGTCATGTGGTCGGCGAGCCAGGCCGTGCTGACCAGGGCCTCTGGCTTGGCATAGGGCATGAGCGGAATCCTTGGTTTTCTTAAAGCCAACTCGGGAAGGGCAGGCCCTTGGCGCGCAGGAATTCGGGATTGAACAGCTTGCTCTGATAGCGCGTGCCGTAATCGCACAGCAGGGTGACGACCGTATGTCCCGGTCCGAGTTGGCGCGCGACGCGGATGGCCGCGCGCACATTGATGCCGGACGAGCCGCCCACGACCAGCCCCTCATAGCGGGCCAGGTTGAAGATAATCGGCAGGGCCTTTTCGTCGGATACCTGGATCGCGTCGTCGATCGGCGCGCCTTCCAGGTTCTTGGTCACCCGGCTTTGGCCAATGCCTTCTATGATCGAGTTGCCCTCGGATTTCAGCTCGCCGTGTTTGTAGTAGTGGTAGAGCGCGGCCCCCATCGGGTCGGCCAGCACGATCTTGATCTTGGGATTGCGCTCCTTCAACGCCATGCCGACGCCGGCCAAGGTGCCGCCCGAGCCGACCGAGCAGGTGAAGGCATCGACCTTGCCATCGGTCTGCTGCCAAATCTCCGGTCCGGTCGTGCGGTAGTGGCCATCGCGGTTGGCCGTGTTGTCGAACTGATTGGCCCAGAAGGCGTTCAATTCCCTCGCCAGGCGTTCGGAATATTTGACGTAGTTGTTGGGATCCTTGTAGGGCACGGCCGGCACCAGGCGCAGCTCGGCGCCGCACAGCCGGATCATGTCCTTCTTTTCCTGGCTTTGGGTTTCCGGCATGACGATCACGGTTTTGTAGCCGCGCGCATTGCCGACCAGCGCCAGCCCGATACCCGTATTACCGGCAGTGCCCTCGACGATGGTGCCGCCCGGTGCGAGCACGCCGCGCTTCTCGGCGTCCTGGATCATGGCCAACGCCGCCCGGTCCTTGACCGAACCGCCGGGATTGAGGAACTCGCATTTGGCCAGGATGTTGCAGCCCGTCAAATCCGACGCGCGCTTCAAGCGCACCAGGGGCGTGCGGCCGACCATGTCGACGAAGCCGGTGCGAATGTCCATGGCGACGCGCTTCTCATGAAAGGAAGAACTCACACTAGCCGGGCGATCCCAGCCCATCAAGCCCTGCCTCACTGGAGGTATTCCAGGTTTTCAATAGCTTGACTTCGCCTCCCCCGGGCGCTGATGATCGGGCCAAGACAGGCGCGGGCTCTGGTAGGGGGCCGACGCGGCTGCCATTGCAGAACAGGGAGTTCACCGATGCGGACATTAACAACCATTCTTGCGGCGGGAGCCGTGGCGATCGGCCTGGGGGCCGGGGCCAATGCAGCGACGCCCAAGGACACGGTCGTCATGGCGGCCCAGATCGACGACTTGATTTCGCTCGACCCCGGCGAATCCTTCGAATTTTCGGGCAGCGAGGTGATCAGCAATATGTACCAACGGCTGATCGCCTATGACATCAAGGACGTGACTCGGCTTTACGGCCAGCTTGCCGAGACTTGGTATGTCGGCGGCGACGGCAAAACCTACACGTTCAAAATCCGCCGCGGCATCAAGTTCCATTCCGGCAATGTGCTGACCGCCCATGACGCGGCCTATTCGCTCCAGCGCGCCGTGATCATGAACAAGTCGCCGGGCTTCATCCTGACCCAGTTCGGTCTGAACAAGGACAACGTCAAGCAGCGCATCCGCGCCACCGACGATCACACCCTCGTGGTCGAGACGGCGGGGCAGGTGGCGCCCACCTTCTTCTTCTACTGCTTGACCGCCGTGGTCGGCGGCGTGGTCGACAGCAAGGCCGCCATGGCCAACGAGAGGGCCGGCGATTTCGGCAACGCGTGGCTGAAATCCGAGGCGTCGGCCGGTACCGGCCCGTACAAGCTGGTCAATTGGAAGCCAAAGGAATCCTATTCGCTGATCCGCTTCGACGATCATTGGTCCGGCGACAAGGCGGCAACTCAACGGGTCGTCGTGCGTCACATCGCCGAGCCGGCCAGCCAGCGGCTGTTGCTGGAAAAGGGCGATGTCGATTATGCCCGCAACCTGACGAAGGATCAGTTGGAGGCTCTCGCCAACAACAAGGACATCAAGGTTCAGCAGGAGCGCAAGGGCTCGATCCTGTATTACAGCCTCAACCAGAAAAACCCGACGCTCGCCAAACCCGAGGTCCGGGAGGCGCTCAAATACCTGATCGACTACGACGCCTTGGAAAAGAACGTGCTCAAGGGCACCTATGTGGTCCATCAGTCCTTCCTGCCTCAGGGCTTCCTGGGCGCGATCCCCGATCGCCCCTATAAGCTCGACGTGGCGAAAGCCAAGGATCTGCTGGCCAAGGGCGGCTTCCCCAACGGCTTCTCCATCACCATGGATACCCGCAACACCTCGCCGATTACCGACATCGCTCAGACGATGCAGGCGACCTTCGCCCAGGCCGGGGTGAAGTTAGAAATCATCCCGGGCGATGGAAGGCAGACCCTGACCAAATACCGCGCGCGCAATCACGACATCTATATCGGCCGTTGGGGCCCGGACTATCAGGACCCCCACACCAATGCCGAGACTTTCGCCATGAACGAGGACAACACGGACGATGCGAAGTCGAAGACCTTGGCCTGGCGCAATGCCTGGAACATCCCGGAAATGACCGCCAAAACAAAATCGGCGGTCCGCGAGTCCGACACCAAGAAGCGCGTGGCGATTTACGAAGAGGTGCAGCGCGAGCATCACAAGACCTCGCCCTTCGTGATCATGTTCCAGCAGATCGAGACGGTGGCGCACCGAGCCAATGTCGGTGGCTTCCTGATGGGGCCGAGCTTCGAAGACAACCTCTACCACGCGATCAAGAAGAACTGATCGGTGTCATCGGCAACGACGTCAGGGGCGGCCAAGCGGCCGCCCCTGGCACATCATGCCGGGGCGGTGGCGCGGTTATGCGTGACCGTGTCGATCACCTTTCTCGGCCTGTTGATGGTGACGTTCTTTATCGGCCGGGTCGTGCCGATCGATCCGGTTTTGGCCGCGGTCGGCGACCGCGCGCCGGCCGAAGTCTACGAGCGCGTGCGCATCGAACTCGGTTTGCATCTACCGCTGTGGCAGCAGTTCTACATCTATGTTCAGAAAGTACTGACGGGCGATTTCGGCCGCGCCGTGCTGACCTCCAAGCCCGTGCTGGACGATATCGTTCGGGTCTTCCCGGCAACCCTTGAACTGGCGACGGTGGCGACCGTGCTGGGCGTTGTCATCGGCGTGCCCATGGGCGTGCTGGCGGCAGTCAATCAGAACCGCTGGATCGACCATGTCATCCGGGTGATGGCGCTGTTCGGCCATTCCGTGCCTGTGTTCTGGCTGGGGCTGGTCGGCCTGCTGATTTTCTATGCCTGGCTCGGTATCGCAGCAGGGCCGGGCCGGCTCGATGTCGGGTTCGACGATATCGTCGAACCCGTGACCGGGGTGATCCTGATCGATGCCCTGCTGGCCGGCGAATGGGACGTGTTCGCCAACGCAGTCAGCCACGTCATGCTGCCCGCGTCGATCCTGGGTTATTTCTCGCTTGCTTATATCGCGCGCATGACGCGCAGCTTCATGCTGGAGCAATTGCGCCAGGAATATGTCACGACCGCGCGGGTCAAGGGTTTGACCGAGGGGCGCGTGATCTGGCGCCACGCGCTGGGCAATGTCATGGTGCCGCTGGTCACGGTGATCGCGCTCACCTACGCCAATCTGCTCGAAGGCTCGGTCTTGACCGAAACCGTGTTCGCCTGGCCCGGCCTTGGCTCCTATCTGACCGATGCGCTGCTGGCGGCCGACATGAATGCGGTGCTCGGCGCCACCATCGTGGTCGGTACCATCTTCATCGGCATCAATCTGCTGTCCGACCTGCTCTATCGCTTCTTCGATCCCAGGGCGAAATAGGGATGGCTAAATAATATGGCGAGCGAAACGAACCGCATCGACGGCGAGGGTTTGCGCGCCTGGCTGCTGGCCGAAACGCCGCGCTCGCGTGCCCAGTCGCGCCTGGGGCAGGCCTATGTGCGCTGGCTCCACTTCCTGCGCAATCCGCTGGCTATGGTGGGGCTGGTGATCGTGCTGGCCTTGGTGGTGGTGGCGGCGCTGGCGCCGTGGTTGGCCGATCAATCGCCCTATGCCCAGGATTTGGCGCGGCGTTTACAGGCGCCCAGCCCCGCCCACTGGTTCGGCACCGACGAACTCGGCCGCGATATTTATTCCCGCCTGGTCCACGGTGCCAGTATCACCCTGATGATCGTCGGGCTGGTCGTCATCATCGTTGGCCCCGTCGGATTGATGGTCGGCACGGTGGCGGGTTATCTCGGCGGCTGGTTCGACACGGTCCTGATGCGCGTGACCGACGTGTTCCTGGCTTTCCCCAGGTTGATCCTGGCGCTCGCCTTCGTTGCCGCGCTCGGGCCGGGCATCGAGAACGCGATCATCGCCATCGCGATCACGGCATGGCCGCCCTATGCGCGCATCGCCCGGGCCGAGACCCTGACCATCCGCAACAGCGATTTCATCAGCGCCATTCGCCTGCAAGGGGCGGGGCCGTTGCGCATCATCCTGGGCCACGTGATCCCGCTCTGCATGTCGTCCCTGATCATCCGCATCACGCTCGACATGGCCGGCATCATCCTGACCGCGGCCGGCCTTGGCTTCCTCGGCCTCGGCGCCCAGCCGCCCATGCCCGAATGGGGCGCCATGATTTCATCGGGTCGCAAATTCCTGCTCGATCAATGGTGGGTCGCCACCATTCCCGGCATCGCCATTTTCGTCGTCAGCCTTGGCTTCAATCTGCTGGGCGATGGCTTGCGCGACGTGCTCGACCCCAAGGGCAAATAGCGTGGACCGGGACAAGACCCTGCTGAGCGTCGAAGACCTCTGGGTGCGCTTTCCCGGCCGCACGCGCACAGTGGAGGCCGTGCGTGGCATCTCCTTCACCGTTGGGCGCGAGAAACTCGGCATCGTCGGCGAGAGCGGCTCGGGCAAGTCGGTCACCGGCCGCGCCATCCTGCGCCTGATCCAATCGCCGGGCGAGGTGGCGGCGAAGCGCCTGGAATTCGACGGCATAGATTTGGCCCGGGTGGACGAGGCGACCATGCGCGCCATCCGGGGCAAGCGCATTTCCATGGTCATGCAGGACCCGAAATTCTCGCTCAACCCCGTGATGACCGTGGGCCAGCAAATCGCTGAGGCCTATCTGGTCCACCGCAAAGAGCCCGCGGCCGAGGCGCGGCGTAAAAGCCTGGACATGCTGGCCGCCGTGCGCATCCGCAATCCCGAGCGGGTGTACGACCTCTACCCCCACGAGGTCTCGGGCGGCATGGGCCAGCGCATCATGATCGCCATGATGCTGATCCCCGATCCCGATCTGATGATCGCGGACGAGCCGACGTCGGCGCTCGACGTGACCGTGCAGATGCAGGTGCTGGCGATCCTGGACGATCTGGTGACCAAGCGCGGCATGGGGTTGATTTTCATCAGCCACGATCTCAACCTGGTCGCCTCGTTCTGCGACCGTGTGCTGATCATGTATGCCGGCCGTATCGTCGAGACCTGCCGGGCCTCGGCTCTTCACGAGGCGCGCCACCCCTATACCCGCGGCTTGCTGCAATCGCTCCCGCGCATCGACCGGCCTGTGGGCGAGTTGCAGGTACTCCAGCGCGACCCGGCCTGGCGCGACGGCCCGGTGATGTCATGAGTGCGGTTGCCGCCATGATTGACGTGGCCATGATCGTCGTGGACGGCCTGGACGTACGCTTCGGCGAGGGCGCCGCCGCCGTCCATGCCGTACGCGACGCGCGCTTTACCGTGGCGCCCGGCGAGGCCTTCGGCATCGTCGGCGAAAGCGGCTCGGGCAAATCGACCGTGCTGCGTGCGCTCACCGGGCTCAATCCCGATTGGACCGGCCGCGTCGCCATCGCCGGCATGGCGCAAGTGGCGCACCGGCCGCGCGAATTCTACAAGCAAGTCCAGATGGTGTTTCAAGACCCCTATGGCTCGCTCCACCCGCGCCATACCGTGGACCGCATCCTGTCCGAGCCGATCGCCATCCACGGCCTCGACAAAGCCGACAGCCGCATCGAGCGCGTGCTGGTCGATGTCGGCCTCGGCCCCGATTTCCGCTTCCGCTACCCCCACCAGCTCTCCGGCGGCCAGCGCCAGCGCGTCGCGATCGCCCGCGCCCTGGTCCTTGAACCGCGCATCCTGCTGCTGGACGAACCGACCAGCGCCCTCGACGTCTCGGTCCAGGCCGAAATCCTGAACCTCTTGGGCCGGCTTCGCCGCGAACACGATTTGACCTACATGCTGGTCACCCACAACCTCGCCGTGGTCGCCCATATGTGCGACCGCTTGGCCGTGATGAACCAGGGCCGCATCGTCGAGGAAATGACCGTGGCGCAGCTCCGCGCCGGCGCGCCGCGCGAGGCCTATACGCGGCAGCTCTTGCGCGCCAGCATCGGCTATGACCGCCAGGCGGCGGAGGCGTTGAAGACGTTCGATTGAGCTTGCCGCAGGCCCTCTCCACCGCCGCCGGCTCAAGAAAGCGATTGCCGCGCTAGCTCCACACCTTCCTCAACCGCTCCCGGTTCATCGCCAGCCATTGCAGCGCGATGATCGTGATCGCGTTATTCGTGCGGCCCGCTTTCATCGCCGCCAGCGCATCCTCGAAGCCCAACACATGCAGCCTGATATCCTCGTGCTCATGGGCCAGCCCTGCGGCGTCGCCGGTTGTCAGGCCGGAAAGGTCGCAGCGTCCGCAATAGAGCATGACGTATTCGCTGCACCCGCCGGGGCTGACGAAGAAGTCGCAGATGTGCTCGATCGCCCGCACCGTGGCGCCGGCTTCTTCCTCGGCCTCGCGCCGCGCGACCGCTTCGGCGCTTTCGCTGGGCTTGATGATGCCGGCGACCACTTCGAGCGTCCAGGGCGGCTGGCTGCCCTCGGCGAAGACGCCGGCGCGGAACTGTTCGACCAGGGCGACCCGGTCGAGCGCGGGGTCATAGGGCAGGAGGCCGGCGGCGTTGTCGCGCATGAACACTTCGCGCTCGATCGGCGGGCTCCAGCCGCCGGCGAAGTTGCGGTGCTTGAGGCGCAACAGGTCCAGGCTGAAAAAGCCGCGGAACGGCGTTGTGCGCTCGATGGTTTTCACGTCCGCACGGGAGAAGGGCTTTGGCATCGCGCGCCTTACTTCTCGGCCTTGTCCAGCTCGCCCAGCTTGTCCGCGCTCAGGCGATAGACCAGCTTTTCCCCGCGCAGCACCGAGCCGAGATTGCGGTAGAAGCGCTGGGAGCCCCGGTTCCATTTGTCCGCGGTCCAGTCGATATGGGGGATCTGGCGCTCCCGGGCGATCTCGCCCAGGCGCAGCATCAGCTTGCGCCCGACGCCCTTGCCGCGCGCGCGGTCGCTGACGAACAAATCCTGGATGAACAGCAGGCGATAATTGGCGGCCAGGCTGAATATCTCCTGGAAGATTAAGATGCCGATCAACTCCGACCAGCGCCGGGCCAGCAGGACCTCGGCACCGGGGGCCGCCCCCATGCCGTGCCGGCGGATCTGTTCGGCCACGGCCGGGATCGAGCCGGGTGGCGGAATCTCGTAGAACGCCAGGAGCTCCCGATTGAGAACCGCGATGGCCTCGGCGTCGGCAGGGGTGGCAAAGCCGATCTGGACTTCCGACATGGGCGAGCGCGCTATTGAGGGTGAGACCGGCGGGAACAAAAAGGATCACATCCTGGTGTGCCCGGCTTGAAAAGGCTAGCCCCAAGTGGTGCCATGGCCGGATCGCAGAGGGAGCACGCGGCCATGGCAGCCATTTCGGAAAAGATCCGTCTTCGCCGGCGGCAACGGCGCGGAGCTGGCGGCGCGGCTGGACCGGCCGGAGGGCGCGATCAGGGCCTTTGCGCTCTTCGCCCATTGCTTCACCTGTTCCAAGGATATTTTCGCAGCCCAGCGCATCGCTCAGGGCCTGGCCGACCGCGGCATCACCGTGCTGCGCTTCGATTTCACCGGGCTGGGCGCCAGCCAGGGCGATTCGCCAATACCAATTTCTCCGGCAATGTGGAGGATCTGGTGGCCGCCGCCGGTTATCTCCGCCAGCACCACCGGGCGCCCAGCATCCTGATCGGCCACAGCCTGGGCGGGGCGGCGGTGCTGGCGGCGGCGGCGCTTGTGCCGGAATGCCGGGCGGTCGCCACCATCGGCGCGCCGGCCGTTCCGTATCCGCAAGCAATTCCTGACCGATATCGAGGGCCAGGCGCTGGCCGGCATCGTCGGTGGCCTCAAGCGCGCTTTGCTGATCTTCCACGCCCCGCGCGATGCCACGGTGTCGATCGACAATGCCGGGCTGATCTTCCAGGCCGCCAAGCACCCCAAAAGCTTCGTTTCCCTCGACGATGCGGACCATCTGTTGTCGCGCCACGCCGACGCGTCCTATGTGGCGCGGGTGCTGGCCGCCTGGGCCACCCGCTATGTCGATGGGTTGGCGGAACCGGCGGTCGAACCGGTGGCCGAGTCCTTGGCCGAGGGGGTCGTCGCGGTCGAAGAAACCCGCGCATCCAAATTCGCCCAGCGCGTCCAGGTCGGCGCCCATGCGTTCGCGGCGGATGAGCCGGTGGCGGCGGGCGGCACCGATACCGGGCCGGGGCCCTACGACTTCCTGTTGGCCGGGCTGGGGGCCTGCACCTCCATGACGCTGCGCATGTATGCCGAGCACAAGGGCTGGCCGCTGGAGCGCGTGCGGGTCGAATTGAAACATGCCAAGGTCCACGCCAGCGATTGCGCCGAATGCGAAACCCGGGAGGGCAAGATCGACCGCATCGACCGCGTAATTACCGTCGCCGGTCCGCTCGACGACGACCAGCGCAAGCGCCTGCTGGAGATCGCCGATAAATGCCCGGTTCACCGCACGCTCCATTCCGAGGTCCTTGTGGTTAGCCGGTTGATGGAGTAGAGGGTTGCTCTCGCTGTTCCTGCTGCGCCACGCTAAATCGGCCTGGGACGATCCCGCGCTCGACGACCACGACCGTCCGCTCAACAAGCGCGGGCGACACGCGGCCGATGCTATGGGCACCTGGATGGCGGGGCAGGGGATCAGGCTCGACCTGGTGCTGTGCTCGACCGCGTTGCGCGCGTGCCAGACCCTCGACGGCGTGCTGCCCCATCTGGGTACGCCCGAGGTGATGTACGAAAGCGGCCTTTACCTGGCCAGTTCGTCGCGCCTGATCGCGCGTATCCGAGGGGTCGAGCGCGGTGTCGCCGGGGTTCTCCTCATCGGCCACGAACCCGGTATCGGACAAGCCGCCGTCGCGCTTACCCGGCCGGCCAGTGCGCCCGACGATTTTCCCCGCATGCAGGCCAGGTTTCCGACCGGCGCGCTTGCCTGGATCGCCTTCGATGCGCCGGTTTGGCCAGATATCGAACTGAGCAAAGGGTGTTTAAAAAAATTCATATTTCCCAAATTATTATAATATTGTTCTAATGTTTTAGTTTATGTTTAATTCCATTGATGTGTCTCATATCGGTCATCTAACCGTAACGATACATTCGATTTCGCCTGGGCTAGGTTCCGCCGCCTGCTAAACTCGTCCGGTACCATGGAAAACCGCGAAATCGAATTGAAGCTGCGGATCGCGCCCGAGGATGTCGCGCGCCTGAAGCGCCACCCCTTGATTCGGTCGTTGTCGGTCGGCCGATCGATCACGCAAAACCTGAACTCGGTCTATTTCGACACGCCGAAACTGGCGTTGCTCGGTCGCGACGTGACGTTGCGCGTGCGCCGCATCGGCAGCAAGCACGTCCAGACCGTCAAAACGGGATCGGTGCGGCAGCTCGGCCTGTTCCGGCGCGGCGAGGTCGAGCAGTCAATCGCGGGCGAGGCGCCGGAGATCGACAAGATCGCCGATCCGGCCTTGCGCGCCCTGGTCGCCAAATCCGATATCGCTGCCAAGCTACGGCCGATCTTCGATACCGAGGTCAAGCGGGTGCGCCGGCGGCTGACCCAGGGGAAGGGCGAGATCGCGCTCGATATCGATGTCGGCGTCATCCGCACGGCCAAGGCCAGTACGCCGATTTGCGAGATCGAGTTGGAGTTGATGGCGGGCGAGCCGGATCAGCTTTTCGACCTGGTACGCCGGCTGAGCGCCGACGTGCCCATGCGTTTGGGAACCGCCAGCAAGGCCGCCCGCGGCTTCGCGCTCTATGCCGGGGCGCCGAACGAGCCTGCGCGCGCCGCGCCCGTCGTGTTGGGCCCGGCGCCATCGGCCGAACAGGCCATGATCGCCATCGTGCGCGCCTGCTTCGACCATCTCGTCGCCAACGAGACCGCAGTGGTCGAGGCGCAGCATACCGAGGGCGTACATCAGATGCGCGTGGCGTTGCGCCGCTTGCGCTCGGCCCTGTCGCTGTCCCGGTCCTTGTTGCCGGGCGACAGTGCCGCCGGCGTCAAGACCGAGGCGAACTGGATGGCCGGCGAACTGGCGGATGCGCGCAATTGGGACGTCTTCCAAGACGAGGTGCTGGCGCCCGTGCTGCCCCGGTTCCCCAACCATTCCGGCATGGCCGGCCTGGAAGCGGCGGCCGAGCGCGCGCGCCTGGCCGGCTATCGCCGCGCGCTCGCCGCTATTGCCACGCCGCGCTACGGCGCGCTTCTGCTGCGCGGTGCGGCATGGCTGGAAGAACGGCCGTGGCGTAAGGACACGGCCGCTGCCGCGCTCGACCAGCCGGCTTCGCCCTTTGCCGCGACCGAACTTACGCGCCGGCATCGCAAGGCAATCAAACTGGGACGGTCGATCTCGACGGCGGATGCGGAAGCGCTCCATCGGCTTCGCATCCAGCTCAAGAAACTGCGCTATACCTGCGAGTTCTTCCGCGACCTGTTCCCGAACAAATCGACCAAGGCCTATATCGCCAATCTTGCCAAGCTCCAGGACGTGCTGGGCACGCTGAACGATGTGGAGGTCGCGCGAACCCTGCTCGATTCCCTGCTGAAGCGCGTAGCGGGCGAACCGGGCGGGCCGGAACGAGCGGGCGAGCTACAGAATGCGACCGGTCTGGTGGCGGGTTGGCATGTCCACACCGCCGACCGGCGTGCCCGCAAGCTCGACGATCTCTGGCAGGTATTCAAAGGCACCAGGCCGTTCTGGCCCCCAGCTTGATACGGGGGGCTGAGAGGTTGCCCGGCAGATCTTGCCGGGCCGCGTGCGTCAGCGCACGTTCTTGCCTGGCTCGCGCTTGAGGCCATTTTGAAAAACAAAACAACATCAATACCTTGCAAGGCGATGCGGTTGGCATAATCGTTGCTTTTCCCCAGAGCACAGTTAGATCGCATTGGCGCCGCGCAGCAACAGTCGGCGCCGATTGAATGAGTTGGTCCAAGAACAACGCGGCGCGGTCAGCGATCCCGGCCTCGCCCAGGTGCTCGACGAGATCGAGCTGCGCGCCCGGGTCGAACTGGCCAAGCTCAACCAGCAGGCCTGAGTTCGACAGGGTTCCGGGATCGGGCTCCAGAACCGGGCGCCAACCCGGCCGATGTGTTGCTTTTTCGTGAAATGTCAGAATGTTAGAGCAGTTCAGGGTTGCCCAATTGGGGGTTGAAGCCCATGGCCTCCATCCATATACTCCCGCCACTTTTCGCCCCGTAGCTTTCTCAGGGTGTTCGATGTCCAGTTTGCCTACCGCTTCCTCGCGCTCATCCTCCTCATCCTCATCCTCATCCTCCTCATCCGTGCTCCTGCCGCCGGACTATCGTCCGGGCGAGAAGGAGCCATTCATGAACCCGATGCAGCTCGAGTATTTCCGGCAGAAATTGCTGAAATGGAAATCGGAGCTGTTGCGCGACGCCAACGAGACCTTGGCCCACCTGACCGAAGAGAACCTACAGCAGCCCGACATGGCCGATCGCGCCTCGCTCGAAACCGAGCACGCCATCGAGCTGAGGACGCGCGACCGCGAGCGTAAGCTGATCTCTAAGATCGACGCCGCACTCCAGCGCATCGAAGATGGCAATTACGGCTTTTGCGAAGAGACCGGCGAGCCCATCAGCATTCGCCGGCTTGAAGCCCGCCCGATCGCGACCCTCAGCCTGGAAGCCCAGGAGCGCCACGAGCGCCTGGAGCGCACCCATCGGGACGATTGAGGCCTCTGGAAAATACCGACGAGCAATGGCACGTCTCATGTCGGAACTCAGCGGAACCAAGCGGCCATGGCGTTTTTGATGAGGCAAAAATCTTCCGCTCGCCATTTCCCGGCGACGGCTTGCGACCCCCAATCTTCATCCCTTTGGAAGAACGAGGAAAAAGTGGTGGTGGCGGTCGCAAAAACAGGCGTCGGGCGAATCGCACCCAGGACATTGCCCGCCGTCTAGCTTTCTTCCCTGGTCATCATGGCCATGACGCGGCACA
Source organism: Alphaproteobacteria bacterium (assembly GCA_009694085.1). Classification (GTDB taxonomy): domain Bacteria; phylum Pseudomonadota; class Alphaproteobacteria; order SHVW01; family SHVW01; genus SHVW01. The sequence continues at coordinate 82,771 of SHVW01000001.1, forward strand.
CATCCTCCGCGTGTTTCCGCGCCTGACGCGTGTAAGCGCCGGAGCAATAATCCCTCACTGAAGCGGCCGGATTATCCGGTTGCGCCGGAGTAAAAATCCGGCAGCAGATAGCCTTTTTGCCGTTTTGGTGGAAGGCGGAGGGATAAAGGGCGTGGAGCTATATAGGCGGGTTCGCCATG
>SHVW01000038.1 GCA_009694085.1 Alphaproteobacteria bacterium
TCGCCCGCATCGGAAAGCGCCGCGCAACGCGCGACGCGTTCCTCCAGGAGCGGGCCGCGCGCGCCAAGATACTGGCGGCAGGCCGCGGCGAAACGCGCCCAGACCTGGGCTTCGTCGAGATTGCGGAATGGCCGGTCGGTGCGGTTGCGACTGCCGTCCCGCCGCGTGACGGTCACGACGGCCCGGCGGCGGGGAATGCTGGCGCTGCCCACCACCTGGACCAATGGATACCAGCGGCGCACGGTGGGTTCGATGAGCCATTCCGCCGGCAGGGGAACCCGCTCCGGGTCATAGCCCGCCAACACGAGCGCCAACGCAAACGGGGCGCTGAACTTGGCTTGAAACTGGTCCCGAGGGTTCGCCTGCTCGACCAATGACGCGGTCGGCGGGCACATCTCGACGCGCACGGCGGCGATGTCATCAACTCGACCGGCCGTCTCCGCGACAATGTGTCGAATTCCTTCGAGCGGCTCAAAGCATCCCAGACAGAACGGATAGCGCTTGAAAATGTTTCGCAGGATCGCCCAGCGCGCGCCCAATCCGCCCAGCAGAATTTCCCGCAGGGCTTCACCGGTCGGCGCCACTTCGCCTGGGGCATGCGCGCCGGGCTGCGCCAAGGCGGCGAGGAAACCCTTCTCGCCTTCGATGCTGCGCGCCGCTCCGCGCAGGCCGAGCCGGGCGAGCTTGGCCGCCCTGACGCCACGCTCGGCCGCAAACCCGGGATGCAGGTGCTTGATGCCGACTGCCGTGTCGTTGATGTCCTCCCACAGCCCGCTCGCCGAGGTCGCCGCGATCGCCAGGGCGTGAGCGGTTCTCTCCTCGTCCAGGCCGAGGATGATCGCGGCAGCGGCGGCTGCGCCGAGAGCGCCGCATGTGGCCGTGGCGTGAAAGAAATGATAGTGCCGGTGGCCGGCGGCGATGCTGAGCCGAATTGCCACCTCGTAGCCGACCGTGAGGGCCGTCAGCAAGCGCCGCCCCGTGACGGGCTCTTCGGTCGTCAAGGCAAGGGCCGCCGCGATGACCACGGCGCCCGGATGCATCGACGTGTCCTGGTGTACATCGTCGATCTCGTGCACGGCTGCGGTGGTGCCAAGGAAGAGTGCCGTCGCCTCGGCACTTGCCTCTTTCCCAGAGGCGATACCGGAACTGCCGAGATAACGCGTCATGAGACCGCCGGTCTCGCTGCGGACTCCATGCATGGCCGCGTGCAGGTGATCGGCCAGGCACAGGCGCGCCCGTGCCCCGATCTCGGTGGCGAGCGGCATGGCCTCGCTCCGGCGGCAGAAGGTAGCGATCTCTTGGGCAATCGTCATCGGTGCCGTCCCCAGTCAAGCATGATGGTGGCAGGCGACGTGATGACCGGGTCCAACCTCGCGCCAGTCCGGCACGACCTGCGCGCAGATCGCCGTGGCGTTGCCGCAGCGCGGGTGCAAATGGCATCCCGTGGGCAGATGCACCGGCGACGGCGGCTCGCCGCCCATGACAACACGTGTTCGCGTGCGCGCCAGGGCCGGATCGGGCACGGGCACGGCGGACACGAGCATGCGCGTATATGGGTGCGTCGGCCGTGCGATCACGGCTCTAGCCGGACCCACTTCGAACAGGCGGCCGAGATACATGACACCAATACGATCGGCCATTTTGCCGACTACGGCGAGATCGTGTGTGATCAACAGGATGGCTAGCCCCATGTCCCGCCGCAACCTCTGCAGCAGACCGAGTATCTGGGCGCGAGTCGACATGTCGAGCGAAGAGACCGGCTCATCCGCCACCAGGACCAGCGGTTCGGCCGCCAAGGCGCGCGCGAGAACGACCCGCTGGCGCTGGCCGCCCGACAGCTCGTGGGGGTAGCGGTCGAGAAAATCCGCGCCCGGGGTCAGCCCCATGAGATCGAGCAGGTGGATCGACCGCGCCTCGGTCTCGGCCGGCCGACAGATCCGGTGATTGATCAGAGGCTGCGCCAACGCATGACGGATCAGTTTGCGCGGATTGAGCGACGAGTACGGGTCCTGGAACACCATCTGGGCAAGCGGGCGCGCGCCCGGCGTGCGTAGTCGTCGCGCTGGGTCCTCGCCGGCGATGGCGATCTGGCCGGATGTTGTCGGCTCCAGACCGACGACGAGACGCCCCAAACTAGATTTCCCGCTACCGCTTTCGCCCACCAGGGCGAAAATCTCGCCGGGCGCGAGATCAAGGGAAACATCGTTGACCGCATGCACCATGGCGCGCCCGCCGAAAGCGCCGCCGCGAGCGGGGAAGCTTTTTTGCACGGCGGCGATTTGCACGGCGACACTGCCCGCCGCCCTGCCATGGGATGGGCCGGTCTGCGCCAGGGTGGGCCCGACGACGTCGACCGCCGGGCTGAGTCCGCCATGGCCAGCGTGCCAGCAGCGCACGACCCCTTCCGCCCCGCATGCGATCTCGGGCAGTTCCGTCCGACAGCGTGCGCTCGCGCGCGGGCAGCGCGGGTGGAACCGGCACCCCGCCGGGAGATGGCGGAGATCGGGAACCTCGCCGCCGATGGTCAATAGGGGCCGCTCGCCGCCGAGCGGGATGATGCAGTCGATCAGGCCTTGGGTGTAGGGGTGTTGCGGCCGCGCAAAAATTTTTTCGACCCGGCCCTGCTCAACCATCTGCCCCGCATACATCACATAGACGCGGTCGGCGAGCTCGGCGACCAGGCCGAAATCGTGGGTGACGAAAATCAGACCGCACCCGGTCTGTCGCTGAATCGTCCGGATGAGGTCGATGATCTGGGCCTGGATCGTGACATCCAGCGCGGTCGTCGGCTCGTCCAGGATCAGCAGCCGAGGCCGGCGCGCGATCGCCATGGCGATCATCACTCGTTGCCGCATGCCGCCGCTTAGCTGGTGCGGATAGGATTGCGCGACGCGGGCTGGATCGCCGATACCGAGTTCCTGCAACAGGACTTCAACCCGGCGGGCGACCTCTGGATCGCGTCCCCAGCGCGGACGCCCGGCAATTGCTTCGGCGATTTGCGCGCCAGCAGTCAGCAGCGGGTTCAGGTGCGTCATGGGATCCTGGAAGACGTAGCCGACCGAGGCCCCGCATAGCGCGCGCAGCCGTGCCGGATCAAGCGTCGCCAGGTCCGTGCCGTCGAAGATCACGCGCCCCCCGACCATGCGACCCGGCGGTGGCAGCAGGCCGAACAGAGAGCGCACGGTCACCGATTTGCCGCATCCGGATTCGCCCACGAGGCAGACGATTTCGCCGGCATCGACCTCGATATCGACGCCCTCCACCGCACGGGTCGTGCCGTCTTCCGGACGCGGGAACTCGATCGACAGATCCCGCACGCTCAGGAGGGGCGGCGCGGCGTTCAATCCGATCGACCCCTTTGCCGGGGATCGAGGATATCGTTGAGACCGTCGCCCAGCAGGTTGAACCCTAGGGTTGCCAGCAGGATCGCTACGCCGGGGAACACCGCCATCCACCACGCCTGGTTCAGGAATGGCTGAGCGCCGAACAGCAACTGGCCCCAGCTGACCTGGTCCGGATCGCCCAAGCCGAGGAAGCTCAAATTCGCTTCGGTCAAGATCGCGCTGGCGATCTGGAGCGATGCGTTGACGATGACGGGCGGCAGGGCATTCGGCAGAATTTCCCCAAAGATCAGCGCGCCGCGCGACGCCCCGGCCAGGCGGGCGGCGGCAACGAAGTCCTGGTCGCGCAGCTTGAGGAATTCCGCACGAATGATGCGCGCCGTGCTCGGCCAGCTCAGGATGGCGATCACGAGCACGATCTTGGTCAATGAGGGGCCGAACAGGGCAACGACCAGGATCGCCAGGAAAAACTGCGGCACAATCTGGAACGCTTCGGCCACACGCATGAAGAACTCGTCGACCCGACCGCCGGCGAAGCCGGCGAGCGCTCCGACGACGACGCCGAGGATCGCAGAAACGGCGGCCGCGGCGACACCGACCAGAAGGGATACGCGCGCGCCATTGGCGACCCGGGCCAGCATATCGCGGCCGAGGTCGTCGGAACCGAGCAGGCAGCCTGGCCCGGGGGGGCAGAAGGCGCGACCGTCCATCGCCGATGGCGAGCCTGTCAACCAGGGGCCGACGCCGCCGCCGATAACGACCAACAGCACGATGGTCAGGCCGATCGCCGCCGCATGACTGCTCGACAATCTTAACCAGCTCTTGGCGCTCATGATGTCTGTCCCGAGCGATGTCTAGAGCAAGATCGTTTCACATTGAAGCAGAGCTTAAATGTGAAACGTGAATCTTGCTCTAAAATTTCAAGTTAGACCATGATTCACGCCTCAAATTTAATCGCCCTGGGCGATTCAATTCGAGACGATCATGGTCTAGGTGTAGCGAATCCGCGGGTCGACGATGGCATAGACGATGTCGGTGATCAGATTGACCGCCACGACGACGATCGAGACGATCAGGATGATCCCGATGATCAACGGGTAATCGCGCGCCAGAACGCCGTCGTACAAGAGCCGGCCCATGCCCGGCCACGCGAACACCACCTCGACCAGCACCGAACCAGTCAGCATGGTGCCCATATTCATGCCGATAATCGTGATCACGGGCAGCAGCGCATTGGGCAGGGCATGGCGCGACAGAACCACGCGTTCTGGCAGGCCCTTGGCGCGCGCCGTCGTCATGTAGTCGAGGCGGAGGACCTGCACCATGCTGGATCGCGTCATGCGCGTGCTCAGCGCGAGAAAGCGCATGCCAAGCGCCGTCGCCGGCAGGGCCAGATGCCAGAGCACGTCGAGCACGCGGGCCATGCCTTGAGTGGGTGCCCGCAGATTGAGCATACCCTGGGTTGGAAACCAGCCCAGCTTCAGCGCGCAAGCAATGATGAGCAACTGTCCCAGCCAGAACACCGGCACGGACCAGCCGAGGAGCGCCAGACCGGACAAGAAGAGATCGCCGCCGGAATTCTGGCGCCGGGCCGCGACGATCCCGAGCAGAATGCCCAGTCCGACGAACAGGACCAGCGCCGGCATCATCAGCAGAAATGTGGCGGGAACCCGGTCCTGAATCAGATCCAGCACGGGCTCGCGATAGCGGTAGGAATAACCGAGATCGCCCTGAAAAATCTTGGCCATGTATAGGATGTATTGCGTGGATAGGGGGCGATCCAACCCATATTCCTGCCGGAGCCGGGCCAGTTGCTCGTTGCTGATGTCGCCTTCCCCGGTGATGAAGTTGAGCGGGTCGCCCGGCGCCAAGTGCACCATGACGAAAACGGCGGAAACCAACAGCCAGATCGTTGGCAGTCCGAAAAGCAGGCGTTGGGCGGCGAATGCCGACAGGGCTTTCAGGTCCGCTCTCCTCGAACCTGCCCAGCCAGGATCGAATCGATCGTTGCTTCGAGCCGCATAGCGGCTTCGCTCGACCGTTTCTCATTCTCGTCAATCCGCGCCGCATCCTGGGTCAGCGCCGCTCGGGCCGCCTGAATCTGCGCCTCTACCCGTTTCGGGGCGGGCGACCCTTCCACGACATCGCGGTTATCCAGCGACTGCCGCGGATCAAGCGCCGCGCGGAGCGCCTCCGGCGCGACCCGGAGGGGACGACCCAGCAGCTTCGTTGCAACGCGGTCGATGTCGGCGGTGCCCACCTTCTCCGGCGTCAGGCCGGTATCCACAGCCTCGCGCACCAGATGGGCCACGACCTGGTGCGCCTCGCGCCAAGAAATGCCGGCGCGCTGCGTCAGCATGGCGGCCAGGTCGGTCGCCTGGGTCCAGCCATGGGATGCGGTCTCGGCCAGGCGCGCGGTATGCACCGTCATGGTCGCGATCATGCCGGCTAGCATGGCTGCCATGTCTTCCAGCTCGTCCAGCGTTTCATATAGCTGCCAGGGCCCCAGCAGCGTGTCCTCCAGGCCGTCGGACTCCATCTTGAGCAAGGCGAATACGCCACTCAACCGGCCCAGCGCCAGGGAGCCCTGGCCCCTGATCCACGACAGCGCCCACGAGTTCTTCTTCTGCGGCATGATGCTGCTGGTGCTGCAATAGGGATCGGCCAGGTCGACAAATTTGAACTCCGTCATGGTCCAGAGATAGAGATCGCTGGCCACGCTCAGCGCATTGGATATGCCGATGGTCGCCACGCTCTGGGCGTGCAGCATGGTATCGAGGTTGACGACGGCATCGCGCGTGTTGGTCTGAACCGAATCAAAACCCAACAGATCCGCCGTGCGGCGGCGCGAGATCGGGAACGTCGAACCCGTCATGATCCCGGATCCCGATGGGCTCGCCGCCGCCTCCGCATGAACCTGCAAGGCGCGCGTGACGTCTCGGGCAAAGGGTGCCTCCCAGGACAACATCATGTGCCCGAGCGATGTGCATTGCGCGTGCTGGCCCAGGCTGTAGGCCGGCATGACCGTCAGGATATGACGCGATGCAACATCGAGCAGGCTGGCGCGCAGTCGATTGATCTCCCGTAGAACCGCCGGTAGTCGCCGCCGAAGGTTGAAGCGCCAGGCGACGGCGTCGAGATCTCCCGAACTGCGACCCAGATTGATCCAGCCCGCGACATCGGCGCCCAGCGTCTCCGTGAGATAGGCCTCGCCGGAATGACGCCCACCCCCCATGCGATCGCGCACGGCCTCGATGCCTTCAGCCTCCATCTTGCGCAGCCCAGTCAAAATAGCCTGCGCAACGGCGAGCGGGATCAGACCGCTCTCGACGAGAGCCACGGTATGGGCCTTATCGAAGGTATGGAAGGCTTGGTAGCTACGCCGAAGATTGGCGAGCGGGCCGGGATAGAAGCGTTTTTGCAGGAGTGGATCGACCTGGCTGGTTAGGCGGGCGCCGACCTGACGAACGACATCTACCATAACATGCGCACCCTTTACTGTACGGAGGTGGTGTTCGGCGTGGCCCGGGGCAACGGCGATCGGCACGGCCTGCCCTTGGGCCAGAACGATCGGAGACCTGGGTGAGGAACCTCGATGGGAACGGCCACCGCAGGGCAAGGTGTGAATGATCGACGCGGGTTAATCAAGGGGCTACTGGCAAGGGGGCTACTGGATGGCCGCAAGCCTACGTCCCGATCTCCCGGCGCCGGCGCGCCGCGTAGTCCTTGAGCGCCTCGTGGATACCCAAGTCGAGCGGTGGCGGCTCATAGGATGCCAGCGTCTTCTTCCAGACCTCGTTGGCGCGCTGGGTCGCGTCCTTGGCGCCGCGCTCGTGCCAATTCTCGAAATTCGACCAGTCCGACAGGATCGGGCGCCAGAACGCCGTCTCGTAGCGCGCGAGCGTGTGGGCCGCGCCGAAATAATGCCCGCCCGGCGGCGTGGCCAGGATGGCGTCGAGCGCCAGCTCGTCGTCGCTCACCTCGCGCGGTTGCAAAATCGCGGCCCAGGCGCGGATCATCTCGGCGTCGATGATGACCTTCTCGAACGAGGCGGCCAGCCCGCCCTCGATCCAGCCGGTGGCATGGCTGATCAGGTGGGAATGGCTCATGATGCTGGCCCACAGCGAGAATTGCGTCTCGTAGGCGGCCTGGGCGTCGGCGGCGGGCGAGCCGCATACCGCGCTCGATCGGTAGGGTAGTTTAAGCGCGCGGGCGATCTGGGCGCCGCCCAGGGTGGCGTGGACATATTCCGGCGTGCCGAAGGCGGGCGAGCCCGTGCGCATGTCGACATTGGAGGTGAAGCCGCCGAACACGGCGGGGCAGCCCGGCCGGATCATCTGAATGAGCGCGATCAGGCCGAGCGCCTCGGCGCTCTGCTGGGCCAGCGCGCCCGCCAGCGTCACCGGCGCCATCGCCCCCATGAGCGTGAACGGCGTGATGCACACGCATTGGCCATGGGCCGCCATGGTCATGATGTTGTCCAGGATTTCCTCGTCCACCCGGCGCGGCGAGTTGACGTTGGTGAGCACCAGTAGGGTCGGCCGGTCGCCCAGGGCTTCGGGCGTGGTGCCGTGCTCGATCGCCGACATGGCGATGCCGTCCTGGGCTTGGACAAGTCCGACGCCGCGCGCGCCCCACACGATGTCCGAGGTTTCGGCGTGGGCCAGATACATATCCAAATGGCGGGCCGGCACGGGCAAGTCGGTCGGTTCGGTCACCACGCCGCCCTGCCAGTTGAGCACGCCCAGCAAGTGGGTGACCTTGAGGATGGAGCGGAAATCTTCGATCGTGCTGTAGCGCCGCCCGCCCTCAAGGTCGGTCACGTTCGGCGTGCCGTGGACAGGGCCGAAATTGACGATGTCGCCGCCGACATGGAGGTCGCGTGCCGGGTTGCGCGCGTGCAGCACGAAGCGCTCGGGTGCCTTGCCGCAGAAGTTTTGCACCACGTCGCGGCCGAGCCGCACCATCTGGGTCTCGTCGTCGACGTTGGCACCATGCTTTCGGTAGATGTCGCGGGCGCGGGCGGAGCGGATTTCCAATCCGGCTTTTTCCAGAACCGTATAGGCCGTGTCGAGGATGCGGGCGATGGCCTCCTCCGTGAACAGTTCGACTGGCTTCCACGGATTGCGCAGGCGCGGATGGGGCGCATGGCCCGGCTGGGATACGGCTCGGCCGCGGGTCGATGGCCGGTCGCGGCGTCGCGCTGGCAGGGCGGCTTGGGGGGCGGTCTCCGGCGTCGCCCGCGTGATGCCTTCCTCGCCCATCCCCTAGCTCCTCAACCGGGCGCCGTTGCCGTCATAGAGCGGCCGGCCCACCACCGTGGCGGCGCATTCCACGCCCAGCACGTCGATCGCCAGTTTCTCGCCGTCGCGCGCTAGCGCGGCCGGGATGTAGCCGGCGGCCAAGCTCTTGCCGACCCAATAGCCCCAAGCGCCTGAGGTGACGTTGCCGACGGCCTCGCCGTTCTTCAGGATCACCTCGTAGCCGGTCACGTCGGCATGGGGGGCGTCGACCACCATGGTGACGTATTTGCGCGCCGGGCCCTTGGCGCGCTCTTCCACGGCGGCGGCCTTGCCGATGAAATCGGGCTTGGAGAAATCGACGAAGGCGTCTAGCCCGGTTTCGCCCACGGTGTAATCCGGGCGGAAATCCTTGTTGAACGAGCCGTAGTTCTTTTCCAGGCGCAGCGACGACACGGCGCGGCCGCCATAGTGCGCCAGGCCGAGGCCATCGCCGGCCGCCAGGATGTCCTCATAGAGCTGGCATTGGAAATCGGGCGTCACCCAGAGTTCGTAGCCGAGTTCGCCGGTGAAGCCGCAGCGCTGGACCAGGGCAGGCGCCATGCCGATCGCCATCTCGCGCACGGCGAAGAACTTGAAGCCCTGGTTCGACATGTCCTCGCGCGTTAGACGCTGCATCAGCGTGCGCGCGTTCGGACCGGATATGGCGAAACCGCACAGCGAGGACGTGGCGCTGCGCACGAACACATCGTCCGCCGGCTGAGTGCGCCAGAACCAGCGCATATAGAACGCCTCGGCAAAACCCGAACCGATCAGGAAATAACGGTCCTCCGCCAGGCAGGCGATGGAGAGGTCGCCGGTGACCCGGCCGCGCTCGTTCAGCAGGGGCGCGATCGCCATGCGGCCCGGCTTGGGAATGCGGCAGGCGAAGACGCGGTCGAGCCAGGCGCGCGCGCCGCGTCCGTTCACCTCGAACTTGGCGTAGTTGGAGGCGTCGTAGAGCCCGACGGCGGTTCGCACGGCGCGGCATTCCGCCTCCACATGGGGGAAGGCGTTGGAGCGGCGAAAGGTCGGTGTTTCCACCGGCTCGACCCCGGGGGGCGCATACCACAAGACATGCTCGATGCCGAAATTGGCGCCGAACACCGCGCCCTTTTCCTTAAGGCGATCGTGGATCGGCACGCGGCGGAACGGCCGGGCGGACGGCAGTTCCTCGTTGGGGAAGGTCAGGCGGAAGCGCCGGCGATAATTCTCGTGAACCTTGGTGACGGTGTAGCGCGGCGTGGCGAACAGGCCGAAGCGCGCGGCGTCCATCGCCAGAATGTCGCGGCCGGGATCGCCCTCGGCCATCCAGTTCGACAGCACCAGGCCGACGCCGCCGCCCTGGCTGAAGCCGGCCATGACGGCGCAGGCGAGCCAGTAATTCTTCAGGCCCTTGACCGGGCCGACCAGGGGGTTGCCGTCGGGCGCGAAGGTGAAGGGGCCGTTGACGATTTTCTTGATGCCGACCCGGCCGGCCGCGGGGAAATGCTTGAAGCCGCGTTCCAGCTCCGGCGCGATGCGGTCGAGATCGTTGGGCAGGAGCTGGCTGTGGAAATCGTCGGGCGTGCCATCCTCCGACCAGCTCCGCGAATCCTGTTCGTAGGTGCCGAGCAGCACGCCCTTGCCTTCCTGGCGCAGATAAATCTCGCCGGTGAAATCGGTGGTGTTGATGATCTCGCGCTCCAGCCCGGCCAGCTCGGGCACCGGCTCGGTCACGAGGTAGTGGTGCTGCATGGCCAGCACGGGAATCGACAATCCGACCATGCGGCCGACCTCGCGTGCCCACAACCCGCCGGCGTTGACGACGTGTTCGGCATGGATGGCGCCCTTGTCGGTCGCCACGTCCCAGCTATGGTCGGCGCGCTGGTTGAGCGCGGTTACCTTGGTGAACCGATAGATTTCGGCGCCCTGCTGCTTGGCGGCGGCGACATAGGCCTGGGTCACCTGCCAGGGGTCGACATGGCCGCCATCCTCGCGCCACAGCGCGCCCTTGAAGTATTGCGTGTCGATCAGCACGTTGCGCTTTTTGGCCTCGGCCACCGACATCATTTCGGTGTCCATTTTCAGATAACGCGCCCGGCTGTGGATCAGCTTGAGGAAGTCCATCTGGCCGTCGGTCGAGGCGAGATAGATGCCGCCATTATGGTGCAGGCCGCAGGACAGCCCGGTTGCCTTCTCCAGTTCGCGATAGAGGTCGAAGGTGTATTTCTGGAGGCGTGAGACATTGGCGTCGGAATTGAATGTCGTCACCCCGCCGGCCGCGTGCCAGGTCGAGCCTGAGGTCAACTCGTTCTTATCCACCAGCACGACATCGCGCCAGCCGAGCTTGGTCAGGTGGTAGAGGATGGAACATCCGACGACTCCGCCGCCGATGACGACAACGCGCGCTTGGCTTTTCAACTGAGGTCTCCCTTCGCTCGCAATAGGGTTAGATCGTTTCCCAGGGGAAGCTGTCCAGGCGCTCGGCGCCGTTCGGGCCGATCGCCACCTGGGTCTCCAATTTGACGCATTCCCGGCCGTCGGCCTCGCCGACCAGGCTTTCCACGCACATCACCATGTTCTCTTCGAACACGCAGTCATAGGCACGGGCGAAATCGAGATGGAGCGGCACCGACGGCCATTCGTCGGCCATGCCGACACCGTGCATCGCCAGAGAATAGCGCCGGGCCTGGTACTTCTCCGGAATGCGCCAGGATTTTTCGTTGAACTCGCGGGAACTCATGCCGGCCTTGAGGATGCCGACATTATGGGCGATCTGGTCGAGCGCCACCGAATAATATTCCCGCTGCTTGGCGGTCATGGGCACATGGCCGATGGTCCAGGAGCGCGACAGATCGGCGCAATAATTGTAGGGCCCAATCATGTCGGTGTCGAAAGACAGTAGATCGCCTTCCCGGCAAACATAGTCGGAGCATTCCTGATACCAGGGATTGGTGCGCGGACCGACGGTAAGCAATTTGGTCTCCAACCATTCGCCGCCGGAGCGCGCATTCTCGAAATGCAGATGGGCCCACAGCTCGTTCTCGGTTACGCCGGGGATGGAATGTTCGTAGATCCGTGCCATCGCCGCCTCGCACACACGGATCGACCATTTCATGAGATCGAGCTCGTCCGCGCTTTTGATCGCGCGGGCGTGTTCCATCAGCTCCTAACCTTCGACGACGGTAAAGCCGCGCGCGCGTAGCGCATCCACGCCCAGCCATTCGACCTTGTCGACCGCGATCCGACCCTTGGCGCCGCCGCGTTCGCGCACGAGGTCGGCGATCTCGTCGGCCCACAAGGTCAAGCGCTCCTGCTGTCGGCTGCCGCCCGACATGTAGAACCAATTGCGGGCCGGCCTGATCTCGTCGATGGTCTCGATGCCGCGCACGATGTGTTCAGAGCCCTTGTATTCGAAATCGACGGCGTGGCCGTCGGCGCTGATCGCGGCATAGTGCGAGGGATTGTGCAGCATCCAGACCTGCATGTTGCTGGCGTCGATGGCGTGGCGGATGTTGCAGGGGTCGTAGAGGATGATGGCGGCGCAATCGTGCTTCTTGAGTTGTGCCACGACCCGCGCCTTGCGGAAGGCCCGCGCACGTTTCAGCGTTTCGATGGGGACCGGACTCCGCAGCGGCTTATCCGCGCCCTCGGCGTTGAGATAGGCCCGCTTGCGCGTGTCTTTGAACACCGCTGCCATCATCGCTCCTCGTTCATCACGCCGGCACCGGATAGCCTTGGGCTTTGGCGTCGCGATCCCAGGCGAGCGTGGTGGAGAAATCCGATCGTTCGACCGGCGCGAAGCCCCGGACGATCAACGCCTTGCCCAGGGGCGCGAACCAGGGCTGTTGCGACGCGGCGGCGAAGGCGGCGCGCAGGCGCGCGACGGACTCGGCCGGCAGGGCGGGTGCCGCGACGAAGGCCGGCATGGGGGCGAGATCGGTCGATTCCAGAACGCGTACCCCTGCCAGCATCTCCGGCCGGTATTTGGCGATCAGCGCGTGCCAGAAGGCGTCGAGCGGGCCGATATCGATGGTGCCGTCGAGTACGCTGTCCAGGATGCGCCGCGCGGTCACCAGATTGCCGACGACGCGGGCATAGACCCCGAGCCGATCGGGCGTGCGATGGCGCAACAGGTGATGGCGCAGCGCGTTGAAGCCGGAATGGGAATGCTCGACCGTCCAACCCAATGTGCCGGCGAAGGTGTCGGCGAGCGTGCAGAACTTCGCATCGGCGCGCACGATCAGGTCGGAGCGATAGACGGCCCGGTCGCCCGCCCAGTCCAGATCGGGGATCGGCGCCGCCAGCGGCACCACGTCGGCGATGCCGAGCGCGATGGGATAGCCGCACATCTGTACCGCGCCCAGATCGGGCCGGCGCCACAGATGTTCCAGCGGCTGGGGGGCGGGATAGGGCAGATAGTCCAATGTCACTTGCGCCTCGGCGGCGACGCGCTCGATCAGCTCGCGCCACGCCGCCTCCGCCTCGGGCACCACGGCATACATGCGCGCATTGGCGATAAAACCGGTCATATCAAGACCTCAACGCAGCGGCAGGCGCCGGAACAGGCCGGGCCGGTCGGGATCGCGGAATTTGTCATGGGGCCCATGATCGCGGAATAGGCGATGACAATGGGCCAGCTTGTCGCGCGATAGGGTCACGCCCAGCCCTGGCCCCTCCGGCACCGCCACCATATTAACGTGCGGCCGGAACGGGCCTTCCTCGATCACGTCGAGCGGCTGCATGCGGAACAGGGATTGGGAGGGCTCGCGGATATGGGGATGGGCTGCGGCCAAGTGGAGATAGGCGGCGCTGGCAATGCCGCTATCGCCGGAATAGCACCAGAAATCGATCCCCATGGCCTCGCAGGCGCCGATGAACCTGACGGTGCGGCCGATACCGCCATGGACATTGACGTCGGTGCAGAAGGCGTCGGGCACGCCCAGCGCCGCGGCGCGCCGGATGTCTGGGGTATGGACGGAAAAGCGGATCGCGGTGTGGGCGCGCAGCTTTGCCATGTCCTCGAAGCTGGCGACCGGGTCTTCCCAGCAGCGGATGTCGAGCGGCTCGATGGCGCGCGCGATGCGGATCGCCTCGGTCACGGAATAGGCCTTGTTGGAATCGATGCGCAGCACGGCCGCCGGCCCCAGGCGTTGGCGCAGCAGTTCCAGCATGCGGATGGAGGCGGCGGGATCGGCTGTCGACACCTTGCCCTCGAACATGGTCGTACCGTGGGTTTCGGCCAGGCCCTGGCAATAATCGGCGACCGCCTCGGGCGTCGATTCCCCGCCGATATTGCCGTTGGCCTCGCGGAAACCGAAATAATCGGTGAAGGCAATGGCCTTGCGGTGGGCGCCGCCGAGCAGGGCATGGAGCGGCTGGTTCCACGCTTTGCCCCTGATGTCCCACAACGCCATTTCGATGGCGCCGAAGGCACGAATGGTGGCGAGGTCGATATCGATCGTGCCCACCCCGCGCCAATGGGGCAGGCACAGCTCCTCCGCGCCCTGGATGTCGATGGGATCGCGGCCGATCAGGCGCGGCGTGAAATTCTTTTCGATGGTGGCGACATTGGCGGGCGAGGGGCCCTCGCCCAATCCCACGATACCGTCGCTGGTCTCGACCTCGACTATAGTTTTGGAAAACCCGTCGAGCGTGCCGTAGGACCAGAGATAGGGCGCTTCCAGGGGAATATTGACCGGAGTGGCGCGTATGGCGGTGATTTTCATGTCAGGGATTTCCGTCAGGTCAGCCGCGCGAGCAGGTCATCGTCGACCTCGACGCCGTCGCGCGCATTGCGCAGGCGCGCGGCCAGGCGGCGATCGCCGGGCAGCCTGTTCTGGCCGCCCTCGGTCATGGCCTCGGCCAAACGCTCCAGGCGCTCGTGGAACCCGGCGGCGAAGGCGCTGGGATCGAAGGCAACGAAAGTCTGGCCCACGTTGGGCGGCGCGCCCTCGGCGCTCGCATAGGGTGCGACATCCATCGATAGCGCCGATCCCGCCAGCACTGCGCCTAGGATTTCCACCAGCAGCGCTATATTCGCGCCCTTGCCCCCGCCGAACGGCGCCATCGAGCCCTTGAGCGCGGCTTGACCGTCCCGCGTCGACTGACCCTCGGCATCGAAGGCCCAGCCCTCCGGGATCGGCTGCCCGGCCGCGGCCCGCGCCGCCAGAGTCACCTTGGTCACGACGGTGCTGGATTGATCGATTACCAAGGACTCGCCGTTCCGGCGCGGCACGCCAAGCGCTAGCGGATTGGTGCCGAACACTTTGCGCTTGCCGCCCCAGGCGGTCATGTTGGGCGGCGAGTTGGTGGCGGCCAGCGCCACGAAACCGCGCCGAGCGATATCCTCCACGGGATGGCCGAGCACGCCGATCGAATAGGATCGGGCAATCGTCATAGTCGCCGTGCCGCATTTCGCCGCTGCCGCGCAGAGCGCATCGAGCCCGGCATCGAAGGCGGGATGGGCGAATCCGTTGCCGGCATCGACCGTCACCGCGCCCGGACGCGGCGTGGCAACCTTGGCTGTTGCCTTGCCATCGACCCGGCCGGAGCGGAGATGGGCGAGATAGGTGGGCAGATAGCCAAGCCCGACCGAACGGATGTCGTCGGCCTCGGCAAGGCGCACGGACCGCGCGACCGGGCCGGCCTGATGGTCGGCAGCGCCGGCCCGGGTCAGGGCGGCGAAGGCACGCGCATCGATCTGGTCGAGGGTCAGACGCGGCACTCTTGGCTCCCCCCCCTGGGGAATTGGCAGTCGGCGTGGACTTTATCCGCAGGTCGAGCATGGGGATTGTACCGGAAACGGCCTTGTCCATTTCCGTCGCGGGTTTGTCGTTTTACGCTATGCTGCGCCCGTCCGTGAGTTGCGCGAGGGCTTCGTCTTCATGCCGCCCTATCATGTCGCGTTCTGCGTGGTGCCGGATTTTCCGCTGGCTTCGCTGGCCATCGGGCTCGACGTGTTACGCGTGACCAACCGCATCACGGACCGATCCGTGTTCCGCTGGACCATCCTGTCGCGCGACGGTCAGCCCGTGCGCGCCAGCACGGGCACGACCATCATGATCGACGGTAGCCTGGCGTCCGGGCGCCGCGCGCCGCGCGTCGACGACTGCCCGGACATGGTCTTCATGGTCGCCGGGCTCGATGTCGAGCGCTACGCCTTCGCCGAGATCAAGCGCTGGCTCGGCCGCGTTCATGGTCTGGGGGCGGCGATCGGCGGCATCAGCGCCGGGCCCTATATTCTGGCCGCTGCCGGCCTGCTCGACGACCGGAGCTGCACCATTCACTGGGAGAACATGTCCGCCTTCACCGAGCGGTTTCCGCTCGCCCGCGTCAAGCCGCAGCTCTGGGTGATCGATGGCGACATCCATACCTGCGGCGGCAGTTCTAGCGTGATGGATTTGATGTTGCAGATCGTGGCCCGCCATACCGACGCCCAGACCGCCGGCAAAGTGGCGGAGCAATGCCTGGTCACCACCATTCGCCGTCCCGAGGATAGCCAGCGCGCGCCGATCGGCCCGCACACCACCAATGCCCATCCCGTCATCGCCGCAGCATCGCGCATCATGGAACGCCGTATCGAGGAACCCCTGGCGCTGAAGCGTCTGGCCGGCAAAGTCGGCCTCTCGCTCCGCCAGATCGAGCGGTTATTCGATGACGAACTCGGGCAGTCGCCGGCCGGCTATTACCGCAACCTTCGGCTCGAACGCGCCAAGCACTTGCTGGCCCAGACGATGATGCCGGTGCTGGAGGTGGGACTTGCCTGCGGCTTCGCCTCGGCTGCCCATTTTTCGAAATCCTATCGCAAGCAATTCGGCCAGGCGCCGACCGATTTCCGCCGCCTGCACCGGGCGCGGCCAGCCCGATGATGAGGCGTGGGCGATGAGCGAACTGCCCAGCCATGCCCGGGTGGTGATCGTCGGCGGCGGCGCGGTCGGGTGCAGCGCGCTCTACCATCTGGCCCAACGGGGCTGGACCGACGCGCTGCTGCTCGACATGAACGAACTCACCTCCGGCTCGACCTGGCATGCCGCCGGCAATTGCCCGAACTTCGCGGGCAGTTGGGGCATCATGAAGTTGCAGCGCTACTCGACGGCGATTTATGCCGGCCTCGGCGCTGCGGTCGACTATCCCATCGCTTATCACGTCACCGGCGCCGTGCGTCTGGCCCAGGATCGCGAACGCATGGACGAGTTTCGCCACGTCGCGGAGATGGCGCGCCACCAGGGCATCGATTTCGCGATGCTGTCGCCGGCCGAAATCAAAGCTCGCTATCCCTTCGTCGAGCTGCACGATCTGATCGGCGGCCAATGGGACCCGCTCGACGGCGATATCGATCCGGCCCAGCTTACCCAGGCCTTCGCCAAGGGCGCGCGCGATTTGGGCGCGCGCATCGTCCGGTTCTGCCCGGTCGCCGGCATATTCCAAACCAAAGATGGGCAATGGCGGGTCGACACCGCCAAGGGTGCCGTCACCTGCGAGATCGTCGTCAACGCCGCCGGCTATCGCGCCGCCGAGATCGGCCGCATGTACGGTCGCGACATTCCCTGCGTCGCCATGTCCCATCAATATCTGGTGACCGAGGCGATCCCCGAACTGGTGGCGCGGCCGGGCAAGCTGCCGCTGCTGCGCGATCCCGAGGACAGTTATTATCTACGCCAGGAGGGCGATGGGCTCCTGCTCGGGCCCTATGAGTGGCGGGCGACGCCCCACTGGCCCGACGGCGTGCCCAAGGATTTCGCGTTCCAGCTTTTCCCCGACGATCTTGACCGTCTGGAATCTCATATCCAGAAGGCAATCGGCCGCGTGCCGCTTTTGGCCAAGGCCGGCATCAAGAAAGTGATCAACGGCCCTATTCCCTATACGCCCGATGGCAATCCGCTGATCGGCCCGGCGCCGGGGCAGCGCAATATCTACGAGGCCTGCGTGTTCTCCTTCGGCATCGTGCAGGCCGGCGGCGCGGGCAAGACCCTGGCCGATTGGGTCATAGAGGGCGAACCGGAATGGGATTTGTGGTCGCTCGACCCGCGCCGCTTCACCGGCCACGTCACCCCGGCCTATACGCGAGCCAAGGCGATCGAACTCTATCAGCGCGAATACGGCATCGGCTTTCCCTTCGAGGAGCGCGGGGCCGGCCGGCCGGCCAAGACCTCGACGCTTTACCCCGTTCTGGCGGCCAAGGGTGCGCTGTTCGGCGCGCGCAACGGCTGGGAGCGCGCCTTGTGGTTCCCGCGCGATCGGGACGAGGCCAGGCTTCAGGACGCGTTGACCTTGCGCCGGCCCGCCTTCCACGACGCGATCGGACGGGAATGCCGGGTGGTGCGCGATGGCGTCGGGTTGATCGAACTGCCCGGCTTCACGCGCTTCGTGCTGTCCGGGCCCGATGCGGCCGCGGCGCTGGATGCCATGATTGCCGGTGCATTGCCGCGGATCGGCCGGCTGACGCTGAGTTATGTGCTGACCAATAAGGGCGGCGTGCTCTCGGAAATGACGGTGACGCGGCTCGCTCCGGATCGGTTCTGGCTGATCGTGGCGAGTACGGCCGAGTGGCACGACCGCGACGTGCTGGCGCGCCATATGGCCGGACGGAACGTTCATATCGAGGACGAGACGGCGCGCTATTCCACGCTGGTCGTGGCCGGCCCGCGTGCGCGCGAACTGTTGTCGCGCGTGACCGGCGCCGATCTGTCGAATGCCGCTTTCCCCTGGCTTACCTGGCGGAAAATTCGGATCGGTGCCGTCGATGTCGTGGCGTTGCGCGTGACCTATGTCGGCGAACTCGGTTGGGAGCTGCATGTGCCCATGGAGAATTTGTCGGCGATTTACGGAGCGCTATGGTCGGCTTCCGATGGGTTGGGCCTGGCCGATGTCGGCATCTACGCCGTGAATTCTCTTGGCCTGGAAAAATGCTATCGCGCGTGGAAGCAGGATTTGACCGCGGAGTTCTCCGCGCTCGCGGCCGGGATCGACCGCTTCCTGCGCCTGGACAAGCCGGCCTTTCCCGGCCGCGATGCTCTGCTGGCCGAGCGCGCGCGCGGCGGCCCGTCGGACCGGTTGGTGCCGTTGCTGGTCGATGCGGAAGATGCCGATGCGCCCATCTCCGTCACCGTCTTCAAGAGCGAGGCGCGCGTGGGTATCGTCACGTCGGGCGGCTATGGCCATCGGCTCGGCCGATCGATCGCGCTTGCTTATGTGCGGTCCGAATTCGCCGGGCCGGGCGAAGTCTTGGAAATCGAGATTTTCGGCCGGCGTTGCCGGGCCCTTGTGGCGGTCGAACCGCTCTACGATCCGACCAACGCTCGCATCCGCGCCTGAAAGCGCTACTCCGCCGGTGGGCGCGCTTCGCCGTCCTGGGTCAGGCGGAAATGGTGGTAATAGGCGCGGTAGGAGGTTTCGAGCAGTTTGACCCCGCCTTTGCGGCGTAGCTCGGCGGCGCAGGCTTGGCCGACCGCATCGGCATCGCTGGCCGGGCCGCGGCCGGTGCCCAGAATGCGCTCCGATCCGTCGAGCGCGGTGACCTGGGCGGAGACTGTCAGGGTATCGCCTTCCCACGCCACCTTGACGCCGACGGGCAAGCTGCAACCCGCGCCCAGCGCGTGCAGCATGGCGCGTTCCGCATCGCATTCGGCACGCGCCCGCGGATCCTCGATCAGCTTGAGCAGGCCGATCAGTTCCTTATCCCGTGCACGCACTTCCACACCCAGTGCGCCTTGGCTGACCGCATAGGGAAAGACATCGGGATCGAGCGCCTCGGCGATTTCCATGCCGAGATCGAGCCGGTCGAGCCCCGCCTTGGCCAGGATCACAGCATCGAGGGCGTTGGCGCCCTTGGTCAGCTTCAGGCGCGGCGGCACGTTGCCGCGAATCGGTTCGACCTTCACATCTGGGCGCAATGCCAGGATCTGGGCACGCCGGCGCAGCGAGCCCGTGCCGACCCGCGCACCCGGCGGCAGTGCCATCAGGGTTTGGCCGCATAGCACGTCGCGAGGATCGGCGCGCGCGGGCACGGCGGCTAGCGCCATGCCGTCGGCCAGCGTGGTCGGCAAATCCTTGAGCGAGTGGACCACCATGTCCACTTCGTTCTGGACCAGGGATTCCTCGATCGCCTTGGTAAACACGCCGATCACGCCGAACTGATGAAATTCGGACACCCGATCTTTATCGCCGCCGGATTGAATCAAATGGATACGGCAATCCGCGTCGGGATTCCGAGCCTTGATCAGATCGATGACATGCTGCGTCTGGGCCCGGGCGAGCGCGCTTCGTCGCGAGCCGATTCTGATACGCATACGTTCCACATCAAGACATGGTTGTCCCGCGCTCCCGCAGGGAACTGCCGCATTTGGCGCCAATTGGGTAGTACGAATCCCGGCCCGACGCTAGCCTTGTCGACACCGGCGGGCCCGGTTTTCATCCCCAGGGGTTTTCCGTTAACCCAGCAGGTCTGCCAAATCGGGCGCCGCGTCCCGGAACAGCTCGTCCGGTGTCCCGCCCGTGGCGCGCATCAGCCACCAGGCGCTGGCGAGGTTGGAGGACACAAGGGGCGCGCCGCCTAGCCCAGAACGCGCCAGGATCGAGGGCAGGGTCACCATGCCCGTACCGCTCATGACCACGGCGTCGATGCCTTCGCCCTTGACCTGCGCCAGGGCGCCATCGACTTCGCCGACGGCCAGTTCGTAGGCCCGGAAGGTCTCGGATATCTTGACCGTCTCGATAACTTCCATGCCGGCGCTGCGCCAATAGGTCGCAGCCAGATCGGTCAGCCAGGCCGGATAGGGCGAGACCAGCGCGATGCGCTTGGCGTCCAGCGCGGCCAGCGCTTCGACGATGGCGCGGCTTGCTGTCACCACCGGCTTGCCCGCACCGGCGGCGAGGCCGTTGCACAGCGTGCTGTCGCCCTCGGCGCCGAGACGATAGGACGCGCCGGTCATGCCGATCGCGATCGCCGCCAGCTTAAGCTCGCCGAAGGCGGCGATGGCGCCGGCATAGCAATCGGGATAGCGCTGGTTGCGTTCCTCCAACGTGGTATTGGGCATGACCGGCAGGCGCGAGGCATAGAGCTTGTAGCGCGGCGGCAACAGGCGCGACAGCTCCGGCTCGACCGCCGGATTGGCCGAGGGCACGACCGCGCCGACCGCGATGCCGTCGATCAGGCCGGCGATTGCGGGGGTCATGGCGACACCGCCATTGCCGGTCGCGCCACCATGTCGAGCATGGCGGAGGTCAGCAGATAAGCGCGCGCCGCGATCGGGTCGGCGGCGGTCTTGCGGATATGGGCAAGCCAGTCCAGCCCGCCCATGACCGTGCGGTCCGTGCGCGGGATCAGCAACTCCGCCGCGATCCGGTGGCGTGCGTCGGCGGCACGCGCAACGATGTCCGGATCGCCCGCGCGCAACGCTTCGGCCACGGCACGCGCGATGGCGTCGGAATCGTGAATGCCGGCATTCATGTTCATGCCGCCGCGCGTATTGGTCAGATGGGCGGCGTCGCCGGCCAGCACGGCGCGCCCGGACCGAAATGTCGCGGCCAGCCGTCTGCTCGCGCCGAAGACGTCCTTATGAATGGTATGGGGTACCCGGTCCCAGCCGGGCCAAGCCTCGCGCAGGCGGTCGAGGATCCAGGCCTCGTCGAGCGCCGCCGAGTCGTCCACCTCGGCCGGCACGCGCAGGATGATGCGCCAACAATCCGGCATCTTGAGGAAGCTGGCACTCTTGTTGCCGTTGTGCAGATAGGAGATCGGCGCCAGGCCGGGCAGGCGCCGGGTCAAATCCTCGTCGGTCATCAGGCGCAGCACGCGATGGCCGTATTCCGTGCCGTCGAAGGCGATGCCGAGGGCGGTGCGAACCTGGCTGCGCGCGCCATCGGCGGCAATCAGATAGGCACCCTCGATCCGTTCCACGCCGCGCGGTCCCTGGACAACCAACGTGACGCTAGATTCCGTAGATTCCACACCGATCGCTTCGGTATCGAAACGAATCTCGGCCGCAGGGTGCCGGGTCAGATGCGCAAGCATGATCGGCGTCAGGCGCGATTGCTCCAGGTGAATGCGCAAGGGGAAGGGCGTGTCGTCGGCGAGCAGATCGAGCGCAAATTCGGCGAACACGCCGTCTTGGGCCGTGCGGTATTGGGTGCGCTCGACCCGCTGCCCCTTATCGTGGAGGACATCGGCCACGCCCATGCGATCCAGAATTTCGATCGTCGGGGGATGGAAGGTCGAGGCCTTGGAGGCCGTGTTGAGCGCGGCGCGCTTTTCCACCAGCGTCACCGCCACGCCGGCCTGGGCGAGTGCCAGCGCTGCGGTCAGGCCGACCGGGCCGGCCCCGGCGACGATGACGCGTGCGCTCATCGCCGGCTATCCTCGGCAGGTAGCGCAACGCAGGCACCGGCGGCCCAGCCTACCCAGATGTCATCGCCGCGCGGGGGCACGGCATTGTCGGCGGCGCGCTCGACCGTGACGAAGAAGGCGTCGCTGCCGCCCAGCGCCAGACGCAACCGGCGATGATCGCCCAGGTAGATCGATTCCAGCAGCTTGGCCTGGAACCGATTGTCGAGGCCATCGGCCCGTGCGCCCAGCACCACCCGTTCCGGTCGAATCGACAGCACGGTCGGATCGCCCGGTGTCAGGTCGGAGACGGCACGCGCGACGATCGCGCTGCCATCGGTGAGCGCCACGCGGACGCGTCCGCCCGCGCGTGCCGTAACCTTACCGTCGAGCCGGTTGTTTTGCCCGATGAAGGAGGCGACGAAGGCATTGGCCGGCGAATCGTAGATCGCTTCGCGCGTGCCCAGTTGCTGGATGCGTCCGTCGTTGAACACGGCAATCCGGTCGGACATGGTCAACGCCTCCGACTGGTCGTGGGTGACATAGACGAGCGTAATGCCAAGCCGCTCGTGAATATGCTTGATCTCAAGCTGCATCTGTTCGCGCAACTGCTTGTCCAAGGCGCCCAGGGGCTCGTTCATCAAGATCAGCTTGGGCTCGAAGATCAGGGAACGCGCCAGGGCGACGCGCTGCTGCTGGCCGCCGGAAAGTTGGGACGGCCGGCGATCGTCCATGCCGGCAAGCCGCACCATGTCGAGCGCGCGCGCGATGCGCGGGCCGATCTCGGGCTTGGCCAACCCCTGTATTTCTAGTGGAAAAGCCAGGTTCTGGGCGACACTCATATGTGGGAACAGGGCGTAGTTCGGGAACACCACGCCGATGCCGCGCCGGTGCGGTGGTACATTGTTGAGCCGTCTGCCTTCGAACAGGATTTCGCCGGCGCCATGGTCTTGGTCCTCCTGTTCCGGGTAGCCGCCTGAGCGGCGGTCGATGGTTTCCTAGTCGATCGGCGTGATGTGCCAGCCCTCGTCCTTCTTAAGATAATAGGTGTTGAGCAGGCGCGTGGTGACCGGCCCGGGCGCACCATTGCCCAGGATGCGCCCATCGATGCGCGTGACGGGAAACAAGCCGCATGAGGTAGCCGTGATGAAGATTTCGTCGGCATCGCGCAACGCCTCCGGCGTCAAAGTGTCTAGCCGGTTGGGGATGTGCAGCAGATCGGCGATCTCCATCATGGTCTTGCGGCTGATCCCTTCAAGCACGCCGCCGGCGGGCGACACCAGCGTACCGTCGATTACCGCCACCACATTGTAGCCCGGCCCTTCGGTCACATTTCCCTCATGGTCGAGCAGGAAGACGGCGTCGTAGCCTTCGTCCTTGGCCAGGAACAGGGCGCGCGTCAGATCGCCCCAATGGCTGTTCTTCCACACGGGATTGACCGAGTCCGTGGGGATGCGCCGGACTTTGCTCGACATCATCGCGTTGAGCCCGCGCCGCATCTCGGCGGGCTGGCCGCGCAGAACGAGCGGCGTGACGCAGGCGAAGAAATTGTTGCGGCACAGCGCCGGGTCGCGGGTGCCCGGTGGCGCCACGCCGCGGGTGCAGGCGAAATAGACCAGCGTGTCGGCGAGCCCGCTCTGCCGGACCAACTCGGCGAGTGTGGCGTGGATATCGCCGCGCGACAGGCCGGGGTCGAGGCGCAGGCCGCGCAGAGAGACCATGAAGCGGTCGAGATGGTCGTCGAGCCGGAAAAAGCCGCGCTTCCAGGTGTGGAGTACGTCGTAAGTCATGTCGGCATACATCAGCCCGTAGTCGCGGATCGAGATTTTGGCCTCGGCCAGCGGCACGATGGCGCCGTCGATATAGGCGCGTGCGCGCGACATGTCGGCATTTGCCACGGACAGGTGGTCTGGAACCCTGAGAATTTCCGAAAGCATCGCTCACCCCCGCCTGCGCCGGACTGTCCAGGTCATAATGTTCTAAACATAGAACATTTGTAAAGCGCCCACGGTTCAGCCCGTGCTGTCGGTGATCCGCGCATGCCAGGGTGCGCCGGGCGGGGCGCTTTCGTCGCCGGCATAGGCGACCGAGTATTCGTAACGATCGGGCCGGTAGAGCGCGCGCAACCATTCCACGGCGCGGCCGGCATCGTCGCGCACCACGCGCGTCATGGCGATCAAGGCGGTGCCGATTTCGACGTCGAGCGCCCGAGCGATCTCGGAATCCGCCACGATCGCCGTGATGCGTTCGCGGAATTCAGCCAATGCCACGCCGCCCGAGGCCAGAATGGCGGAAATCGGCAGCGAGCCGATGCCGGCGCGCGGCAGCAGCGGCGCCAAATCGGCGGGTACCCGGCAGATCGACCACGAGATCGGCGACACGTCGTCCCGGCGCACCCGCACGATGCGCAGCACCGGCGCGCCCGGCGCCAGGTTGAGCGCGTCGGCCACCGGCCTGGTCGCGGGCTCGATGCCGTGGCGCAGAACCCGTACGTGCGTCTTGAAGGCGAGCGAGATCTGATTGCGCAGAACGGGGCTATCGCTGGGTCGCCGGCGCGCCCGGCGTGCGACCGGAAAGGTCCCGCTTCCGCGCGTGCGCACGATACGGCCTTCGCGCGCCAGGCGGTCGAGCGCCGTTCGGACGGTAACGCGCGAGACGCCGAATATTTCCTGCAATTGCAGCTCGGTCGGAATGGCGCGGTCGGACGGGAAGCTGCCATCCTCCAGCTTCTCGCGCAGCACGACATAGACGCGGTGGTGGAGCGGCGCGGCGCCGCCGCCCGCGCGCGACATGCGGACCCGTCCTCGCTTTGCCGCTTTCATTCCCCGGCGTCTCCGTTCCGTTTGGGTGTGTCGATTGGTGGGCGCCAATCCACGGCCCGGCAATCTAGGGCCCAGCAATCTAGGGCCCAGCAATCTAGGATATGGCCGGGCCGGCAGGAAATGGAAAGCGCGCCTACGCCGTAGATTGGCGCGGCACGGCACCGTCCCGATATCGGGACTAGGCCCCTCAGCGAAGCGATTGGGTTGCGCCGACCAGTTCCTGGTAGGTGGTATCAAGCAGGCCATGGAGAAGTCCGGCCGTGTCGTAATCCTCGGCGTCGAGCACGTCCTGCAAATCGGACGCGAGTTGACCCAGCCGCACCGCTCCCGCCGAGCGCGCCGCCCCTTTGAGCGCGTGGGCGGCATCGCGACCGGCGGCGAGGTCGCGGCTTGCGAGCGCGGCTTCGATCGTGCCGACCATGCCGGGTACGGCATCGAGAAAGCCTTGCAAGAAACTGCGGGCATCCGCGTCAATCACGCCGAAAGCCTCGGCGAGACGCGCGACGTCGAAGATCGCGGGATCGATGTCCGGAAACGGTTTCGCCGCGACCGCCGCGATCGGCGCGGCCCTGGGCTTGGGTTCGGCATGCCGGCGCAGTGATCTGCCTCCTTCGGAGTGGTCCATCGGTTAATTTAGACTGGACCTCGAAGGAGACGGACAAAGGGCAAGAAGCACGGGCCTGAGGAGATCATCGGCAAGCTGCGCGCGGCGGAGATTGTGCTGGCGCAGGGCGGGACGACGGGGGA
>SHVW01000039.1 GCA_009694085.1 Alphaproteobacteria bacterium
TCTCCAACCGCATCTTCAAATCCTATGACGACATCGTCGATCACTGCTGCGAGGCCTGGAACAAGCTCGTCGATCAACCCTGGCGCATCATGTCCATCGGATTGCGCGACTGGGCCAATGGGTTCTGATCACTGGAGATTGGTATAAGATCGTGATTTCTGGTTTCGCGGCAGTCATGCCAGCCCTGCTTCTCGTCTGTTGCGAGCGCGTTGAAAGAGAACTCGCGAGAAAATAGCCTTTACGATCTAACCCCCCATCCTGGCAATCGTCGACGTCGTGCTTTGGCCCGGCGTCAGCTCGGCGAACTCCATGCGTCCGCCATAGGATTTGACGAGTTCGAAATCGGGCGCGGTCTTGCCGGCCCAGTCGGCGCCTTTGATCACAACATCGGGCTTGAGCCGTTCGATCAGCTTCATGGGCACGTCTTCATTGAAGATGACGACGAGATCGACCGAAGCAAGCGAGCCCAGGATGGCGGCGCGGCCGGCTTCGGACTGGACCGGCCGGCCCGGGCCCTTAAGGCGAGCCACCGAGGAATCGCCGTTCAGCCCGACGACCAGCCGGTCGCATTTGGCGCGTGCTTGGGCTAGCAGCGAGACATGGCCGGGATGGAGCAGGTCGAAACAGCCATTGGCAAAACCGACGGTCAGTTTCTTGGCACGCCAAGCCGCAACTTGCTCGCTGGCGCTATCCAGATCGAGCGTCTTGGCCTCGCCTGTTAGTAAGTCATGGCGATGCAGTGCGGCGCGGATCTCAGCAGCATGGGCCACGGCCGTGCCGATCTTGCCCACCACGATGCCGGCGGCGACATTGGCAATGCGGGCGGCATCGGTCAGGGAGACGCCGGCAGCCAGCGCGGCAGCCAGCGTTGCTACCACCGTGTCGCCGGCGCCGGATACGTCGAACACTTCCCGCGCCTCTGCCTTCATGGTCGCAATGCGCCCATCGGCCTGGACCAAGATCATGCCGTCCTGGCTGAGCGAGACGAGCACGGCCCCGACATTGTGATCGGCGATCAGCTTGCGTGCGGCGGCCACCACCTCAATCTCGCTTGCTACCGCCATACGGGTTGCTTCAGCCAACTCGCGCCGATTGGGTTTGAGTACGGTGGCCCCGGCATAGCGGCTGAAATCGTTGCCCTTGGGATCGACCACCACGGGCCGGCTACGCGCGCGCGCGGCCTGAATCAGCGCTTGGGTCAGTTCGGGGGTCAGCACGCCCTTGCCGTAATCAGACAACACGAGCGCGCGACTGCTCTCCAAATCCTCGATCGCGCGGCGGCGAAGTTCGCCGGCCTGTTTGGCGGCGATGGACGTCACCGTCTCGCTGTCGGCGCGCAACAATTGCTGCGAACCCGCGACATAGCGCTGCTTGAGCGTGGTGCGCCGGCCCGGTTCGATCAACAGGTGAGGCTCCAACCGCTTTTCCCGGGCGACCAGGCGAGTCAGCTCGCGCCCCTCCACATCGTCGCCGACCACTGTAATGAAACAGGTCTCGGCGCCGAGCGCGCCCAGATTGCGGACCACGTTTCCCGCGCCGCCAAGCAGCACGCTTTCGCGCTCGATCGCCAGGATCGGGATCGGTGCCTCCGGCGAGATCCGCTCGACCCGGCCATAGACGAAGCGGTCGAGCATGACATCGCCCACGCAAAGCACGCGCGCGCCGGCGAGCGCATCGACATGGGCAGCTAGGTCGGAGTCTTCGCTCATCGCCTATTCCGATCCGGGATCAGGACTTCAACAGGCAGCGGAAATAGTCGATCGTTCGGCCCAAGCCATCTTCCAGCGGCACCTTGGGTTCCCAACCGAGCGTCCGACGGGCCAGGGAGATATCGGGGCAGCGCTGGGTCGGATCGTCTTGAGGCAGGGGCCGGCGCACGAGTTTGGATTTCGACTTGGTCATTTTCAAGATGCGCTCGGCCAGTTCGACCACCGGCACTTCCACCGGGTTGCCCACATTGACCGGTCCGGTCACGGCCTCGTCGGTCGCCATCATGCACACAAACGCCTCTATCATGTCGTCGACATAGCAGAAGGCGCGGGTCTGGCTGCCATCGCCGTAAATCGTAATGTCGTCGCCGCGCAGGGCCTGGATCACGAAATTCGACACCACGCGCCCATCGTTGGGGTGCATGCGCGGTCCGTAGGTGTTGAAGATGCGCAAGACCTTGATGTGCAATTCGTGCTGGCGCCAATAGTCGAAGAACAGCGTTTCCGCGCAGCGCTTGCCTTCGTCGTAGCAGGCGCGCGGGCCGACCGTGTTGACGTTGCCGCGGTAATTCTCGGTCTGGGGATGCTCGGTCGGGTCGCCATAAACTTCGCTGGTGGAGGCTTGCAAGATTTTTGCCTTCACCCGCTTAGCCAGGCCCAGCATGTTGATCGCGCCATGGACCGAGGTCTTGGTCGTCTGCACCGGGTCGAACTGATAATGAATGGGCGAGGCCGGACAGGCCAAGTTATAGATTTCATCCACCTCGACATAGAGCGGGAAAGTCACGTCGTGACGCATCACCTCGAAATGGGGATTGGTCAACAGCGGTAAAATGTTGTCCTTCGTGCCTGTGAAGTAATTGTCGACACAGAGCACATCGTTGCCCGCGGCGATGAGGCGCTCGCATAGATGCGAACCAAGGAACCCGGCTCCACCGGTCACCAGAATGCGTTTTCTTGTCAACATGAATCCCTCAATCGAGGCGCGTGCCGCCGCACCGGTTCAAGGCTTTACTGGATGTTCGCGGCGAAGCCAACTGGATTTGTGTCCCAACGCATCCGCGCCTAGCCGGCCGCCCTCTGGGCCGGAGGCTCAACTGTGCGATCCGGCGGGAAGTGGAGCGTGACGGTAGTGCCGGCACCGAGCTCGGTTACCAACTCGACACGGCCGCCATGCAGCTCGATCAGGTGCTTGGTGATGGGTAGGCCGAGCCCCGTACCCTCATGGGCACGCACATGCTGGCCTTGGACCTGACGGAACGGTTCGAAAACATAACTCGCGGCGTCCGCCGACATGCCGATGCCGGTATCCTTTACCTGGATCGTCTGGCCGCCCGCGCGGTCGACGGCCACCGTCACGCGGACCGCCCCGCCTTTCTCGGTGAACTTAATGCCGTTGGATAGGAGGTTGAGGATCATCTGCTTTAACCGCGTCTCGTCGGCGTGGAGCCAAAGAGGCCCGGGCGGCATAACCAGGGTTATCGCGATCTCGCGCGCTGTTGCCTGTGCCTTGAGCAGCCGCACGCATGCGTTCGCCGTGGCGTTGGTATCCACGTCGCCGTCGACCAGTTCGAGGCGCCCGGCGGCGGCCTTCGAGTAATCCAAGATACTGTTGATGAGCTGTAGCAGGTGCTCGCCGCTGGACTGGATGTCGCCCAGGTAACCGCGATAGCGGGCGTTTTCGATGGGACCGAAGATCTGGCGGTTCATAACATCGGTGAAACCCAGAATGGCGTTGAGCGGCGTGCGCAACTCATGGCTGATAAGCGCCAGGAACTCCAACTTCGCCCGGCTATCGGTTTCGGCCTCGATGCGGCCCTCCTCGGCGTCCCGGTGGGCGATGGTCAAGCGATCGGCCATGGCGGCAAGTTCCGTGGCGCGGCGTTTAAGCTCACTAATGTCGGTGAGTGAGCCGGCGATGCGTCGGGGATGCCCCTTCGCGTCGCGCACCGCCATGCCGCGCGACAGCATGTAGCTCAAGGTTCCGTCCGGCTGGATCACGCGAAACTCATGCTGGAACTGCGGGCTCAGGCCGTCGAGATGGTTGGCGAGCGCTATTTCGAAGGTGGCGCGGTCGTCGGGGTGAATGCGGGACAGCCAAGTCGATCGATCGAAATCGGCCGCGGCCGGCGGCATCCCCATCATCTGGCGCCAACGCCCGGAATAGTTCGCCCGTCCGGAATCCAGGTTCCAATCCCACAGCCCGTCATTGGCGCCGCGGGCGGCGAGCGCGTAACGTTCCCGGCTTCGTCGGAGGGCTTTTTCCGCCACGCTCCGTGCCGTCTCCTCGCGGATCACGCGCACCGAGGCGAGCGTGACGTACTGGGCGAAAATGACCGCCGTCGGCTCGACCGCTGCGATCCACAGGCCGAGTTGGGCGAAGGCGTGGTAGTTGGCGGTCAGGAAGCCGCCAGCCAATAGCAGCGACACGAATCCTGCGCGGCGTGCGCCGACCTTGATCGTGATCAGCGCGGTGGTCGAACCGAGGATGACGATCAGGAGAAGGTTAACTATCCCAACCCAGTCTGGCCGCGACAAATAACGCTCGCTCTGTGCGTTGTCGATCAGTGTGGCGTAGCGCTCCAGATTGGGCGTGATTTGGCCGAACGGGGCGCGATGGCTGTCTTTGGCGCCTATGGCGGCGGCGCCGAGCAGCACGATTTTGTCGCGGAACAGACCGGGGGGCGGCCGGCCCTCCAGCACGTTGATGAACGAGTAGGTTGGGAAACTACCTGGCGGGCCATAGTAGTTTACCAACATGCGCGCAGCACCATCGAGTGGCACCGTGCGCCGGCCGAACTCGATATGTTCGTCCAGCGTGTAGAGCGGCGTTGCCGGGCCGAGCTGTAGGTATCGATGCGTAACCGCCAGCGGAAACGATGGAAAGTATGCGCCTTGATAGCGCAGCACCGGATATTCGAAGCGCAGGCTGGCATCGCCCAAGGGCATGACATTGACATGGGCCATCGTCGCTGCCCCCGCCATCAACTCGGGCAGGGGCAGGAGAAGGTCGGCCGGCTCGACCACGAAGCGGGGGTCGGATTCGTCCACGATACGGTCCTGGCGCAGTGCGTGGCGCAGCAACGCGGTCGGCGTCGGCGCCGTGCCGTTGCGATTGGGTTCGACGACGAAGGCGAAAGGCAGCACAACCGAGCCGGCATTGGCGATGACCTCGGCCAACTCGCGATCCACCGCGTCGTCCTGCCGCTCGGTCAGTAGGAGATCGAGGCCGATGACTCGCGCGCCACCATGTCGATGCCCTGGGCGATGTAGCGCCGCTCGATTGGAAAGCGGCCGAGTTTGAGAAAGGTCCGATCGTCGATCAAGACCATGACGGTCTCGGGCCCCGGCGCGAGCGAGCCGCGCAGGCGAAACTTCAGGTCGAGCGATTCGGCCTCAAGATTACGAAGAAAAACGAAGCGATCGCCCGCCAGGTGGATGACCACCGCGGCAAGGACGATCGCTCCGGCAAGACCCCATTGCGCGACCCGGCCTAACCAGGTCGTGAACAAGACCGATCCCTAATCAGGGTACGGTGGTACGCGCGTTGAAGTTATTGATGCGCGGCGGACCCCACCTGACCGGGCCGGTCGGCCGTGCATCGGGGCGCACATCCGTGCCATCGCCCGGGAACAGCATGACTTCGCCGGGTGTGAGGGGATGCTTGATGTTTCGCACAGCCACGCTGCCCTCATGCGCGAACACCTCGGCCAGATCGGCGCGTGCGGCCAGCATCCAGTCGGTCGAGCGAACCGAGGCCACCGCAGTCTCGGTCCGCACGTCCCAGCTCGAAGCCGGCGCCGGCGAGGCCACCGTGGCACGGAAAATGCCGCGCACGAAGGTGAACAGCGCGTTGCGCGTATTGGCCGGCCTCCTTCAGCTTAGATTCTTGGCGAAAAAGGCCAGCGTGTGCTCTCGTGCGAGGCGTGCGGACTCGGCATGATAGGTTGCGCGCTCATCGCAGTTAAAACCGTGATCGGCAGGATAGATATTGATCTCGATGCCGGGCTGGGCGTGACGGATTTTCTCGACGTCGGTCAGCGGAATGCCGTGGTCATGTTCGCCGAAATGCATCTGTACCGGGCGGGCTGGTTTTTCCTGAGCAAAGGGCACGATTTGGCCGCCGTAATAGCAAACGGCTGCCGCGACCTTAAGGCGCGTGGCGCATAGCCACGAGACCGACCCACCCCAGCAATAGCCGACCGAGCCAACCTTGCCGGCAGCCGCCGCGGCGCGCTGGGCGGCCGCGCAATCCAGCATCACCTGTTCCCAGGTAACCTTGCCGCGAATCTCGCGTCCGGCCGCGACGGCGTCCTTGTCATAGCCAAGCTCGACATTGCGTTGGGTGCGGTCGAACAGGGCGGGCGCGATGCACAAATACCCTGCGGCGGCGAACCCATCCGCAACCCGGCGCATATGCTGATTGACGCCGAAAATCTCCTGCACCACCACCAGGCCGGCCTTGACCGTACCGGTCGGCTCGGCGCGATAGGCGGCGAAGCTGTGGCCGTCTGCGGCGGTCAACGCGATCATCGTACCCATGGTGTGCACTCTCCTGTCGTTTAGGGCGTTCGTCACTATACGTTAAACCGGAACAACATGACGTCGCCATCCCTGACGACATAGTCTTTGCCCTCCTGGCGCATGCGCCCGCTGTCCTTGGCTCCCTGTTCGCCGCCGCAGGCGAGGAAGTCATCGTAGGCGATGGTTTCGGCCTTGATGAAGCCGCGCTCGAAATCGGTGTGGATGGCGCCGGCGGCCTCAGGCGCACGCACGCCGCGCCGCACGGTCCAGGCGCGTGCCTCCTTCGGCCCAGCGGTGAAAAAAGTGATCAGATCGAGCAGCCGATAGCCCGCTCGGATGACGCGGGCCAATCCGGTTTCCTCCAGGCCGAGATCGGCGAGAAACGCTTGCTTCTCGCTTTCTTCGCTAAGCTGGGCCACCTCCGCTTCGATGGCGGCTGAAATGACCACCGTCTCCGTGCCTTCCGCCGCGGCTCGCTCGTCCACGCGCCGCGATTGCGCATTGCCCGTTGCCGCCGAGCCTTCCTCCACATTGCAGACGTAGAGCACGGGTTTGGCGGTCAGCAACTGCATCTGACGCAGGATCGACCGTTGCTCGTCGGTTAGGCTGATCGCGCGCGCGGGCCGGCCGTCGCGCAGGGAATCCAGCGCCAGCTTCATGACGGCGAGCTGAGCCGCAGACTCCTTGTCGCCGCCGCGCAATTTCTTCTCCGCGGCATTGGCGCGGCGTTCCAAACTATCCAAATCCGCCAGCATTAGTTCAGTCTCGACGGTGTCGGCATCGCGAATCGGATCGACCGAGCCCTCCACATGGGTGACGTCGCCGGATTCGAAGCAGCGCAACACATGGATAATCGCATCGACCTCGCGGATATTGGCCAGGAACTGATTGCCTAATCCCTCGCCCTTGCTGGCACCGCGCACGAGTCCGGCAATGTCGACGAACTCAAGGAAGGTCGGCACGATTTGGGCCGACTTTGCGTGGCCCGCAATCGCATCGAGCCGCCTGTCCGGCACCGCCACGCGCCCGACATTGGGTTCGATGGTGCAGAACGGATAGTTCGCTGCCTGAGCCTGGGCAGTCGAGGTGAGCGCGTTGAAGAGTGTGGACTTGCCGACATTGGGCAAGCCGACAATGCCGCAATTGAAACCCATGGGAAAACCTTAGTTGGAGGCAGCCGGCAACCCGTCGGCAGGGGGGGCGCCGTTGTCCGGCTTTGGCTTGCCTGGCCGGGGGGCGCGCGTCAGCACGGTCACCTTGTTCATAAAGCCATTGTCGTCGCCTTCAACGAGAATCGGTAGGGCTTCGGCGACCGCCTCGACGAGCTTGGCAACCCACGCCCACTCGGCCTTAGCGAAATCCTGGAGCACGTAACCATGAACCAGTTCGCGTTCGCCGGGGTGGCCGATGCCGAGCCGGACACGCCTGTAATCGCGGCCGATATGCTCGTCAATGCTGCGCAACCCATTATGGCCGGCGGCGCCGCCGCCGATCTTGACCTTGACCTTGCCGGCGGCGAGGTCGAGCTCGTCATGGATGACGGTGACTTGACTCGGCTCCAGTTTGAAATAGCACATGGCCTGGCCGACCGAACGCCCGGAGTCGTTCATATAGGTCAGCGGCTTGAGCATGAGCACGCGCGTGCCCGCCACCTTGCCTTCGGCGATCAACCCATCGAAGCGCGCGCGCAGAGCACCGAAATCATGGCGGCGGACAATCGCGTCCGCCGCCATGAAACCGATATTGTGCCGGTTGCCGGAATGACCAGGCCCGGGATTGCCCAGGCCGACGACAAGCAGCATGAGGAGAAGGCAAGGGCTGCCGATCAGCCCTTGCCCTTGCCTTTGCCCTTGTCGGCGGCCGGCGCGGCACCCTTGGCGTCCGCTGCCGGCTTGCCGCCTGCTGCGGGCTTGCCACCCTCGCCGGCAGCCGCCGCACCTGCGGCACCTTCGCCCTCGGCCGCGGCACCGGCTTCGCCTTCCGTCGCTGCTGCTACCACCGGGGTCTCGACCAGGAGCACGGTCGGCGGTGCAATCGAAGCGATGGTGAAGTCGCGCGCGATGGTCGGACGCACACCTTCGGGCAGCTTGATCGTACTGATATGGACGGAATCGCCGATATCGAGGCCGTCGAGATCGACGGTCAGATGATCGGGGATGTTATCCGCCTGGCAAATCAGATCGACCTCGCGGCGCACCACGTTCAGCACGCCACCGCGCTTAATGCCGGGCGAAGTGCCTTCATTGATGAACTGAACGGGGATGCCGACCGTCAGCCGCGTCTTAGCGCCGACGCGCAGGAAATCGACATGGATCGGCCGATCCGTGACGGGATCGATCTGCACTTCGCGCGGCAGGACGCGGATAGCCTGGTCGCTAAGCTTGACCTCGCACAACCGGGAGAAGAAACCGGCACGGCGCGCGGCGCGCTCGATTTCCTTGTGGTCCAGAGAAATCATTACGGGTGGTTGGCCGTCGCCATAGACGACGCCGGGAACGCGGCCGCTGCGACGCACGGCCCGGGCGGCCCCCTTTCCGGCCCGGTCGCGCGGCTCGACCGCGATGGTACGCATGTCTGCCATAATTGCTTCACTCCTCTTTCGCGTTGCAGGCGACGCGACCATCGCGCCACCTCCGATTGCCGGCCAGGCCTCCAGGGGTGCCCAAGGCCGGTGCTGCGAGCCCAAGATTTTAATCGAATAGGCTCGAAACCGATTGCTCCTGACTGATGCGCCGCATCGCTTCCGCGATCAACGGCGCGATCGTCAACTGATGGATGTTGTGGGCGACGCGCACGGCCTCCGTCGCCTTGATGCTGTCGGTGATCACCAAGCGCGACATGGGCGAAGCCGTTACGCGCGCGACCGCGCCGCCGGACAGTACGCCATGGGTGACATAGGCATCGACCGCCGTAGCGCCCGCCTTGATCAAGGCCTCCGCCGCGTTGACTAGGGTACCGCCGCTGTCCACGATATCATCCACAATGATACAACGCCGACCGCTCACATCGCCGATGATGTTCATGACCTCAGACACGCCGACATGCTCCCGCCGCTTGTCGATGATGGCGAGGTCGGTATTGAGCCGCGTGGCGATCGCGCGCGCGCGCAGCACGCCGCCCACGTCCGGCGACACCATCACGAGCTCCTTGGAGTCGTAGCGCTCGCGCAAATCCTTGATCAGAACCGGAGCGGCAAACAGATTGTCCGTGGGAATGTCGAAGAAGCCCTGGATCTGGCCGGCGTGGAGGTCGACGGTAAGCACCCGGTCGGCCCCCGCCGTGGTGATCAGATTGGCGACCAGCTTGGCCGAAATGGGCGTGCGCGGACTCGACTTGCGGTCCTGTCGGGCATAGCCGTAATAGGGGATTACCGCCGTCGTGCGCCGCGCCGAGCTCCGGCGCAAGGCATCGAGCGTGACCAGCAATTCCATCAAATTGTCGTTCGCGGGATATGAGGTCGATTGGATGACGAAGACATCCTCACCGCGCACGTTTTCCTGGATCTCGACGAAGATCTCCATGTCGGAAAAACGACGCACGCTCGCCTTTGTCAGCGGTAGGTTCAGATAGGCGCAAATCTCCTCGGCCAGCGGCCGGTTCGAATTGCCGGTGATGACTTTCATGCCGAAGATCCCTGCGGCCCCGTGCGGCCGATGCGGCAAGCAATAGCGCCGCCCCTGAGGTGAGGGCGGCGGCGAGCGGCCGGGAATGTATCAACTGGTCATCAGGCTGTAAACGGTAGGTTTGGAGCCCTTTCAATGACCCGCGGCCAATCTAGATTCGGTCCAAATCAAGCGGTTGACCTCGCATCCGGCCGCGCATGTTATGCATTTTCAACGATTCGCGCGCCTAAATCGTAATATAATTGCTCGACAACACGGGAGGAACGAGATGTCCAAGTCCAGGGCTGTCCGGACGCTGGTGCTGTCCGCCATTGGGGCGTTGTCCTTGATCGTTGCCATGCCTGCATCGGCCCAATTCAAGCCGACGCGAGACGTAGAATTTGTCATCCCCTTCGGACTTGGCGGTGGCGCTTGTCCTGGTGCTGATCACGGCGGGGATGGTGCTGGCACCGTTGGTCCATACAGCCTATCAACGCTTCAAAAGGTAGGAATCATGGACCTCAAGGACCGCATCGGCATCGATCTCGGCCGCAAGATCAAGCTGGAGGAGGGCATCGCTTGGGCCGCCGGCCATGGCGTGCGTTTCATCGATTGCGAACTCGATACTGCACCGAATGCGCTGCTCTCCTTCGATGAAAAGCGCGCCGGCCCAATCCGCGACGCGCTAGCACGCCACGGCATTAAGCTGGGCCTGCACACCCTGTCGGCGGTCAATGTGGCGGAATACTCGCCCTTCGTCGGCGAAGCGGTCGATGCCTATCTCAACGCCTATGTGGATACGGCCAAGCGCCTCGGCGCCGGTTGGGTCGTGGTCCGTGGCGGCTATCACTTCACCGGCGACTACAAGGCACGCCGCGATGCCGCAGTGGAGCGACTGAAGCGCGTGGTTGCCTATGCCGAACGGCAGGGGGTTCGCCTGCTTCTGGAAAACCTAAACAAGGAACCGGACGCGGCCGAGGTGCATTACCTCTGCTTCAATCTGGAGGAATGCCGTCACTATTTCGAGCGCATCCAGTCGCCAAATCTCGGCTGGTCGTTCACGGTCAATCACGCCCATATGGTGCCCGAGGGCATCGCGGGCACGATCGAGGGCATGGGGCTGGCACGCTGCGGCGAAATCCGGCTGGCCGACAATCGCGGCGAAATCGAAGAGCATCTCCGGCCGGGCGAGGGCACCATCGATTTCACGCGCATGTTCCAACTCATCGAGGGCGCGGGCTATCGTGGCCACTACATGAATGCATTCGGATCGCTCGACGACATGGCCCGGGGCCGGAACACGTTGGCGGCGCTGGCGCACGGCGCCTGAATCAGGCGGTCGCGCGCATCGCGGCTACTTCAACACTAACACCATGGTCATCTGGCGCCCTTCCATCTTGGGCGACTGCTCGACTTTGGCGCGTTCGGCCAAATCGTCGCGCACGCGGATCAGGACTTCCATGCCGAGTTCCTGGTGCGCCATTTCGCGGCCGCGGAAGCGCATGGTCACTTTGACCTTGTCGCCATCGTCGAAGAAGCGGTGGATCGAGCGCATCTTGACCTGGTAATCGTGCTCGTCGATTCCGGGCCGGAGTTTGATCTCCTTGATCTCGATAACTTTCTGCTTCTTACGCGCTTCGTTCTTCTTTTTCTGAAGCTCGTATTTGTACTTGCCGTAATCGAGAAATTTGCACACCGGCGGATCCGCCTGGGGTGCCACCTCCACCAGGTCGAGTTCGACCTCGTGAGCGCGCAGGAGCGCTTCGTGGAGCGTCATAACTCCCAGCATCTCGCCGGTTTCGCTGACGACGCGGATGCTGCCGACGTCGATTTCGTCGTTAACGCGCGGCCCGTCGCGGGACGGCGTTGCCTCAAATGGTGACCTTGCGATGTAACACCTCCAAATTACAGATGATGGCGTTGCCAGGGCGCGCGAATTGCAAAACCCAACCCCCTACCGGGGATCGAGTGCCCGCGGGCCCAATGATGTCAGTGGGATGGCACCGCCGCTTCCCGAACCAGTCTATGGATGGCGTCATCCAGCGCAAGCACTTCTTGCGCCTGGCCGCCAAGCCGGCGCAACGCCACCATGCGGCCCTCGGCCTCACGCCGGCCGACTACCAGCATGAGGGGTACCTTGGCCAGGCTGTGCTCTCGGACCTTGTAGTTGATCTTCTCGTTGCGCAGATCGGTTTCCGCCCGCAATCCGGCCGCGCGGAGTTGGTCGCGCACCTCGACGGCATAGGCGTCGCCGTCGCTGGTGATGGTGGCGACCACGCATTGCACGGGGGCGAGCCAAAGTGGGAATTTGCCGGCGTACTGCTCGATCAGGATGCCGATGAAGCGTTCGAGCGAGCCCAGGATCGCCCGATGCAGCATAACCGGTCGATGCTTTTGCCCATCCTCGCCGACATAAGTTGCGTTGAACCGCTCGGGCAGCACGAAGTCGCATTGCAGCGTGCCGCATTGCCATTCTCGCCCAATGGCGTCGCGCAGGTGGAAGTCGAGCTTCGGCCCATAAAAGGCGCCGTCGCCGGGGTTAAGAACGTAGTTGACGCCCGCTGCTTCGGCCCCGCGCCGCAGTGCTGCTTCCGCCTTGTCCCAAATCGCATCCGACCCGGCGCGCAAAGCTGGCCGGTCGCCGAACCCAACCCTTACATCCTCAAATCCGAAGGCTTTGTAGGTTGACATCAGGAGTGCGCAGAACGCCTTGCACTCCTCGGTAATCTGATTCTCGGTGCAGAAGATATGGGCGTCGTCTTGCGTGAAGGCGCGAACCCGCATGATGCCGTGCAGCGCGCCCGACGGCTCGTAACGGTGACACGAGCCAAACTCGGCGAAACGGATGGGCAGATCGCGATAGCTGCGGATGCCTTGCAAGAATACTTGAACATGGCCTGGGCAGTTCATCGGCTTTAGCGCGTAGGCACGCTCGCCGTCATGCTCCTTGGCGCTTTCTGAGCGCGGCTGGACGGCGAACATGGCCTCGGCATACTTGTCCCAGTGCCCCGATGCCTCCCAGAATCGACGGTCCAGGAGCTGCGGTGTTTTAATCTCGACATACCCGGCGCGCTGCACGCGCGCGCGCATGTAGTTCTCGACCGCGCGATAGAGCGTCCAGCCCTTGGGATGCCAGAAGATGGAGCCGACGGCTTCCTCTTGCTGGTGGAACAGCTCCATCTCGCGGCCGATGCGGCGGTGATCCCGCTTTTCTGCCTCTTCGAGTTGATGGAGGTGTGTCTTGAGCTGATCTTCGCTTGCCCAAGCCGTGCCGTAGATGCGCTGGAGCTGGGCGCGCGTCTGATCGCCGCGCCAATAGGCGCCGGCCACCTTCATCAGTTTGAACGCCTTGGGCAGTTTGCCGGTGGACGGCAAATGGGGCCCCAAGCACATATCGAGCCACTCGCCCTGGCGATAGATCGTCAGCTCTTCCCCCGCCGGCAACTCGTTGACCCATTCGGCCTTGCAGGATTCGCCCTTGCTATTGAAATATTCGATGGCGCGGGCGCGCGGCCACACCTCACGCGTGATCGCCTCGTTGCGATCGACGATCTCGCGCATGCGCGCCTCGATGCGGGCGAAATCCTCGGGCGTAAACGGCTCGTTGCGCGCGAAGTCATAATAGAAGCCGGTTTCGGTCGAGGGACCGAACGTAATCTGGGTCCCGGGATAAAGCTCCTGCACCGCCTCGGCCAGCACATGGGCACAGTCGTGGCGGATCAGATCCAGCGCGGCGGCATGCTTGGTCGTAACGATTTCCACGGCGGCATCGCGCTCGATCGCGGCCGACAGATCCTTCAGCGCGCCATCGACCTTGATCGCAAGCGCGGCCTTGGCCAAACCGGGGCCGATAGCAGTCGCTAGCGCCAAGCCGGTGACCGGGCCGTCGAAGTTGCGAACGCTGCCGTCGGGAAGGGTAATGGCGACCATAGGTGAAGCCGGGCAAACCTAGAGAATTGGGCGGAAAGCCGGGGGAATGTAGTGCCTTTCCCCGCCCTGTCAAGGCAAGCGATCCTGCCGGATTTGCGGCCGCGCCTTGGGTTGCGGGCGGCGCGCGTGATATGCCTGAAGTCGTTCGCAGCTCCCGGCACCCTGGAGTTAAGCCCATGCTCGGCCTCGGCCTTATCGCCCGCCTGTTCCGCAAACTGATCAAATACACGCTCGTGCTGGCTGCCTTCGCCGCCGTGTTCACGGTGGTGCTGGTCTTCGCCTATGACTGGGCCGGCTTTATCCGCGAGCAGCTCGAAGGCTTTGCCAACCGCACCGGGCTCAAGGTGTCGATCGGCGGTGTCCCCCATATGGAGGGCATGATGCCGCCCACCCTGGTGGTGGAAGACGTATCGGTGCAGCAGCCGCTCCGCGATCGTGCCAATGTCTTGCGCGAGGTCGTCCGGGCGCGGCGCGCGGAAACTTTCTTCGACGTGGCGCAGTCGTTCAGCACGGGCTCGCCCCATTTCGGCTTGCGCTTGATCGAGCCTCAAATTCAGATGTCGTCCAATCTCAGCTTGCAGACGGTCGGTCAGCAGCTTGGCGTGTCCTCGGTGTCGGTATCGGGCGGTACCATCGTGGGGCGCGAGGGCACGCTGGTACTTGGCACTGGCGCCGGTGCGACCACGGTTGTCGCCAGCACAGTGGCGACCGGTGGCGGCTCGGGTTTGACCGGCGGAACGACGAGCGTGACCACGGGCGGCACGACGGGGACGACGACAGGGACGACAACGTGCGTAACGCCGCCGACCCCTGGCGTGACACCGACGACGCCGGGCGTAACGCTAACAACGCCGGGCACGACCACCACGACATCGCCCGGCACGGGTTGCTGAGGGGCTTAGATGGAGCCGGCTTTTTCCAGCACATCATCCACGGAAAGATCGGCGAGATCGTCGCGTTGGATCGTCGTGGCGCCCCATGGCTTGCACAGTGCGGGATCAGACGCTCGCGAAAAAAGAACAACGCAAGGGCGGCGAGCGGCATCGGCAATATGCATGGGGCCGGTGTCGTTGCCGATTGCCAACGCCGCGCGGCCGGCAATGGCAACCAGGTCGACCAGCGAGGTTTGCCCTGCCAGGTCGACGGTCGCCGGACAAGTTGCGGCGATGGCCAAGGCCAAGGCCTTTTCATTTGCCTCGCCGACCACGACGGGAACCATGCCGCGCTGTGCCAACACTTGCGCCAGGGCTGCATAGCGATCGATTGGCCAACGCTTTTCCGGTCGATGTGCGGACCCGCCAGGTGCCAGCAGAGCGAAGCGAGTGGGCAGGTTGAAGCGCGCCGGGTCTAGCCGTCCCGCCAGAACAGACAGATCGGCGAGCGGTACATCTGCGATTCCCGCAATCGCAAGCTGGGCGCGCTGGCGCTCAACCGTGTGCATAAGGTCGCGTGACGGATCGGTGTGGGGATGGGAACAGCCGTGTGCGATGCCCGACCATTCCGGCCGTGGCCCTGGCCAGAACAGGCGAAAATACCAGCCGCTGCGATCCGAGGTCTGCAAGTCGTAAACCCGCGCGAATCCAGTCTGGCGCAGTCGATGGCGTAGCGCTAACCAGCCGCGTAGATCGAGCTGGGATGGCCGTGTATCCGCCCAAACCTCGTGTGCAAGGCCGGTTGCCTGGATCAACTCGACAAAACCCGGCGCAGTCAGGAGCGCGATGTGCTGACCTGAGTGGTGCCGGCGAATAGCGGCTATGGGACCGAGCGCTTGGACAAGATCGCCGAGCGCGCCCAGCTTGATGACCAGGACAGGTCCGCTCATGCCGGCGCCGGGCCCTCGATCAGATCGCGATGGTCGAGCAGCTCGCGATAGACGTCGAGCGTGCGGTCGCACATTTGCCGCTTGTCGAAATTGCGACGTGCATTGTCGATGGCGCGTTCGCCCAGCGTCTCGCGTTCCGCCGTGGTCAGCGCCAGTGCGCGCTCTAGCATGTCGGCCAGCGCACCGGCATCCCCCGGCGGGGTCAGCAGCCCGGTGACGGTGTCGATCACCGTCTCGCGCGCCCCGCCATGGGCGGTGGCGATCACGGGCTTGCCCATGGCCTGGGCCTCGACCGCGACTCGGCCGAAAGCCTCGGGATCGGTCGAGGCGGAGACCACCACATCGGCCAGCATCAGGGCCGCCGGCATGTCTCGGCATTCGTCGACGATTTGTACGACATCGGTCAGTTCGAGCCGGCGCGCCCGGTCTTCCAGTTCCTGGCGATAGGCATGACGACCCTGATCGGCGCCGACGAACAGGCAGCGCAGCGGCCGGCCGGGCTGGCGCTGACACAGCCGGGACAAAGCCTCGATCAGCACGGTATGGCCTTTCCAACGGGTCAACCGGCCCGGCAACATGATGACGGGAACGCCATCGGGCAGACGCCAGGCTTGGGCGAGCTGGATGATGCGGCCGGAAGCGACGCGTCCGGGGTCGAAGGCGTCGAGATCGATGCCGCGCGGAATGACGCGCAGACGCTCGCTGGGTACGCCATAGATCGCAGCCACATGTTCGGCGATGAAATTCGATCCGGCGATCACCCGCTCGCCGCGTGCCATGACGCTGTTGTACCAGCGCTTGCCCGGCAGGCCGAGGGAGTAGGTGCCGTGGAAGGTGGTCAGGAAATGTCGCTTCATGCGCCGTGCGGCGAAATAGGCGCTCCAGGCTGGCGCGCGGCTGCGGGCATGCACGATGTCCACGCCGGAGGCACCGATCAACTCGGCCAGCCTGCCGGTATTGGCGTGCATCGAGAAGGGGTTCTTGGATGCGAGCGGCAGAGTGATATGGCTGGCGCCGGCGCGTTCGACCTCGCGCACCATGGGGCCGCCGGACGACGCGACGATAGCTTTCCAACCTGCTTCGACCAAGGCGGCCGCGATATCGACCGTGCCGCGCTCGACCCCGCCGGTCGCCAGGCTGGGCAGAACCTGGAGCACGACCGGCCGGCGCAGCTTGCTGAGCGCGCCCGTAATGCTAGACTCGGCCGCCGCCGTGGACTCCGCCATTGCCGCTCCGCCCACCTCGAAGGCCTTCGCAACTCACGAAAAATGGCTGAATCCCACGATCCCGCCGAAGGCCCGAACATATTAACACGGCCCGACGGCGCCACAATCGCCTACCGTCGAATGGAAGGTCGCGCGCCCGGCGTTGTTTTCCTCGGCGGCTTTCGCTCCGACATGACCGGCACCAAGGCGGTGGCACTGGAGGACTATTGCCGGCGGCGCGGTCAGGCCTTCCTGCGCTTCGACTATCGCGGCCATGGCGTATCCTCGGGCCGATTCGAGGACGGCACGATCGGCGCTTGGGCCGACGATGCCTTGCTCTGTTTCGATCGATTGACCCAGGGGCCTCAGGTTCTGGTCGGCTCCAGCATGGGCGGCTGGATCATGTTGCTGGTGGCGCGCGCCAGGCTGGCGCGCATCCACGGCCTCGTCGGCATCGCCGCCGCGCCCGATTTCACCGAAGACCTCGTGTGGGACGCTTTCATGCCGGAGGAGCGGGCGCGGTTGCTACGCGACGGCGTGATCGAGCAACCCTCGGATTACAGTGCCGAGCCCCACCGCATCACCCTGGGGCTGATCGAGGAGGGCCGCCGGCATCTGCTGCTGCGCGCGCCCATCCCCATCGATTGCTCGGTCCGACTGCTGCACGGAATCGACGATGCCGACGTGCCCTGGGAAACATCCGTGCGCTTGGCCCGGCAACTGACCGGCCCGGATGTGACGGTCACGCTGGTCAAGGGCGGAGACCATCGACTCTCGGGCGAGTCCGACCTGGTGCGTCTCCGCGCGACAGTGGAAGAGTTGTTGGGGCGTTAGCTCGTCCCAAGCAACGCCTTCAGTCCTTCGCGATAGCTCGGATAAGCCAAGCGAACCCCAAGTTCGCGCTTGATGCGCGTGTTATCGACTCGCTTGTTGTCGGCATAGAAGCTGCGCGCCATGGGCGAAAGATCGGCCCGCGTGAAAGGAGTCTCGGGCGGGACCGGCATGCCCAGGAGCGTGCAAGCGTGCGCAATGACGTCCTGGGGCGGAGCGGATTCGTCGTCGGCGACATTGTAGGCGGTGCCCGGGTTGGGCCGGTCGATTGAGGCTTCCAATACGGTTGCTATGTCGTCGACGTGAATGCGACTGAACACCTGCCCCGGCTTGACCACGCGCCGGGCCTCGCCGCGCCGCACTGTGTCGAGCGCATTGCGTCCGGGTCCATAAATGCCGGCGAGGCGGAATAGATGGACGGGCAGGCCGTGCCGCTTCTGGAGATCAAGCCACGCGGCTTCTGCCAGCACGCGCCGCCGCCCGCGCCCGCCCGATGGCGTCAGTGCGGCCGTTTCATCGACCGTGGCACCGCCGCGATCGCCATAGACCCCGGTGGTGGAAAGATAGCCAACCCAGGAGACACCTGTGAGTGCGCCGATGTCGTCGCCATGTTGGTCGATGACGGGATCGCCGGCATCGTCGGGCGGCACGGAAGAAAGCAAATGAGTCGTGCCCGCGAGAGCGCCGCCGTCGAGCGGCTGGTCGCGATCGAAGAGAAAGACCTCTTTGCCCTCGG
This sequence comes from Alphaproteobacteria bacterium, assembly GCA_009694085.1. GTDB lineage: Bacteria > Pseudomonadota > Alphaproteobacteria > SHVW01 > SHVW01 > SHVW01. The sequence goes on from SHVW01000039.1 coordinate 18,360, forward strand.
TGGCGAGCGCGCGCGCTTTGTCGGCGCGACGACAGGTGCCGGCGATCCGCCAGCCCCTTAGGCGCAAACGACGGATCAGCGCCAGCGCGCTGAAGCCGAGGCCGAAACAGAACAGGCGCGGTGTGGGCATGGAGTTGCCAGTCAAGTGATCGTTGAGCTTGCGTCGGACACTGCGATCCCGGACTGTAGGGGCCGTCCTCTACCGGAACAAGCGCATGATGTTTACACGCTTTCTGATCCTGTTTTTTGCTCTCGTTGTTTCCGTCGTGCCCGCGCATGCCCAGAACACCGGGATCGAGGCTGAGCGCTACAATGCCTGTTTGGCAACGGTGCAAGAGAATGCGGAGGCCGGATTCGAGCGTGCGCGCGATTGGCGCATCCAAGGCGGCGGCATCCCGGCCCGGCATTGTGCGGCCCTCGCACTGATTCAGCTCCAGAAATTTGGCACGGCAGCCCAGATGTTGGAACAAATCGCCCAGGACATGGCTGCGGAGTCGTCTCCCGAATTGCGCGTCGAGGTCCTGGCCCAGGCCGGCCAGGCCTGGCTGATGCAGGGCGACACGGCGCGCGCCATTGCCGTGCAAACCACAGCGCTGCGGCTCGCGCCCGACGATGCGGAGCTGATGATCGATCGCGCACTCGCCCATGGCGGCGGCGGCCGGTACTGGGAGGCGATCGACGACTTGAACCGCGCGATCGAACTCAGGCCCGGACATGCCGACGCCCTGGTCTATCGCGCCTCGGCCTACCGGCTGGTCGAGGCGCCGGATCTGGGCTTGGCTGACGTGGCGGAAGCGCTCCGCCTCAAGCCGGACGATCCGGACGCGTTGGCCGAGCGCGGCCTGCTCCGCCGCCTCACCGGTGACGACCAGGGCGCGCGCCAGGACTGGCTTCGGGTCGTGCGCGTCGGCGCGCAGGCCGGTGCAGCCTTTGAAATCGCGCGCACGAATCTGGAAAAGCTGGATGTCCGGGTCGAGCCGGCACCCAGCGCTCCGGCCTCGAAGGCCCCGGCGTCCAAGCCCCCGGGGCGTGCACAGGTGCGCAAGAAGGTCGAATAGGCAGCGTGCTTAGAAATCCAGATCCGCATAGTGCTTGGGCGGCGGCGCACCCGGTATGGAGTCGGTCAGGATGGCGCGGAAGCTCGGGCGCGATTTGATGCGCGCATACCAATCCTTGGCCACGGGATAATCCTCCCAGGCGACGTCGCCGAGATAGTCGATCGTCGAGAGATGGGCTGCGGCTGCAATATCGGCAAGTGTAAATTCATCGCCAGCCAGCCATTTGCGCCGATCGGTCAGGTAGCCGACATAGTCGAGATGGGTGCGGATATTGGCCTTGCCCGCGCGGATGGCGCCGGAATCGGGCTCGCCCAGGCCGAGGAAGCGCTTCATGATCTTCTGCTCGACCAGATGCTGGGTCACTTCGCGATCGAATTTGCGGTCGAACCAGGCGACCAGGCGCCGCGCCTCCGCGCCGATCAGCGGCGTGGAGCCGAACAGCGGGCGCTGGGGGTCGCCATAGGCTTCATCCAGATAGGCGCAAATGGCGTCGCTGTCGGCAATGATCGTGCCATCGGGCTCGATCAGGACCGGCACTTCGCCCGCCGGGTTGAGCACCAGGAACTCCGGTCGCCGCTCCCACACCTTCTCGGTGCGCAGGGTGAAGTCGAGCCCCTTTTCAGCCAGGCATACGCGAACCTTGCGGCAAAAGGGCGATAGCCAGAGGTGATGGAGCAGACGCGCGCCCGGTTCCGCCAAGTCTCAACCCCGCCGGATCAAGGTTCCGACACCCTGCTCGGTGAACAGTTCGAGCAGCAGGGCATGTTCGACGCGCCCGTCCAGGATCATGGCGGCCTCCACGCCCTGCTCGACCGCGTCCAGGCAGGTCTCGACCTTGGGGATCATGCCGCCCTTGATGGTGCCGTCGGCGATCAGGGCGCGGAAATAAGAAACGGGTTGGTCCGCGATCAATGCGCCCTGCTTGTCGAGTACGCCGACGATGTCGGTTAGCAGCAGTAGCCGGGCGGCGCCGAGCGCGGCGGCAACGGCGCCCGCCACCGTGTCGGCGTTGATGTTATAGGTCTCGCCATCCTCGCCCAGCCCGATCGGCGCCACCACGGGAATGATCGACGATTTCGCCAGCATGTCGAGGATGGCGGTGTTGATCTTCCGGGGTTCGCCGACAAAGCCGAGATCGAGCAGTTTTTCGATATTGGAATCGGTTTGGCGCGCCCGGTGTTGGAGCCGGCGCGCTTGAATCAAACTGCCGTCCTTGCCGCTGAGTCCGACCGCCATGCCGCCGGCTTTCTGGATCGCCGCCACGATCTGCTTGTTGATCGAGCCGGCCAGCACCATCTCGACGATCTCGACGGTTGCCTTGTCGGTCACGCGCAGCCCGTCGACGAACTCGCTCTTGATCTTCAGGCGCTCCAGCATCTGCCCGATCTGGGGTCCGCCGCCATGCACCACCACAGGGTTGATGCCGACCTGCTTAAGCAGCACGATGTCGTGGGCGAATTTCGCTGCGATCGAGTCGTCGCCCATGGCGTGGCCGCCGTACTTGATCACCATGGTCTTGCCGGCGTGCCGGCGCATGTAGGGCAGGGCCTCGGACAGCACGCGCGCTTCGGGAGACTGGGAGGCCGGGGCGCTCGATTTTTTCTTGTCGGTCATGTGGTTCGTCCGTGTTGGCGGGCGCGACTTTAACCGATCGGCCCGCTGCTCGCCAGGGCGGCGAGGGCAGCTCGAACCTCAGCGATTCCAGTGCCGTCATGGGCGCTGGTCGGCAGGATGATGGGATGGGCGGCTCCATGCTTGGCCAGCTTCGCCGCCAGCAGCTCCAACAGCTTCTCCGGAACGTCCGGCTTGATCTTGTCGGCCTTGGTCAGCACGATCTGGTAGGAGACGGCCGCGCCATCGAGCACGTTCATGATCTCCTCGTCATTGGCCTTGACGCCGTGGCGCGCGTCGATCAGCAGCATCACCCGGCGCAGACTCGCTCGACCCTTGAGATAGTCCGTCACCTGGCGCGCCCAGGCCTTGATGTCGCCCTTGCTGGCGGCGGCGAAGCCGTAGCCGGGCAGATCGACCAGCATCAATTTGCCGTCCAGGTCGAAAAAATTGAGCTGCCGCGTGCGGCCCGGCGTGTTGGACGCGCGTGCCAGCGTCTTGCGGCCGGTCAGTGCGTTGACCAGGCTGGATTTGCCGACATTGGAGCGGCCGGCGAAGGCAATTTCTGTCGGACCTGGCGGTGGCATGCCCTCGCCAGGCGCGGCGCCGAAGACGAAGCGGCAGTCCCGGGCGAACAGCAGCCGGCCCGCTTCGAGCCGGGCTGCCGTATCTTTTGTCACGGGGTCAGGTCTTGCCAGCTTTGGCCGCGCCGCCCGGCTTCTTGGCCGCGTCCTTCTCAGCCTGGCGCATGATCACCCATTGCTGGGCCATGGATAGCACATTGTTCCAGGCCCAGTAGATGACCAGCCCGGCGGCGAAATTAGCGAGCAGGAAGGTGAACATGATCGGCATGAGCTGAAACAGCTTGGCCTGCACCGGATCGGGCGGCTGGGGGTTCAGCATCTGCTGGAAATACATGGTCACGCCCATGATCAGCGGCCAGGCGCCCAGCAGCAAGAACGGGCCGATCACCGGCACCACGCCGGGATCCCAGGGGATCAGGCCGAACAGGTTGAACACAGTGGTGGGATCCTGGTCCGAGAGATCCTTGATCCAACCGTAAAACGGGGCGTGGCGCATTTCGATGGTGACGAACAGTACCTTGTAGAGCGCGAAGAAGATCGGAATCTGCACCAGGATGGGCAGGCAGCCTGCGGCCGGGTTGGCTTTTTCGCGCTTGTAGAGCGCCATCATTTCCTGGTTCAACCGCACCTTGTCTTCGCCGAAGCGCTCGCGCAGCTTCATCATCTCGGGCTGCAATATCTTGAGCTTGCTCATCGCCCGGTAGGATTTGTTGGCCAGCGGGAACAGGATCAGCTTGATGACCACGGTCAGCGCCAGGATGGCCAGACCGAAATTGCCGAGCCAGGCGGCGAACATTTCAAGCATGAAGAAAATCGGTTTGGTCAGAAAATAGAACCAGCCCCAATCGACGGCGAGATCGAAGCGATCGATCTTGAGGTCGGTGCCGTAGGCGTCCAGCAGCTTGACTTGCTTGGCGCCGATGAACATGCGGGTGGTCGTTTCAGTCCCGCCGCCGGCGGGCACCGTCACGGCCTCGCCGGTGAAATCGACCTGATAGCGGTCGATGCGGTCGGGCGTTGCGTGGGTAAAGCGGGTCTGCACATCCTTCTGCTGATCCGGGATCAGCGCCACCAACCAGTATTTGTCGGTGATACCGAGCCAACCGCCCCGGGTTTTCTGTTCGACCTTCTTCTTCTCGGCGACGTCCTTGTAGGTCAGTTCCTTGAGCGAGCCGCCGAACACGCCGAGCAGGCCTTCGTGCAGGATGTAGAAGCCAAGGGTCGGCGGCGTGCCCGTGCGCGAGATCAGCGCGTAGGGGTATAGCGTCACCGGTTTGTCCGCGGTGTTGCTAACCCGGTCGGTCACGGTTAGCATGAAATTGGCGTCGAGCGCGAAAATGCGTTCGAAGGCAAGGCCTTGGTCGTTGTTCCAGGATAGCGTGACCGAGCCGCCGGCGGGCAGCGTGTCGCGGCTGGCGCGCCACAGCGTGTCGCGATCGGGCAGCAGCGTGCCCGTCTCGCCCGCGACCCAGCCGGACTCGGTAAAAAAGGCGTCGGACGTTCCCGGGGGCGAAAGCAGGGCGATGTTCCGGCTATTCGGTTGAACCGTCTCGCGATAGTCGCTCAGCGTCACGTCGTCGATGCGCCCGCCCAGGAGCGAAATCGACCCACCCAGCCGTGGCGATTGCAGCGTCACGCGCGGCGCCTTGGCGAGCGCGTCGGCGCGCAACGCCGTGCTCAGCATCGCTGGCGCCGGCGCGCCCGGCTGCGCGGCCGGCGTGGTCGTGCCGCCGGGAACCGGAACGGGTGGGGCGCCCGCCGGCTGTTGGGTTGTCGGCTGCGGGCTTGTGGGCTGTTGGGTCGCTTGCTGCGTGCGCTGCTGTTCCTGGCGTGGCATTTCGTACAGGAACTGGAAGCCAAGCAAAATTGCGACGGACAGCACGATCGCCAGGATCAGATTGCGTTGTTCGATCATCGTATGGAACCTGCGGAATGTCCGGGTGAGGCGGCGGGCGACGCGTCGGGCACGGGGTCGTAACCCATGCCGCCCCAGGGATGACAGCGCGCGAGCCGGTGAAGCGTGAGCCAGCCGCCGCGCACGGCGCCGTGGCGCCGGATCGCTTCCTGGCCGTAACAGGCGCAGGACGGTTCGTAGCGGCAATTGGTTCCGAGCAGTGGCGACAGCGCCGTGCGATAGGCGGCGATGGCGCCGATCATCAGCCCGGCCGGGAGCCGCGTCAGGTAACGCCCGGGTGTCATGATGCGCGCCAAGCGCCGAGCCGGCGGAGTGCGGCTTCCAGATCGGCCAACAGGCCGGGGAAGGGCCGGGTGAGCGTGTCGGCCCGCGCGATCACCACGAAATCATGGCCCGGCGCCGCCGATGGCATGACGGCCGCCACCGCCGCGCGCAGGCGCCGGCGTGCTCGGTTGCGGGCGACGGCCGAGCCGACCTTACGGCTGGCGGTAAAGCCGATGCGAATGGGTGCCGGATCGGCGTCGGCCGGGTTCGCTGCGTGATGACGCATGGCTTGGAGGACCAATCCAGGTGTGGCGCATTTGCGCCGGGATGCCGCGACCTTCAGAAATTCCGCCCGGCGCGTCAACCGATTGGGCTTACGCGGGCAACCTGGCTTGCGGGGCGCCGGCATCGGTGTATCGCCTGGTTTCGCCGCGACCGGCGCGGCGCGGCTGGCGCTCAGGCGGATAGCCGCTTGCGGCCCTTGGAGCGCCGGTTGGCCAGCACCTTACGGCCGCCCACGGTGGCCGTGCGCGCGCGGAAACCGTGGCGGTTCTTGCGTACGCGTTTGCTCGGCTGGAAAGTACGCTTCACGGGATGTCTCCGTTGACGGCTCGTTCAAAAGCAGGGCGCTGTATAGGGGCTGGCCACGGCGAAGTCAACGCCGGGACCACTCAGCCCTGGGGTTTATAGCGACAGAAAGTTCGTTTTTTGTTCTTATTTTCGATCATCCCAAGCATCTATTCGGAATAGATGGCGCCAGCGGCCCGTTCGGTCGGTGGGAGCGGATCGACAGCCATGACCGAACAAACAGAACTTTTTGAAACGGGCGGGCGTCAACTGGCCGAGGGTGGAACGCCGAGCTATCTCGTCCACGGCAGCGACGATCGCTTCCCTATTCCCAACACTGCCGCCCAGCCCTATGCTACGGTCGTGCGCGTCAACGTCACCTTCGCCGATGGCTCCAGCGGTTTCGGCAGCGGGGTGATGGTCGGGCGCAACGATGTGCTGACCGCCGGGCATGTGGTTTACGACCGCGCGTCCGGCGGCTATGCCACGCGCATCGAGATCGTGCCGGGACAGGGCGGCAGCGTCCATCCCTTCGGCGAGACTGCGGGCATCCGCGCCCACATTCCCTATCAATACGCTGCCAGCGAATCCTTCCTCTACGACATAGCGGTGGTGCAGACCCGGTCTGATATCGGCGACCTGACCGGCTGGCTCGGTCTGCGCAGCGTGTCCAACCCGGCTGCGATCGAAAACACGGTCATCCATACTGCGGGTTATCCCTTCGACCGCCAAGGCGGCAATTTCATGTATGGCGCGACCGACCGCGTCGATTTCATGGTCGGCAACAGGATATTTTATAACGGCGCGCTCGATACCTTTGCCGGCCAGAGCGGCAGCGGGCTGTGGCTGGACGAGGGCGGCCAGCGCAGCGTCATCGGCGTCCACACCACGGGCGGTCGATCCTTCAACAACGGTACTGCGCTGAC
>SHVW01000040.1 GCA_009694085.1 Alphaproteobacteria bacterium
GGGTGGATCAGGGTCTTGCCGTCGAAGCCAAGCTCCGCGCCCTGGCGGCAGGAGGCAGCAAACCCCTCGTCGTCGGCGAGGTCGAGATGAACGCCGTCCAAGACGGCAATGCCGGCGGCCCGCCCGGCCAGCAGACGCTGCCCCAGGCTGGTCAGCATGGGTAACCGCTCGCGTGTGTGGCCGGCGTGCAGATCATTGGCCAGATCGGAGGTGCCCATGACAAAGCCGCCGACCCGCGGATGGGCGTCGGCGATCTCCTCGGCATGCAACATGCCGCGCGGCGTTTCCATCATGCACCGGATGGCAAGCGCGTCGGGTGCGCCCTGCGCCACCAATATGCCAGCAGCCTGGCATACCATATCGGCGCTCTCAACCTTGGGCAGAAGGACGGCATGCGCGCCCGAGCGAGCCGCCATAACTAGATCCTCATAACCCCAGGGCGTCGCCAGCCCGTTCGATTCGATTGATCCGCTCGGCCGGGACTGCGTTGCGGTGGACATGGCGCGGCGTGCAACCGACCGGGGTGATGTGGCGCTGGTCCGGCGCATAGACGAACTGATCGGGCGCGGCAACGACGAGCGCAGCAATCGCCGCGTCCAGCGCCGGCATGGGCCGGTTCTGGTCGGCCACGCGCGCAATCGTCGTTACGCAATAATCCAGCGGCACGCAATGCCGGCCGATCATGGCGAGCGGTTGAACGCGCCCTGCCCGCCAGGCCGGCGCCTGATCTCGCCACAGTCCCGTGAAGTAGGCGCGCGCTTCCGAGGCCGCCGTGTTCACGCCTCCGCGACGCTCCGCATGGCCCGCCGCATGATTTGGTGAGCGCGAAGCGCCACCATTTCTTTCCAATCGTCCTCGTCGGGATAGAAGGTGCGGCGAATCTCGGCCTTGATGCGCTTTCCCAACGGCGAGGCGAGGTCGCCTTTCAAATGAAGCCAGTTGTCGGCGATCAGCGCGCCCAGCGTGGCCGGCATGGCGAAGGTGCCGTATTCGATGGCGAGCGCGCGCACTCTGGCTTCGGGCAGGGCTTCCTTGACCGCCTTGCGGATAAAGCCGGTCAGCTTAGCCGAAGACGAGTTGCCGGCCTCGGCGGACGTCAGGCCTTCGCCGTACCAGGCTTGCAACTCCGTCCATTCCTCCGTGCCCGGCATGGCGTGACAGATCAGTTCGCCATAGCCATAAGGGCCCAGCCCGGTATGCAGATCGATGAAGGCGACGTCGCGCGCCTTGACCGCGAACTTGCCCAGGATGGCGCGGAAGGTTTGGTTCGACCAGGTCGGTCGCGTACCGCCATAGAACACGCCATCGGCATGGCGGTACTGCCCACTGCCGATCGCACCCTGAAGCGCCATGGCGCCGTGGCGCTGGCGAAAGGCGTCGAACATGCGGCCGCGCTCCGCGGCTGCGGCTTCGTCCCAGCGTTCGCTCAGGATCACGGGGTGAAGTTCGTCATAGGGGGCATTCACGGGCAAAGGTTTGCTGAAATCCTGGAAATTGCGGTTGAGGTCCACGTTGTCCTCGGTCACGCGCCGGAGCCAGGCAAAGCCATGGGGGTTGATGGCGTGGACCAGCACCATGGCAACGCCGCGCGGCAAAGACTTCCACTGGCCCGAGCGCAGCCAAGACACGATGATGCCGGAACCGCAGAAGCCCTCGACCCCATGGGTTGCGGAGTTGACCAGAACCAGGCGCTTGGCCGCGGGCGAGCCGATGCGCACGACGTCGGTGAACAAATCCTCGCCTGCCGGGCCCTTGTTCGGGTTGGCATAGCTCGCGACCTTGAGGCCGGCGCCTTTGGCGGCGGCGAGAAATTTGCGGCGCGCATCGGCATAGTCGCGCGCAAAGTGGTTGGCGGTACCCATGGGTGTCCCACAGCTTTATTGCCGGCGGAACCTTAACTCGTCATGCCGGCGCCAGCAACGGTGCGGCTTGCATGGCCTCTGCCGATCGCGCAGTGTTGAACGCGATGGCGAAAACGGTGCTTTCGATTCAATCGGCGGTCACGTACGGCATGGTCGGCAACGCGGTTGCCCAGCCAGCGCTGCAACGTCTGGGTTGCGATGTCTGGCGCATCGACACGGTCACCTTTTCCAATCACCCCGGCCATGGTGCGTTCACCGGCCGCATCGTACCCGCGCCGGAAATCGCCCAACTTATTCAAGGCCTCGACAATCTGGGCGTGCTCGATCGGGTCGATGCTGTGATTTCCGGCTATCTCGGCAGCGCGGATACCGCCGAGGCTGTGGCGGACGCGGTTGTGCGCGTGCGCCGGGCCAATCCGGACGCGATCTACGTGCTCGATCCCGTTATCGGCGATGGCGGGCGTCGCTTCGTCAAGCCCGGCGTTGCCGAGGCGATTGTGGATCGCTTGTTGCCGTTGGCCGATCTGGTCACGCCCAACCCCTACGAGCTTGGCTGGCTTACCGACGGAATCGCGAACGATGAGATCGGTGCGCTTGCTGCCGCGCGCGCATTGCGACCGCGCTTGCGCCAGGAGGGGCTTGCCACCGTCGTCGTCACCGGCGTGCCCCAAGGACACGACCGCCTGACCACGCTCGCCCTAACCGCCGACGGCACGCTGCGCGCCAGCCAGTCGCGTATCGCCCGCAGCACCAACGGCACAGGCGATCTGTTCGCGGCGCTATTGACGGGTTGGCTGCTGCGCGACGGCTCGATCGGGATGGCGTTGGCACGCACGATTGCCGGCCTCGTCGCCGTCATGCAGGCCACGCTTGCAGCCGATGCCGACGAACTCAGGCTGCTCGACGCGCTCGACCGGGTCGCGGCGCCGGCCCCTCTTTGGCCAGTAGAGCGCCTTCTGTCGTCCTCATGACCAACCCCGGACCAATCGCATACGAGGTTCTCCCATGCATGTCGTGATTTTCGAAGTCCGGCCCAAACCGGGGCACGTTCAAGACTATCTCGACATCGCGGCCCGGCTCCGGCCCGAGTTGGAAAAGATCGACGGCTTCATCTCGGTCGAGCGCTTTCAAGGCCTGACCGACCCGTCCAAGATTCTGTCGTTGTCGACGTGGCGCGACGAGGCATCGGTCAAGCGCTGGCGCGAGCATATGGACCACGGGCGCGCCCAAGCCACGGGTCGCGCCGAGTTATTCGCCGATTACCGCATTCGGGTCGCGGCCGTGATCCGCGACTACGGCATGACCGCGCGCGATCAAGCGCCGCAGGATCGTGGCGCAGAGGGCGTATAACCCTCATAGACCGATTTTCAGGAGATCGCATCAATGACCGTCATGCTCACGCGCCGCGACCTCGTCATCGGCCTTGCCGCGACGGCCCTGCTCGCGCCGACCCCAACCCTGGGCCAGGCTGTTCCGACCCCAGCCCAAGGCCTCGGGCCGTTATATCCGCCGGAGCGACCGCGGGATCCCGATTTCGACCTAACCCGAATCGCGGGCCGGGCCGGTCGGGCCAAGGGCAGCGCGATCGAAGTGAGCGGCCGGGTTCTGGAGGTCGACGGCCGACCCATCGCTGGCGCCGATGTGCAGATCTGGCAGGCCGATGATTTCGGCCGCTACCATCGCCCACGCGACAATTCGACCGCGCCGCTCGACGCCGATTTCCAGGGTTTCGGCGCAGTGCTGACCGGTGCCGATGGCGCCTATCGCTTCCGCACCATTCGCCCCGGCGGCTATGCCAATCGAACGCCCCACATCCACTACATGGTCAAGGTGCACGGCCGGCCGCGGCTGGTGACCCAAATGTACTTCGCAGGCGAGCCCCGGAACGATCGCGACGCCCCGCTCGCCGGCATCGCCGAACCTGTCCGGCACAGCGCCGTCATCGTGCCCTTCGACGCCGCCGGCCAGGGCCGCTTCGACATCGTGATGGCGCCCGCCTGATCCCTACTCGCCGGTCAGCCAAGTTAGCCGCCAAGCGCTCTTACCCTCGCGGCGCAGGACCGTGTGCAGGAAGTGGAGCACTGGCGGCAGCTCGTCGGCGAGCGGCCAGGGCGGATTGATCAGCGCGAGACCGCAGCCATTGAGCCGGTCGCTCTGATCGGTCGGGCGAATGGGAAATTCCAACGCCAGAATTCTGGCAATCCCAGTCGCCGCGAGCGCTTTGTGAAATTCCGCGATCTCCGCGCCGCCCTTGATCGGATGCCAAGCGAGGAATGTGCCGGTCGCGAAGCGACGGTGCCCCTCAACGAGGGCGCGGGTCAGACGCTCGAATTCGCCCGGTTTTTCGAAAGGCGGGTCGATCAGCGCCAGGCCACGCCGTTCCGGCGGCGGCAGAAAGGATTTGAGCGCGGCATAGCCGTCGAGGGCATAGACCCGCACCTGCGGATCGCGGCGGAATTCGACGGCGAGCGCGGCATTGTCCTCGGGATGCAATTCGACCAGGGCCAATCGATCCGCTGGCCGCAGCAGCGCACGCGCCAAGCGCGGCGAGCCCGGATAGTGACGTAGCATCCGAGCAAGATCGCCCTTGAGCCCGCCATTCATCGCCCGGATCAAATCGAGATAGGTTTTCAGCGCCGTAGGTTCCGGCACGGGTGCTTGGAATATTTTGAGAATGCCGTCGCGCCACTCGCCGGTTTTGCCGGCCTCGTCGGAGCCGAGATCGTAGCGCCCGATTCCGGCATGGGTATCGAGCACGCGAACAGGTTTATCCTTGCGCTGAAGCGCCGCGATGACCATGGCCAACACGGCATGTTTGACCACGTCGCCGAATCCGCCGGCGTGATAGACGTGGCGGTAGTTCACGCCCGCTCCTTCTCGGCAACCTCCAGCGCTTCCGCCGCCGAAATCCAGGCCGCCTCCGCGCTTGCCAGCGCGCGCTCGACCTGGCCACGCTGTTTCATCAGGGCGGGAATACGGGCAGCGTCGGCCGGATCGGCGAGCGCGCGGTCGAGCCGGTCGCGCTCCGTCAGCAATTTAGCGATTTGGCGCTCGGCTTCTTTGCTGGCAATGCGCAAGGGGGTAAGCTCTGAACGGCGCTTGGCGGCGCTGCGCCGTTCGGCACGCCGATCCGGTGCGCTCTCGCCGACGCGCGCGGTGTCGCGCTTCGAAGACTTGTCGTCGCGCGTGCTGGTCTCCAGCAGAAGCTTGCGGTAATCGTCCACGTCGCCATCGAAGGGTTTGGCCGTGCCGTCCGCCACCAGCCACAATCGGTCGGCGACCAGCTCGACCAGATGGGCGTCGTGACTGACCAGCACGACGGCGCCGGCATATTCGTTGAGGGCGTGAACAAGCGCCTCGCGCGCATCGATGTCGAGATGGTTGGTCGGTTCGTCCAGGATCAGTAGTTGGGGGGCGCCGACGCCGATCTGGGCCAGCGTCAGTCGCGCTTTCTCGCCGCCGGAAAGCTGGGCCGCGGCCACATCGGCACGCTCGCCGGAAAAACCGAAGCGGCCGAGATAGGCGCGCACCCGGTCGACCCGCGCATTGGCCATCAAGCGCTGAAGATGCTGAAAGGCCGTGGCAGCGGGATCGAGGTCGTCGACCTGGTGCTGCGCGAAGAAGCCGACGGCGATTTTACCCGCCCGCGCCATCTCGCCAGCCTGGGGTTGAAGCCGGCCGGCGAGTAGGCGAGCGAGCGTGGTTTTGCCATTGCCGTTGGCGCCGATCAGAGCCACCCGATCATCCGGATCGAGACGCAGATCGAGGTTGCGCAGAATCGGCTGACCCGGCTGATAGCCAACGGCAACGCGGTCGAGGGAGATCAAAGGCGGCGCCAGTTGCACCGGCTCGGGGAACGAAAACTCGGGCATGGCGCCCTCGACCACGGCGGCAATCGGCTGCATTTTAGCCAAGGCCTTCAGGCGGCTCTGGGCCTGGCGCGCTTTGCTTGCCTTGTAGCGAAAGCGATCGACGAAGGCCTGCATATGTTTGCGCTGCTCGTCTTGCTTGCGCCGGGCAGAATCCTGGAGCGCCAGCCGCTGGCGCCGCGTTTCCTCGAAACGATCATACCCGCCGGTATAGAGCGACAGCTTGCAATGCTCGACATGCAGGATTTGTTCGACCGCCGTGTTCAGCAGGTCGCGATCGTGGCTGACCAGAATCATGGTGTGGGGATAAGCCTTGAGATGGCCTTCGAGCCACAGTGCCGCTTCCAGATCGAGGTGGTTGGTCGGTTCGTCGAGCAGCAACAAATCGGGCTCGGCAAACAGCACGCCGGCCAACGCCACGCGCATGCGCCAACCGCCGGAGAAACTGGACAGTGGCCGTCCCTGGGCCGCGGTGTCGAAGCCTAGGCCATGCAAGATGGTCGCGGCGCGTGCCGGCGCCGCATGGGCGCCCAGATCGGCCAGCCGGGTCTGGATATCGGCAATGCGATGGGGATCGGTCGCGGTCTCGGCCTCGGCCAACAGGCTGTGGCGCTCGGTGTCGGCGGCCAGAACCGCGTCGAGCGGCGTAATGTCGCCGCCCGGCGCTTCCTGCGCCACGCAACCGATCCGCGCCCGCGGCGGTATGTTGATTTCGCCGCCATCGGCCTGAAGCTCGCCCAGGATCAGCTTGAGCAGGGTCGACTTGCCCGTGCCATTGCGCCCGACCAGGCCAACCCGATGGCCCGGCGCAATGGCGGCGGTGGCGTTCTCGAAGATCACGCGCCCGGCGATTCGATAGGTTAGGTCGTTAATGTGAAACATGGCGGGCGGCACCATGCCTGGATCGCCTGTCCGGCTCAAGTGCGAAGCGTAAAATTATTTCACCCCGGAAACACCGAGATATTCCGAAAGTTCCGGCAGATCGTCGGACGCAAACAGCTCTGCTGTTGGCGCCATTCGCAGGATTTTTCCATCCTGCACGAAAGCGGCGAAAGCGGCGGCATGACGCGCATCTTCGGGCTGGTGGCTGACGAGCAAGACGGTCAGGCCGCGCTCGCGCCGAATATCTTGAACCAGATCCAGCATCTCGCGCCGGAGCGCCGGACCGAGGGCAGCGAAGGGTTCGTCGAGCAGCAGCACCGGCCGGTCGCGCACCAAGCTCCGGGCCAGCGCGGCACGTTGCCGTTGGCCGCCCGAGAGTTGACCGGGCAGGCGATGCTCAAGCCCGGCGAGCCCGACTCTGGCTAGCGCGGCAGCAAGGCGAGCATGGTCAGCGGTGTTCAGCCGAAGCCCTGGATCGATGCCCAGACCGACATTGGCCGCAACATCGAGATGGGCGAACAGATTGTGTTCCTGAAACAGCGTCGTGACCGGCCGAGCCGCCGGGGCAAGATCGGTCACGTCGACGTCGCCGATCCGCACGCGACCGCGTTCGGGCCTCTCGAACCCGGCAATCAGGGACAGCAGTGTGGTTTTGCCCGCCCCGCTCGGCCCGATCAGCGCCAGAAAGGCGCGGGCGGGCACGACGAGATCGAAGGACATAGTCATGTCCTCGTAGCGGAAGACGACGCCGTCGAGGACGATGGCTCCCGGTTCAGCCATACTCGCGGCCGCCGATCCCGCGCTCAATCGCCGCGAACAAGCCGAGCGACAGCGCGCCGAGCACCAACGCGATGGCTGCGGCCTCGTCGATGCGATAGCTGCCCATGCGTTGATACAGCAACAGCGGCAGCGTCGCCGTGTCCTGGGTGCCGAACAGGGCAATGGCGCCGAGATCGCCGACGGATAGCGCGGCTGCCAAGGCGAGCACCAGGGCCAAAGGCCGGCGCAATGCGGGCCAATCGATCAAACGGAATCGCCGCCAACCCTGAATGCCCAAACTGCGGCACAACCGGTCGTGCCGCTCGTCGGCACGCGCGATGGCGGGGCCGAGGCCACGTATGACATAGGGCAGCGCCATCAGCGCATTGACCGCGACGACCACAACGGGACCGATGGCGAGCACGTCGATCCGTCCGTGCAGCAGCACGAACCAGCCCGCGCCCAGAACGAAGGGCGGCACGACCAGGACGGCCGCCCCCGACCATTCGATCGCCGCAGCCGGGCGGTCCCGTCCAAGGCGTAACCTGAAATGACGCGCCGCCCCGAGCAGGGCGGCGCCCAGCGCCAGAGCCAGCAGCCCCGCGGTAAGGCCGATCGCCAAGCTCAGCGCCGCCGCCCGCCACAACGCGGGCTCGGTCAACACGCTCGCCAGCGGCCCCGTCGCGCCCGCCACGGCCACAGCGCCCAGAGGTGCAACTACCAGCAGTGCCGCAGCCTGGATCGCCAGCCCGTCGCCGAGGCGGCCGAATGCACCCGATATGTCCGGTCTCCCAGCGGAACGACCAAGCGATGACGCCAACGCCATCGGGCGGATCAAGCTATGACCAACCGCAATTAACCCGCCGCATAAAGCGAATTGGACAAGTGCGAGTACGACGGCGCGGCCCGGTTCGAAATCGAAACGCAAGGCTTGATAGATCGCAACTTCGATTGTCGTCGCGGCGGGGCCGCCGCCCAGGGTCAACACAACCGTGAAGCTGGCGAAGCAAAGCATAAAGACCAAACCGGCGATGCCGGGCAGTGCGGCACGCAGCAACGGCCATTCGATCAGGCGAAAGATCGCGCCCGATCTCATGCCAAGCTGGCTAGAGAGCCGCCAAGTCTCGCTGGGCACGGTATCCCAGGTCTGGAGCAACAGGCGCGCCGCTAGGGGCAGATTGAAAAAGACATGGGCGATCAGAATGCCGGTGAGTCCATAGACGCTGGGTACTGGCGACAAACCAAATGCACCGAGCGTCTGGTTGACCGCGCCGTTGCGTCCGGCGATTGCCACGATGCCAAGCACCGCGACGATTCCCGGCACCACGAGCGGCAAGCCGAACAGGCGCAACAGCAGCGTTCGGCCAAAAAACGCTTGGCGGCGAGCGAGCGCACGCGCCACGGGAATGGCGAGCCCAACGGCCAGCACAGTCGATAGAACGGCTTGTCCCAGCGTGAACGCCAGCACGCGCCGGAGATAGAGATCGTCGGCTAGCGCGCCCAGCGACGGTGCTGTGCCCGACGCCGCAACCAATCCGCCGAATGCGCCCAGCACCGCTAGCGCAATCAACGCCAGCGCAGCAAAGCCTGGGACCAGCACCACTCGATTCACTTCACCATGGCTCGCAACCATTCATCGGTCCAGCCTCGCCGATTGGCGGCCACCGCCTCAGGCGACAGCAGCAAGGTTTTCGCCGGTTTGACCAGGCGGTCGAATTCCGGCGGCAGGCCCTTGGACGGCGTCGATACCGGGAACATCCAATTGCCCGTCGCCATCTCGTCTTGGAAACCGGGTCCGACCATGAACGCCATGAACTGCCGGGCGAGCACGGGTTGCTTGGCATTGCCGGTCGTGCCCGCGACCTCGACCTGAAGATAGTGGCCTTCGGTGAAAGCGGCGGCCTGGTAGCGGTCTTTCTTTTCCGCAATCATGTGATAGGCAGGCGAAGTGGTGTAGCTCAGCACCATCGGCGCCTCGCCTTTGGCGAACAGGCCGTAGGATTCGCTCCACCCCTTGGTCACGGTCAGCACGCGCCCACGCAGCTTGGTCCAAGCCGCCTCGGCCTGATCGCCATAGACGGCGCGCACCCATAGCATCAAGCCCAGGCCCACCGTGCTGGTGCGGGGATCGGCGATCACGATCTTCTGCGCGGGATCGCCCTCCACCAATTGCTTGAGGCTGGTTGGTGGAGCGCTCAATTTCTCTCGGTCATAGACCACGGCGAAATGGCCATAATCGAAGGGCGCGAAGATCGGGTCCGTCCAGGCGACCGGCAGGGTTAGCTTTGCCACGTCCAGCCCGTGGGGCGCGAACAACCCGGTCGCGCGCGCCTCGGCAATCAGGTTCATATCCAGGCCGAGCACGATATCCGCGCGGCTGGCGGCGCCCTCCAGCTTGAGCCGGTTGAGCAGGGCCACGCCGTCATCGAGTGCGACGAAGTCGAGCTTGCAAGCGCAACCGGCCTCGAAGGTTTTCTTGATTGCCGTCCCCGGCCCGTATTTGCCGGTGAAGGAGCCATAAGTATAGACCGTCAGCGTCGGCGGGTCGGCGGCCTCCGCACTCCAAGCCGGCGCAAGAGCCGCGACGAGCGTGGCAATCGTGAGTTTCATGCCGTCCTCCTCATGGATGACGGCGGAAGAAACGGTTCTGGTGTCGCCATTCCCAATTCCCTCCGCCGGTACGAACCGGATCAGGTTCTTCGGGTTGGCGCGTTCGACGCACCTCTCAGCCCTGCTGGGCGCCCCGTTGAGTGAGGCGAAGCATAGCGCGTCGGCAGCCGGAAGAAAAGCGCCGGCTTGCCGCTTGCCTTGGCGCGGTCGCCCCCGCATTCTGGCCGCCGTAATTTCTGGAGTTGCGGATGGCATGACGCACAAGACCGACGTCATCATTATCGGTGCAGGCCCGGTCGGGCTATTTGCGATCTTCGAGTGCGGCATGCTGCGCATGCGCGCCCACGTGATCGATTCGCTCGATACGGCCGGGGGGCAATGCGCCGCGCTCTATCCGGAAAAACCGATCTACGACATTCCGGGCTATCCGCGCGTCGAGGCAGCCGATTTGATCGGCCGGCTGGTCGAGCAAGCCAAGCCGTTCAATCCTGTCTATCATTTGGGCGAGCAGGTGGACGCGCTGACGGCGATCGATGGCGGTTGGCGCGTGACGACATCGGCCGGCACCGTCGTTGAAGCCAAGGCAGTGATCGTTGCCGCCGGCGTCGGCGCCTTCGGGCCCAATCGGCCGCCGCTCGTGGGTCTAGAGACCTATGAAGGCAAGAGCGTGTTCTATTTGGTCAAGCGGCGCGAGGAGATGCGCGGCAAGCGCGTTGTGATCGCCGGCGGCGGCGACAGCGCGGTTGATTGGGCGCTGGCGTTAGCCGATGTGGCGGCACGCGTCATGGTCATCCATCGCCGGCCCAAGTTTCGCGCCGCACCGGAAAGCGCCGCTCGGCTCGATGCGCTCGCCAAATCCGGCGCCATCGATTTGGTCGTGCCCTATCAACTTCACAGTTTGGAAGGGGCGAATGGCCAGTTGTCCGCCGTGACGGTTGCGAATCTAGATGGCAAAGTCAGGCGGCTTGAGGCAGAGGTGCTGCTCGCCTTCTTCGGCCTTGCCATGAATCTGGGTCCGATTGCGAACTGGGGTCTCAATCTGGAACGCAACCACATCCGAATCGAGCCCGCGACCTGCGCCACCAACGCCGCCGGCATTTTCGCCATCGGCGACATCGCGACATATGCGGGCAAACTCAAGCTGATCCTGTGCGGATTCTCCGAGGCCGCCATGGCGGCCCACGCAATCCATCCCCTCGTCCATCCCAGCGAGGTGCTGCATTTCGAGTATTCGACCACAAAGGGCGTGCCGGGCTGACGAAATTCGCTCAGGGCTTGGAATAAATGCGACAGGCCAACAACATGTCGATCGTGTGGCCATCGGTGGCGAGCGGCATAATCAAAGCCTGAGCCTGCCAAGCCCTCCCCCCATCGAGCACACGAGCACCGCCATCGAGTTGTGGCTAGCGCGACGCGACGACCCTCGAATAAAGCGAAACCAGAATCTCGCGATAGTCGGGATAGGGCACGTCATCCAACCACCGCCCGGTCATTTCCACGCCGATTTGTTCGGTAATTCGGGTGCCAACCAAGCGGTAGCGAAACCGCAGGGGGCTATGAAAGACATCGATCAGGGAGATGTTGCCGAGCGCATATGGGAAATCGAGGGGGTCGATGTCGCGACGCGCAGGAAATTGGCGGCCCTGTCGGCGCTCGATCCAATAACTGAGCAGCCGCGCCAAGATCGGATGTTCCGGCCGAAGACTGAGTTTTTCGCCCTCATCCCCCATAGTTGGAAACCATAGCATGACATCATGAATGCTCGGGTAGTTGTTCGTGCGCCGGCCGGCGTGCTATGGGACGGTTCCGCTATTGGACTAGATAATGATCTCTCGCACCTTACATCTGTCTTGCATCGCACTGCTTGCCGTCGCATCAGCATCGGCTCAGGATTTCAAGTCCGTGCCCAAGGTCGATGGCGAAGCCGCGAAGCATCGCCAGGCGCTTCGCCCCCTGGCCGATCTATCCTATTTGCAATGCCATCAAATCTTCGCTGCGGCGAGCAGTGACGGCCTTGTCTTCCGTGCCAGTCCGAAGCCGCTGCTCGACAAAGCCACCGCACCCGAAGCGATAGCGGATGGCGCTGGCATCCGGCTGTACTATGTCAGCGGCATGGCTGGGAAGCACGGCATCTGGACCGCTCGTGCCGAATTGCAAGGCGATGGCTGGCGCGTTGCGACAGCGGAGCCCGTGCTGATCAACGGCGCTCATAACGGCGATATCGTACAACCCGATGTGATCCGGCTGCCCGACGGCAAGCTAAGGCTTTATACTTATCAAGGTTTCTTCGTAACCCGGCAGCCCAAGCAGATTCCCGGGATGGTCGAACGGCCCCACCGGATTCTGACGGCGCTGTCCGATGACGGCGTGAATTTCCGCGATGAAGGACCCGCCATCCAGCTCGATGCTGCCGAACACCCAACGGTCGTCCAGATTGCCAACGGCCGTTTCCTGCTGGCAACGACCCAGCCTAAGACCCAGCGAGTCCTGATCGGCACGAGCAGTGAGGGAAGCCGCTTCGTGCTCAACGGTACGGCTATCCCAGGCGGTGCCGGCGATTTGATCGCGCTCGCCGATGGCACGATCCGGCTCTACTACGAGGTGCCTGGCGGTATAGCTAGTCGCCTGTCGCGCGACAGCGGAACGCGTTGGGAAAACGAGCCCGAGCTGCGCCTGTCCAACGCAACGCCAATCGTTGAGCCATCGATCATTCGTCTGTTCTCGGGCGCCTGGTGGATGTTCTACCGTCAGGTCAGGCCGGACTGCGCGAAGCCGTAAGGACGGCCGTTGCAGCATCGAGCGCCGTCAGTGCGCGCATGAGTGCCACTGGGATTTCCTGGGTCGCAGATTACGCGCCGGGGAAATCGCCGGCGGCGCAAAGCCGCTCGATCCTTTGGCCGAGCGAGCTAAGCTCGATCAATCCAACCGTAGCGGCCGTGCTTGCAAGATCGTGCGCCGACCGTGCTAGCTTTTCCGTATCCTCCCGGGTCGCTTCAACCCGGCGCGCGCGCTCAGGCAAGGCGCGCGCTGCATCGCCCAGAACCTGGGCCGCATCGTCCTCGCCGATATGTTCGACCAGTTCGTCGATCATTAGGCGATCGATATCGTCGGGATGGACGAGCAGTTTGGGCGAGTCCGCCACGATGGCGTCCCGCTCGGCTTGGCCATAGCCGAGGATCTCGCGGAAATGCGGGGAGAAATAGACCTTGTTGGAGATCGCGTCCCAGTCCCATACGCTGGCGCGCGCCGCGCGCATGGCCAAATCCATGGTTCCGGAATCCACGGGCAGCCCCTTTGGGGCCGCGGCGCTGTCGTCACGCGCGGATTGAAGCATGGTCGCCATGGCGACATTTAAACCGAATGCTAGTTAAAATATCGTTGCCGTCGTTTCCCTTCCCTGGAGACCCCGCCATGGTAACCAACCGATCAAAACGGCCGAGACTGCCCAAGCTGCCGGCGCTCGATCCCACCGGCGTGCCTGCGATCAAAGGCTCCTCCGCCTATCCGCCACCGTTCCGCGCCAAGGTCGCGGGTCGCATCAAGCAAAGGTTGGGCGACGCGCTCGGCTTGCGGAATTTCGGCGTCAACCTCACGCGATTGGAGCCGGGCGCCTGGTCCGCGCTGCGCCATTGGCACACGCGCCAAGATGAGTTCATTTACATTGTGTCGGGCGAAGCGACACTGGTAACCGACCGAAGCCGGCAGGTGCTAACGGCCGGCATGATCGCGGGCTTCCCCGCAGGCCGGGCCGATGGCCATCACCTGATCAACCGATCCAAACGAGACGTAGTTTACCTTGAAGTTGGCGACCGCATGCCGGGCGACGAGGCGGCCTACCCGGACGACGATTTATTCTTAAAGGATAAGGCCGGCGCCAGATCCTTCGTGCACAAAACCGGGAAGCCTTGGTAAGGCTCAGTCGCCTTTTTCCGAGCGCGGCACGGCAAAAGCGAGCAAATTGGCGATCAGAACCAAGCCGGCAAGGAAATAGAACACCGAGCCCAGACCATAGCGGTCGGCAAGCCAGCCACCGATCACCGGACCGATCATCGACAGCATCGACTGGGTGCCGAACAAGGCGCTGGTCAGCGTCGCCGCCAGATGGGGCGGCGCGCGATCCATCATCCAGCTATGGATGACCGGCCGCGCCGCATACATGAAGAAACCAAGCACTGCGACGGTGATCACGAAGATCGTGTTATTGCTGATGAAGGCCAGCGCGAAAACCAAGATCGTGGTCGCGAAAATACCGCCCATGACGATCGGACGCCTGCCGATTCGGTCGCTCAGCACACCCGCGATGGGCGTTGCCACCACGCCGCCCAGTTGAAGCAGCATCAGGGTGATGCCCATCATGAAGGGGTTGACCTTCATCTCGTTGGCCAGGAAGAGTGGCAAGAAAACCAACAACCCGCTCTGGCTCATGGTGCGGAAACCCGACATCAGGCATAGGCTCCAGATGTCGCGGCGCTTAAGCGTTTCCCAAAGGCTTTTCCCGTAACTGCGCCAATCGATCGCCTTCGATGCCGATACGGGCGCTTGGTCCGAGCGGGCCAGGACGATCACGATAATTGCCGCCGTGATAATTCCCGACAGAGCATTGAGTTCCGCTGTCGTATGCCAGGACAGGCTAAGCAGCAACCATCCTGCGACAACCGGCGCCACCGCGTCGCCCAGATTGGCGCCAAGCGCGTGGATCGATAGCGCATATCCCCGATTGTTGGGCAAATGCTGCGACAGATAAGAGATTGCCGCCGGATGCCAAAGCATATTGGACGCGCCGAGCACGGCCACGACGGCGCATAGCGCCAGATAGGCATCGACCGCGCCGACGCCGAATAATGCCACACTTCCCAAGACAAGGGCTGCTGCCTGGATTACGACCCGCTTGCCCGTCAGATCGACCAATGTGCCGCTGGGAAAATTGGCCAGGGTCGAGCCGAGGTGAAAACACGTGACCAGCGCGCCAGCCTGAACATAGCTGAGGCCGAGGTCGAGCGTAATGAACGGCAGGACGAGATAGAAAGTGGCGGCAATCCAATGGGTCGCGCCATGGCCGAGGCTGACCAAAAGGACCGGGATCTGGACCCGGGCAGACCGAAATGAGGCGACGGCGTCAGACATAGCGGCGCGATAATAGCGCGCCACCCCTTGAGCCGCATCTCCCTTCGTGATTCGCTCCTCCGGCGGCTTCTGGGGTGTGCGCCATGATCTTGTTGCGCTGGCTCGGCCTTGTTTTTCTGATTTTCGCTGCTTCGGCCCAGATTCGGTCAGCGGCGGCGCTTGGGGTCGACCTGGAGCTGATCGTGGCGGTCGACGTCTCGCGCAGCATCGACGCCGACGAGGCGCGGCTACAGCGCGACGGCCATGTCCGTGCCTGGCGCGATCCGCGCGTGGCGCGCGCGATCGAAAACGGGCCGCTCGGCCGGATCGCCGTGGCTTACGTCGAGCGGGCCGGCGCGCAATATCAAGAGCTTGTCCTAACCTGGACCCTGATCGCCAACGCCGCCGACGCCCGCGCCTTTGCCGATCGGCTTGAACGCGCGCCGCGCATAGCGGAAAACTGGACTTCGATCGGCGCCGCACTCGATTTCTGCACACCCCCGTTCGACAATAACGGCTTCGGGGGCGCGCGCCTGGTCATCGACGTGTCCGGCGATGGCAGCAACAACCGAGGCCGCCCGCTTGGCGGCGGCGCGCGCCGATACGCTGGCGCGCGGCATTACCATCAACGGCCTGCCCATCGTCAACGACCGGCCCAGCCCGTTCGGTTTCGCCGCCGAACGCGACCTGGACAAATATTGCGAGCAATACGTGATCGGCGGGCCCAACGCCTTCATGGTCGTGGCGGACAGCTTCGAATTTTTCGGCCATGCGACCCTGACCAAGCTGATCAAGGAAATCGTGGCGACCCCGCAAGGTGGCGCGCGTCTGCTGGCGGAACGCTAAGAGCCGGCCTCGCCCCCGCGCGGCACCAGGAAGTAATAGGCACCCTCCGCCTTCATGCGGCCGGCGATGTCGGCCGCCGCGGCGCCATAGCCCCAGAACACGTCGCCGCGCACCGGTCCGCGAATGGCGCCGCCGGTGTCCTGGGCGATCATGAGACGGCGAACCAGGCCACCGGCCGGATCGGCCGGTCGTAGATCGGGCTGGCGCAGATCGACCCAAACCGGCAGACCCAGGGGGAAATGGGTGCGATCGACCGCCAGGCTGCGGCCCGACGTCAGTGCCACACCCTGAGCACCGATCGGGCCCTCGCCGGGCAGTTCGCGAAAGAAAATGTAGGACGGGTTGAGCGCCATGATCTCTGCCGCGCGCGCCGGGTTGGCGGCGAGCCAGGCGCGGATGGATTGCATGGTCACGTTTTCGCGCTCCAGCTCGCCGCGCGCCAGCAGCTCGCGCCCGATGGTGACATATTCGTGACCGTTCTGGCCGTCGAAGCCGACGCGCACGACCCGGCCGTCATCCATGATCACGCGACCCGATCCTTGGATGTGCAGGAAGAAAGCGTCGACCGCGCTATCGACCCAAACCAATTCAAGACCGCGGCCGGCGAGCGCGCCGCTGTCGATCTCGCCGCGCGCTGCATAGGGCCGAAGGGTGCCCCGTTCGATCCGCCCAGCGATGCGTTGACCTTGAAGGCTGCGGCGGAACTGGCCGAGTTCGACGCTGACGAGATCGGGCGGCCGGCGATAGAGCGGCACGGCAAACCGGGGGGAGCGCGTACGAGACCCCTTGAGTTCGGCTTCGTAATAGCCTGTGAACAGGCCGGTCGGCCGGTCGTTGTTAAGCACTTGGACCGGCCGGAAGCGACGCTCGAAGAAGGCGCGGGCGGCGGCACCTTCGCTCGCCGGCAAACCGGCCGCTTCCGCGCAGATTGCGCGCCATACGTCGAGCGAACCGGCAAGCCGACCGATCTCGCTATCGTGGGCCGGCGCGCGCTGAGTCAGCCCGGCACAAGATTTGGCCAGCGCCGGCAGCGCCTCATGGTGAGCGTCGGCGGTCCAGCCGGGAAGATCGGTAAAAGCCACGGATCGCACAACAGCGCGATCCGGCGGCTGCAGAATCGGCGCGCAGGCAGCGAGCGCGACGAGCAGGAGAAGAGCGAGGCTGCGGCCCACCGACAACCCCTTCGCGTCCCTTAATTCGGTACGTGGGTGGCGATCAGCGCCCAGTTGGGGTCGCGCGCACGGGTATTGCGGCGGAAGGTCCACACATCGGTCAACAGCACGACCTCGTTGGGATCGCCGTCGATCACCGTTCCATCGCGCCTCTTGGTCACATTGACCTGTTCGGACACGATTTTGACCGTGATCACCGCGTCGCGGTCCTGAAGTTGAGCTTCGACCAGCTCAGCCGAGCGAATGTCGACCAAGGTCGACTCCAGGACTTCGCCGGCATGTTCGCGTGCTTCCATCGCGGCGGCAAACTTGGCGAAGACGTCGTCGGCTAAAAATGGGCGCAGCGCCTTGGCGTCGCCGCGCGCAAAGGCCTCCAAAATCATTTCGAACGCGGCGCGCGCACCGGTTAGGAATCCATCGGCGCTGAAAGACGGATCGGCAGCTTTGATCTTGGTCAACCCATCGGCCACCGACGGCCCGGGATCGCCCGATGTTTCGCCCTCGCCGACTTGGGCCCCCGTGGACTTAGCGTCGGCGGGCTTGGCGTCGGCGCCGCGCGCTGGCAAGGCGGCGACGTTGTCCTCACGCCCGCCGGGTTGCGTGCCCGGCATGGGCATGGGCTTGAATGGCGGCTTTTCATTGCCGGTACGACGGCCGAGAACACGCCGGAGCTGGAAGAATAGGAAGCCCG
This sequence comes from Alphaproteobacteria bacterium, assembly GCA_009694085.1. GTDB lineage: Bacteria > Pseudomonadota > Alphaproteobacteria > SHVW01 > SHVW01 > SHVW01. The sequence continues at coordinate 17,795 of SHVW01000040.1, forward strand.
CGAGCAGGGCGAAAATAATGATGTCGAGCACCTGGACTCCCTCGCTCATGGGACGCGCCCTTTCCGTCGCCAGACTGGCCGCGCTGGACCGAAATCGGCGCCTGGGCTATGGGGGGAACAGCAACGCCGCCCTACCCGTGGCCTGATCCTAGCGGATTCCTTTCGCCCTTGCATCGGAAAGAACAAGCATGCGTTTGATAGCTCTGGCGGTCCTGTTTGCCTTGCCGTTCCTGGAGATTGCCGCCTTTACGGGCATCGCCGGCTGGACGGGTCTGTGGCCGGCCTTGTCGGCGCTGGTTGCGACCACGCTGGCCGGCGTCGTGCTGCTGCGCTGGCAGGGGCCGGGCACCTTGGCGCGTCTGAACCGGGCGCTTGGTCCGGCCGAGGTCTCTGGGGAGGCTGCCGGGGTCGCCTTGATCGACGCCCTCGGCCTGCTAATCGCCGGTATTTTGTTGCTGGCCCCCGGTTTCGTGACCGATTTGATGGCGCTGCCACTCGCCGCGCCGGCGCTGCGCCGCTGGGTCGGCCGTTTTGTCATCTCCGGACTTCGGGGCAAGACGGTATTTCGCAGCTTCGTCGTCACCGGGATGTCCGGCCAGACGGTCCATTCGCCTTCTGGCCCTGCATCCATCATCGATGGCAAGTTTCGCGATGTCGCGGTCGCCCCCAGCTTGCCGAAGTCGGAGCCGCCGCGCGCGTCATGATCGCGGGGCCGCGCCGGTTGTACCGTCTGGTCATCCGTGTTACCCGGTTGCGCGCCCCGCCCTACCCTTGAGCTTCGCCCGCAACTTGGAGTCCCGACATGTCCGACCCTGCCGCCCCGCCGGCTGTCCCGCCGGCCGCCGAGGGCCAACAATCGCCCCTGGTGGTCAATGTGCAGTACGTCAAAGACCTGTCGTTCGAGAACCCGAACGCGCCGAACAGCTTGGCGCTGCGCCAGCAGCCGCAGATCGCGGTCAATGTTAACGTCAACGCCCGCCCGCTGGCCGACCATACATTCGAGGTCCAACTCATTATCTCGGCCGAAGCCAAGCAAGAAGACCGGGTCGCCTTTGTGGTTGAGCTGACCTATGCCGGCGTGTTCACGCTTAACGGGGTCGCCGAGGAGCATGTGCGACCCGTGCTATTGATCGAGTGTCCGCGCCTGCTGTTCCCCTTTGCCCGCGCCATCTTGGCCGAGGCGACGCGCGACGGCGGGTTCCCACCTCTGTCGCTACAGCCCATCGATTTCGCTCAGCTGTTCCGCCAACAGCTTGCCCAGCAAGGCCAGCAGGCCGGGCAAGCCTAGCTGCTTAGCTTTTCAGCCAGACCGGCTGCTTGAGGCGACCGACCAACTTGGCGTGCGCCTCAAGTTCGGCGGGGCTGGGCCCATGTGCGAGCGGCGCCGGGCGCGGCGGTCGGGTCGCGCGCGGCGCAGCCGCGCCATCGATCGACCGTTCCTGGACTGCCGTTTCGAAGCCGGTCAATACGAAGCCGGTTTGGCGCCCGCCGATCAGCTCCAGATAGACTTGGGCCAGCAAGGTCACGTCGACCAACGCGCCGTGCTTGGCGCGGACGGCCAGATCGATCTCGAAGCGTTTGCACAGCTCGTCCAGGCTGGCGCGCGCACCAGGGAAGCGCTGGCGCGCGAGTTGAACCGTGTCGACCGCCTCCAGCTTGAGCGCCGGTCGTTTCAATCGGTCAAGCTCGGCATTGATGAAACGCAGGTCGAATTCGGCATTGTGAATGACTAGTCTGGAATCGCCCAGAAAGCCCAGCAGATCGTCGGTAATATCGGCAAATACAGGCTTGTCCGCGAGAAACTCGTCCGACAACCCGTGAACCGCGAACGCATCCGCCGACATCGGCCGTTCCGGATTGATGTAGCGTTGGAACTCGTTTCCCGTGGGCACATGGTTGACCAACTCCAGGCACGCGATCTCGACAATGCGGTCGCCGGTGCCGCCCCGCTCCGGGGGGCGCGGGTCAAGCCCGGTGGTTTCGGTGTCGAGTACGATTTCGCGCATGTCTCACCCGTGCCCGCCCCGCCTCCGTTGTCATTGCCCGCAAAATGCGCCTGAGATGAATCCAGGTCAACCGCTTGCCCGCGCCGGTCGGCACGACAAAATCGGCGCGCCGGCGCTTTTCGCCATCGGGCATTTGCTGGGCCCGCACCGCGGCCAACCGCTCTTTTGTCATTCCTGGCCGGGCCAGCGCCCGCCTTGTCTGAACCGCTTCGGGTGCGCTGACCAGCACGACGGCGGTACAGCGGCGTTCGCCGCCGGTTTCGAACAGCAGGGGTACGTCGATGACCGCGACCGCAGTCCGGTGCGCCAGACAGTGCCGAAGAAACGCCCGTTCCGATTGCCGCACCAGGGGGTGCACGATTTTTTCTAGTTGGCGCAACCGATCGGACCGACCGAACACCAGAGCGCCAAGCTTCCGGCGGTCGACCCGAGCGCGCCCATCGGCGCCCACGATCGCTTGGGGAAATGCCCGTCGGATCGCCGGGATCGCTGCACCGGCCGGCCCGAGCGCGCGATGCACTGCCGCATCGGCGTCGTGCACCGGCACGCCAAGCCGGCGCAACATGGCGGCAGCCACGCTCTTGCCCATGCCGATCGAGCCGGTCAACCCCAGGACAATCATCGCAACACCGCGTCATGCCCGCGCAGAAAGTCGAGCAAGGGCAACAAAGGCAAGCCGAGGATGGTGGAATGATCGCCCTCGATCCGACTAAACAACTGAATGCCCAAGCGCTCGATATGATAGGCACCAACCGTGCCCAATGCATCCGAGCCAAGCGCGTCGAGATAGGCATCGAGGAATGCATCGGAAAACCCACGCATCGTTAGCCGCGCGCGGGCAACGTGATGCCATACTTGTTGGCCGTTTTCCGCCACGGAAACCGCGCTGATCAGCTCGTGGGTGCGGCCGCGCAGAGCCATGAGGTGGGCGCGCGCATGGTCGCGATCCCCCGGCTTTTCGAACCACACCCCATTGCAATCCAACATCTGGTCGGCGCCGATCACCAGCGCATCCGGATGGCGCCGACCGATCTTGACGGCCTTGAGTTTCGCCAGCATCGCCGCCGCGGTCGCTGCGTCGCCGCCCTCGGCCCGGCAAGAACGGCGGATTTCGTCTTCATCGACCCCCGGCGCTTCGGCGCGGACGACGAGACCCGCGGCACGCAACGTATTCAGCCGCGTCGGGCTTGACGAAGCTAAAATCAGGCGCGCCGCAGCCGGTCCGGCAAGCTCAGCCATCGAGGCCCATCTTGCGATTGTAGTGCTGAAGTATTGTTGCCGCGGTTTCTTCGATCGACCGGCGAGTCACGTCGATCACGGTCCATTCGTGTTGGCTGAACAACCGGCGCGCCGCTTGGACTTCGGCGCGCACGATCTCGATATCCGTGTAGTCGGTTGCCGCATCCTCCTTGATCATGAGCAGCCGGTTGCGCCGAACCTGGACCAATCGTTCCGGGTCCTTGGTCAGACCGACGACAAGCGGTCGTTTCAGTTCGAAGATTTCTGGCGGTAAAGGCACGTTGGGTACGAAGGGGATATTGGCCACGCGATAGCCGCGATTGGCCAGATAGAGTGCAGTCGGCGTCTTCGAACTGCGGGACACGCCGATAATCACGATGTCGGCTTTATCCAAATCGATAACGGATTGGCCATCGTCATGAACCAGCGTGTAATCCATTGCCGCAATGCGCCGAAAATAGGCCTCGTCCATGGCATGCTGACGGCCGGGCTCGCCGTGGGCCTGTAAGCCCAGATAGCCGGCGAGCGCCTCAATCACCGGATCGAGCACGGAAATGTATGGGACGTTTAGCCGCCGGCAGCCATCCTCCAACATCTGGCGCAGCTCCTGATCGGCGAAGGTAAATAGAATGACGCCGGGATGAGCCTTGATGCCGGTGAGAACTTTATCGACATGACCCCGCGTCCGGACCAGGGACCAGACATGTTCGATCGCTTCCACCCCCTCGAATTGCGCGGCGCACGCCCGCGCTACGCGATTGATCGTCTCGCCCGTGGCGTCGGAGACTAGATGAAGGTGAACCGACCGTGTCGTCATCGAATCCATCTCGCATACAATGGGGATATCGACACCGTCGATTTGTTGATAACCGACCGTCCCCGCGCAATCCGCGATTCCGCGCCCACTAACGACAATTCAGCGCACCCCCAGTTTTTTTCGTTCACCCTCATCTCTAATGTCCCGTGTTCCGGGTTTGCCCCAGATATCCTCTAATCGGATTCACGGGATTCACCTTATTCCCAAAGCCGTCTTCGCTACCATTTCTCTTCGATTCGATCGTTCATACATGCGGCCGAGCATTTCCAATGGCTACCCGTGCCATACCATCGACTCCTGTGGATGAATGGCGAGATCACCGTAATCCCCGACTCTACGCCTACCACTACAACATCCTTTCTTCTCTTATTTAAGTGAAGAGTATAGGGAAGGGCGGTATGCATAACCGTGAAACACATAGGACGAGACCGATTTGACCAAAAATCTCCTCCGGGTTCTGAAGGGCGAAACCGTATCGCCCGCGCCGATTTGGCTGATGCGCCAGGCCGGGCGCTATTTGCCGGAGTATCGGCGGATACGGGAACAAGCCGGAAGTTTTCTTAAACTTTGTCTAACGCCAGAATTGGCGGAGGAAATTACGCTTCAGCCGATCCGACGCTTTGGATTCGATGCCGCGATTTTGTTCTCCGATATTTTGATCGTGCCCTATGGGCTCGGCCAAGGTCTTAAATTTGTCGATGGAGAAGGTCCGAAGCTGGAACCTATTCGCTCGGTTCAAACGCTTGAAGCCTTGAACGGGTCGTTGATGGAAGAACGCACGGCCCCGGTGTTTGAAACAGTTTGTCGGCTGCGTCGCAGCCTTCCCGAAAATGTAACATTGATCGGATTTGCCGGCGCACCCTGGACGGTGGCGACATATATGGTTGAGGGCGGATCGAGCCGGGATTTTTCCATCGTCAAGGGCTGGGCTTATCGCGATCCCTTGGGATTTCAAACCTTGATCGATCGGATCGTGGACGCCAGCGAAACCTATCTGCTCGGTCAAGTCGAGGCTGGCGCCGAGGCGATCCAGTTGTTCGACAGTTGGGCCGGCGTGTTATCCGAGGGCATGTTCCGGCGCTGGGTGATCGAACCGACCCGCGAGCTAGTTATCCGGTTGAAACGCCGCGCGCCGGGAATTCCCATCATCGGATTTCCCCGGGCCGCAGGCTTGAACCTTGGCGTCTATGTCGTGGGAACAGGGTTGGACGCGCTTAGTCTGGATACGATGGTTCCCCTGGATGCGGCGGTGGCCATGCAACAACGTTTACCGGTCCAAGGCAATCTCGACCCCCTCGCGCTGGTCGCGGGCGGCGCGGCACTGAGGGAAGAAACCGCAGCAATTCTTGCAGCGCTAGGCAAGGGACCCCTGGTGTTCAATTTGGGACATGGCATTGTGCCGGAGACGCCGCCGGCCCATGTGGCAGAATTGGTATCCCTGGTGCGGGGGCGGGCATGAGCCGCACGGCTGTGGTGTTGTTCAACCTGGGCGGCCCGGATCGGCCCGAGGCCGTGCAGCCCTTCCTGTTCAATCTGTTCAAGGATCCCGCGATCATCCGCGTGCCCGGGCCGCTGCGCTGGTTACTGGCCCAGATCATTTCGCGTCGTCGCGCGCCCAAGGCGCGGGGAATTTACGCTCAACTCGGCGGCGGCTCGCCGCTGTTGACTAACACCCAGGCGCAAGCCGGAGCGCTGGAAAAGCGTCTGAATGGCGCCCGTGTGTTTGTGTGCATGCGCTACTGGCATCCCATGAGCGCAGAGGCGGCACAAGCGGTGAAAGCCTATGCACCCGACAGCATCGTGCTGCTGCCGCTCTATCCGCAATTCTCGACCACGACCACGCAGTCGTCCTTCGCCGATTGGACGCGCGCGGCGGCGGCGATCGGGCTATCCGTGCCGACTCACGGGATTGGCTGTTACCCGACCGAGCCCGGCCTGATCGAGAGCTTTGCCCGGCGCATTCGCCCGGCGCTGGCCGAGGCGTCATCTCTGGGCAAGCCGCGGCTGCTGTTCTCCGCCCACGGTCTGCCGAAAAAGATTGTCGATGGCGGCGATCCCTATCAGTGGCAAGTGGAACAAACCGCCGCGGCCGTGGTTCGCGCACTGGCCGTTGCCGATCTCGACTGGGCCGTGTGTTATCAAAGCCGGGTTGGGCCGCTGGAATGGATCGGCCCATCGACCGAGGCGGAAATTCGCCGGGCCGGTGCGGACAAGGCGCCGATCGTCGTGGCACCGATTGCTTTCGTATCTGAGCATTCCGAAACTTTGGTGGAGATCGAGATCGAATATCGCCATCTCGCGCGGCGGGCTGGCTCGCCCGGGTTCGTGCGCGTGCCGGCGTTGGGCACGGAAGAGGCGTTCATCGGCGCGCTCGCGCGCCTGGCGGCGGCGGCGACGACACCCGCCCCGAAAATCGGCGCGGGCGCAGGCGCGCGGCTATGCCCGGCCAGCCTGGCACAGTGCGCGTGCGGGTGACGCCGTGGCCGCGCTCTATCCCTGGTTCAAAGCGCTCCACATCATCAGCGTGATCGCGTGGATGGCGGGGCTGCTCTATCTGCCGCGACTGTTCGTGTATCACTGCGCGGTAGAGCCCGGCTCCGTGCAGTCCGAAACCTTCAAGGTCATGGAACGACGATTGCTGCGCGCGATCATGACCCCGGCAATGATCGCGAGCTTCTTCTTTGGGACCGGCTTGCTCGCTCACGCGGATTGGGGCGCCCCCTGGCTGTGGGCGAAGCTTGTTCTCGTTGCGGGCCTGGCCGTCTTGCACGGCCTGATGGGGCGGTGGCGCCGGGATTTCGCGGCCGATCGCAACCTCCGGTCCGCGCGATTTTTCCGGATCATGAACGAGGCACCGACGATTCTGATGATCGCCATCGTCATCCTGGCCGTGGTTAAACCGGCCTGAATCCGACCCGGCCCGCGCAATGTTTGTTTGACTTAGGCCCCATCTTTGGCTAACAGAGAGGCGACTGGAGCGCCGATCTCGTCGGCTCCTGCCTTCTCCGGCCCTCTCCGACGCCAGATTTGCCGGCCGCCCGATCGTGATCGCCCCGCTGGCTTGGCGCGGTCTGACCTGACCCGGCCCATCGCTTTTGTCCGACCCGGGCGCGGCTTTTTCTTCCCTTCCCCATCCATTTTCAATCCGGTTTTCCATGAACCTCCAAGAACTCAAGACCAAATCGCCCGCCGACCTGCTGGCCTATGCCGAGAATCTCGA
>SHVW01000041.1 GCA_009694085.1 Alphaproteobacteria bacterium
GAAGAGCGGGAGCGTTGAAGTCACCGCGCAGCGAAATCGGATGGGACATGGCGAACCTCCTCGGTTCACCCTTTGAATCACGCCAACCGCGTTTCGGGAATCCCCTGCGTGCCGATCAACAAGTCGCCTTCACTGCCCTTTGGTATTAGTGGGTTGTGGGATGCTTATCAGATCACCTGGAAGACCTTGCACGGTCGGTTGGGATCGTCAGCTGAGCCATCGATGATATCCGCCGGTGCGGAAGAACCCATCGGGCAGTCTGCGCGTGCGACAACCTTCAAGTCCTGGTGGGATGTCGAGTTGGCAGCTTCCCAGTATGAGGCATCGGACCCGGATCGTGCCGACAAAATTTATCTCGATGGGATAAGACAGTTCCCCCGAAGCTCCGAGCTCCTTGGCAACTATGCCCTATTCCTGAAGAACGTGCGCCAGGACGTGGATGGGGCGGAGGCACTGTACAAGCGCGCCATCGAGGCCGATCCCAAGCACGGTAACAGCCTCTGCAACTATGCCCTATTCCTAGAGATCAAGCGCAAAGACATGAAGGGGGCCGAGAGGTACTACAAGCGCGCGCTGGATGCTAATCCCACGGACGCCATTACCCTCGGCAACTATGCCGATTTTCTGGAGACTGCGCGCAAGAACTATCCTGAAGCCAAGCGATACTATGAGCTATCGCTTAAGCAAGATCCCAACAATCAGCGCAACAAGAAAAACTATGAGCGATTGCTTACCAAGATGAAGAAACCGTAGAGCACCGATACTCGTCATCCCCTACTCATTCCGCAACAACGGTGCCGCCTTCTGGCCCAGGGCGTGCCAGGTGCCGGCAAGGCCCAGGCCGACCGCGATGGCGGCACCCACCGCCACCGCCAGCGCCACCGTGCCCGGCAACAGCACGAAGGGCGCGCGCATGACTTCCGTCATGATCAGCCAGGCGGCGATCGAGCCAAAGATGGCGGCGATCACAGCAGTAACGATCCCGAGCAGGCAATATTCCATCAGATAGGCGCCGACGATGTCGGCGCGGCGGGCACCCAGCACCTTGAGCACGACCGCCTCATAGACCCGGCGGTGATGGGTCGCCACCACCGCACCGGCCAGCACGAGCGCGCCGGCCAATAGTGTGATCATGGAGGTGATCTGAACCGCCTGGCCAATGGCCACCAGGATGCGGTTGGCGGTGGCCAGCGCGTCCTTGACGCGGATGACCGACACATTGGGGAAGGCGTCGGTTACCTGCTTCTCCGCTCTGTCTTCCTGGGCGGGCGGCACCTGGACCGTGGCAATATGGCTCTGGGGCGCGCCCTCCAGCGTGCCCGGCGCGAAGATCGTGGCGAAATTGATGGCGAAGCTGCGGTAGTCGATCTCGCGCAGGCTGGCGATCCGGGCCTCGATCTCGCGGCCGAGCACATTGACCGTGATGGTGTCGCCGATGCCGACGCCGAAGCCGCGCGCCACGGCGGCATCGAACGAGATCAGGGGGGGGCCCTGATAATCCGGGGGCCACCACTTGCCGGCGGCCAGCCGCACGCCCTCGGGCTGTTTGGCCGCATAGGTAAAGCCGCGGTCGCCGCGCAGCACCCACCGCGCCTCTTGCGTCACCGTGACCTGGTCGGCGGGCACGCCGTTGATGCGCGTGACCCGCCCGCGCACCACCGGGACCCGCGCCGGATCGCGCGCTCCGGGCAGCCCGGCCAGCATACGGTCCAAGGCGTCGGCTTGGTCGGGCTGGATGTTGATGAAATAGAAGCTGGGCGCGCGCCGGGGCAAGCTGTCGTTGACCTGGATCGACAGATTGCCCTGCAGCAGGGCGACGATCACCAGCACGGTCAGGCCGAGGCCGAGGGAGAGCACGATGCTGCCCGTCGGCGCGCCGGGGCGGTAGAGGTTGGCGAGCGCCAGGCGGAGCCGCGCATTGCGCACCCGGCCGACGCGCCGGGCCGCCCAGGCGATGGCAATGGCGGCGAGCCGGAAAATGATAAGCGCGCCGATCGCGCCGATGACGAACCAGATGGCCATCTTGCGTTCGCTCGCGGTCAGGATGGCGAGCGCCGCCAGCGCCGCCGAGATCAGGCCGAGACCGATGTAATGACGCAGCAAGGGTCGCGCACTGCCGGGTGCCACCAGGTCGAGGAACAGGGTGGCGGCCGGCACCTGCTGGGCACGCGCCAGCGGCCACAGCGCGAAACCGAGCGCGATCAAGATGCCGAAGGCGGTAGCGACCAATAGCGGTTGGGGATAGATGCCGAAGGCGGCGCGGAGCGGCAACAGGTGGCCAACCGCCGCTACGATGGCTGCCGGCGTTAGCACACCCAGGATCAACCCGGCGACGATACCGCCCGCCGCCAGCATGAGCACGAGGGTGAGGTAGGTCGCGAAGATCAGGCGCGCCGGTGCGCCCAGGCATTTAAGTGTGGCGATGGTCGGCGTGCGCGCCTCCAGATAGGCCTTGACCGCGTTGCCCACGCCGACGCCGCCGACCAGCAGCGTGCTCAAACCCACCAGGGTCAGGAATTGGGCCAGCCGGTTGATGTAGAATTGCAGCCAGGGCGCGGCCTCGTCGAAGCCGCGGGCGCGCCAGCCGGCATCGGGAAAGCGTGCATTGGCCTCGACGATCCAGTCGCGCACGGCGACGCCATCGGCAAGCTTGATGCGATAGATGTGCGCGGTCAGGCTTCCCGGCTGGACGAGCTGGGTCGCGGGCAGCGCGTCGGCCGCGATCATCAGGCGCGGGCCGAAACCGAGCGCGCCGACCGCCCGATCCGGCTCGCGCTGGATCACGGCGCGCAGCTCCAGCTCGCTCTCGCCGACCAGGATCAGGTCACCCGGCTTGAGTTGCAGACGCTCGACCGCCGCCGGCTCCATGACCGCGCCGTGCCGGCCGTTGCGGGCTTCCAGCGCCGCGCTCAGCTCCATGGGCGGATCGAGATCGACCCGGCCATAGAGCGGATAGAGCGGGTCCACCGCCTTCATCTCGACCAGTTGGCGGCGCGTTCCGTCGGGCCGGCGCGCCATGGCGCGCATTTCCACATTCCAGCCTACCGTGCCGGCTGCCTTGAAATGGGCGAGTTGCTCGGGGCTGGCGGCACGCTGAGTCAGGCGCAGCTCGACATCGCCACCCAGGATAATGCGCGCATCCTCGCGCAGGCCCTGGACTAGGGAGGCCGTGAGCGAGCCGACCCCGGCGATGGCGGCCACGCCCAACATCAGGCAGGCGAGAAAGATGCGGAAACCCTTGAGTCCGCCGCGCAACTCGCGGAGCGCTAGACGCAAGGGCAGCGCGAAGCCGTTCATAAGCCGCCTTCGCCGGCGATACGGCCGTCGGCCATGCGCACGATCCGGCCGCAGCGCTTGGCCAGGGTCGCGTCATGGGTAATCAGCACCAAGGTCGCGCCCCGCGTGCGCGCCAGGCCGAACATGAGGTCGATAATGCGCTGGCCGGTATCGCCGTCCAGATTGCCCGTGGGCTCGTCGGCCAGCAGCAGGGCGGGCTCGATGACGAAGGCGCGGGCCAGCGCCACGCGCTGCTGCTCGCCGCCCGAGAGCTGGGCGGGGTAATGGGTCAGGCGATGGGCCAGGCCGACCTGGTCGAGCGCCGCTTCCGCGCGCTCGAAGGCATCGGCCCGGCCAGCGAACTCCAACGGCACCGCCACGTTCTCCAGGGCCGTCATGGTCGGCACGAGCCGGAAGGCCTGGAACACGATACCGACGCGCTCGCGCCGGAATAGGGCGAGGGCGTCTTCGCTCATAGTCACGAGATCGTGACCGGCGACCCGGACGCCGCCTTCGCTCGGCCGCTCCAGCCCCGCCATCACCATCATCACAGTGGACTTGCCCGCGCCGGATGGGCCGACCAGGCCGATGGTCTCGCCCTGGCCGATGGAAAGGTCGACGCCGCGGAGAACATTGACGATCCCCGCCGCACTCGCCAGTTTAAGGTGGACGCCATCGAGCCGGATCAGCGTTTCGGCCGCAGCTTTGGCTGGGGAGATCGAGTTCATGCCGGGACCGGATGGCAATGCCGTGCGAACCGAGATCGCCGACGGAGCCTTGCCATATAGCGCTTTTGCCGGGGTTTTCAACCGATTCGCGGCGTGCTGCCTGCTCGCCCTGGTTCTTGTGGGGCTTGCGAACGTGCCCGGGGGTGCGGCGGAGCTGCGCATTCTGGCCCTAGGGGATAGCCTGACCGCCGGCTATGGCTTGCCCGCGCGAGACGCTTTTCCCAGCCAATTGGAGCGCGCGCTGAACGCGGCGGGCGTGCCGGCCAAGCTGATTAATGCCGGCGTGTCCGGCGACACCACCGCCGGCGGCTTGGCGCGGCTGGACTGGGCGCTCGACGACAAGCCCGACGCGGTCGTGCTGTGCCTGGGCGCCAACGATGCGCTGCGCGGCCTCGATCCCGCCGCTATGGAGGTCAATCTGGATCGCATCTTGGGGCGTCTGCGCACACGCGGCCTGCCCGTGCTGCTCGCCGGCATGCTGGCGCCGCCCAATATGGGGGCCGAGTATGGCCGCCAGTACAACGCGATCTTTCCGCGCCTGGCGGAAAAGCACGGCGCGCTGTTCTATCCCTTCTTCCTCGATGGCGTCGCCGCCGTGCCCGCGCTCAACCAGGCCGACGGCATGCACCCCAATGCCGACGGCGTGGCGGCGATCGTTGAGCGCATCCTGCCGCGCGTGAAGGAACTGGCGAGGCGGCTGGGATGAGCGGGTTTCGCCATGCCCATAGCGGGCTGAAGGACTGGCACGTGGCGGTCGAGGAATGTCTGGCCGATCTCAGGCCCCTGCCCGAGGGCGCCAGCATCGGTTTCGTCTATGTCACCGACGCCTTCGCGGTCTATCTCGCCGCCATCGTCGCCCAGCTCAAGCGCGCGACCGATGTGGGGCGCTGGGTCGGCACGGTCGGCATCGGCGTGTGCGCCACAGGCCGCGAATATTTCGACGAACCCGGTCTGGTCGTCATGATCGGCGCGTTGGCCGAGGACGACATGTGTTTGATCCCGCCGATCCGGGACTCCGTCGACGATTTCCATGGCAAGGCCCGGGTCTGGATCGAACGGACGCGGCCCATGCTCGGCATCGTGCACGGCGATCCGCGCAACGAAAAAGTGCCCGGGCTGATCGGCGATCTCGCCGATGCCACCGGCTGTTTCCTGGTGGGCGGGCTGACCGCCTCGCGCGGCCCCTATACCCAGATCGCGGGGGAGGAGGGGGTCGATGGCGGCGTGTCCGGCCTGCTGCTCGCGGGCGCCGTGCCGGTTGCCACGGGCTTGAGCCAGGGTTGCAGCCCGATCGGCCCGACGCGCACAGTCACGGGCATCCGCAACGGCGTGGTCACCACGATCGACGGCCGCGCCGCGCTGGAAGTCTTGAAGGCGGAGATCGGCCCCGAGCTGGCCGGCCGGTTGCGCCAGACCGGCGGCCTGATTTTCGCCGCCATTCCCGTGCCCGGATCGGATACCGGCGATTATCTCGTGCGCAACCTGGTCGGCATCGACCCCGAGCATGGCGCCATTGCGATCGCCGCCGAACTCAGCGAGGGCGACCGGGTGATGTTCTGCCGGCGCGACAACGATACGGCGGTTGCCGATCTCAAGCGCATGCTGGCCCAGGTCAAGCGCCGCGCCGGCGCGGGCACGCCCAAGGCGGCGGTCTATTATTCCTGCGTCGCGCGCGGGCCCAACATGTTCGGCCCCGATTCGGGCGAGCTCGGCCTGATCCGGGACGCCATCGGCGATGTGCCGCTGGTCGGCTTCTACGCCAATGGCGAGATTTCCCACAACCGGCTTTACGGCTATACAGGCGTCCTCACCCTGTTCCTCTAGGCCGGATATCCCATGAAAAAGAATCGTCTCGGGCGGACCGATATTTCGGTCAGCGCACTCTGCTTCGGCAACATGACGTTCGGCGAGCAGACCGACGAGGCGGTTGCCCGCCGCCTGCTCGATCAACTGGTCGAGGCCGGCATCAATTTCATCGACACCGCCGAGATGTATTCCGTGCCGCCCCGGGCGGAAACCTATGGTCGCTCGGAGGCCTTCGCCGGCACCTGGCTCAAGGCGCGGGGTGGGCGCGAGCGCGTGGTCATCGCCACCAAGGTGGTCGGCCGGTCCCGCGGCGGCTTCGATTACATCCGCGGCGGCAAGTTCAGGCTTGACCGTGCCAATCTGGTCGCCGCGGTCGACACCAGCCTTGCCAGACTTCAGACCGACTATATCGACCTCTACTATCTGCACTGGTCCGACCGGCTGCTCGGCATCGACGCGCTCGCCCAGGGCAAGGCGGATGAGGGCGCCACGCCGTTGGAGGAAACCCTTGCGGCGCTGGGCGATCTGGTCAAAGCCGGCAAGCTGCGCGCCATCGCGGTGTCGAACGAAACCGCCTGGGGCACCATGCGCTTCCTGGAGATAGCCGGGCGCACCGGCCTGCCCCGCCTGGCCGCCATCCAGAACCGCTACAACCTGCTCGCCCGCGGCTTCGAAGGCGACCTCGCCGAGGTCGCGATGCGCGAGGATGTACCGCTTCTGCCTTACTCGCCGCTCTGCATGGGCGTGCTCTCTGGCAAGTATCTCGGCGGCATCAGGCCCGCGGGCACGCGCATGGCGCTCTACGAGCAGCGCTTCGCCCGCTATGTGGCGCCGGCACCCGAGGCGGCGACCCGCCGCTATGTCGAGCTGGCGCGCGCCCACGGCCTCGACCCCGCAGCCATGGCGCTCGCCTACGTCGTCGGCCGGCCTTTCGTCGCCAGCACGATTTTCGGCGCGACGAATGCGGCCCAGATCGCCGCCAACATCGCCGCCCTTGAGATCAAGCTGTCAGCCGAGGTGCTGAAAGGTATCGAGGCCATCCATCTGGACAATCCCAGCCCCTGCCTGTGAACCCCGGCGTTGTGTTAGAGTGAAGGTCCCCCTTCGCGCGGCTACTAGGGACTAGGGTGTCATGCCTCGTTTGTTCGTCGCTCTCGAATTGCCCGAACAGGTGCGGCTTCGACTCCAGATTTTGTCCTCCGGCGTGCCCGGCGCCAATTGGGTCAGGCCGGAAAGCCTGCATCTGACGCTTCGCTTCGTCTGCGAGGTCGATAGCGGCTGGGGTCAGGATATCGATACCGCGCTCGCCGGCATCTCCGCCCCCGGCTTCGATTTGAGTTTGGCCGGAGTCGGCTGTTGGGAATCCAAGGGCCGCGCCAGCGCGCTGTGGGTCGGGGTGGACAAGAACCCGGCACTGACCCACCTCCAGGCCAAGATCGAATCGGCCCTGGTGCGTCTGGGGCTCGAGCCGGAACCGCGCAAATTCGCGCCCCACGTGACGCTCGCCCGCCTGAAAGACGCGCCGGCGGCCCGCGTCGGCGCGTTCTTGAGCGACCACGCACTGTTCCGCCTGCCATCGTTTGAGGTCGAGCAGTTCGTGCTGTTCTCGAGCTTCCTGTCGCGTTCGGGTGCGATTTACACGCCGGAAGTGACCTATCCGTTGCGCGCGCCGGCGGAGTTGCGGGTGCAGTAGACAGGTAGTGCGTTGGTATATTCGACGGATTATGCTGAGAGTCCGTTTGAGAATTGGTTCAATTTTCCCAAACGGTCTCTGCGTCTGTCTTGCAAGGAAGCATACGATGGCGTGTGAAGGCACGGCATCTTTCGCTTTGGTCAAAGCTCAAGTGATTTCTACCGGCTCGACATGGTCGAGATCGAACCCTGGATAGGCGAAGGCCCCGGAGACGCGCCCGCAATCCTTCTCGGAGACGCCGACACTACGAGCAACGTCGTACCATGAGGTTTTGACCCGATCCTTCATGGTGGCGACAATGCTCTTGGCCTCGTCGTTCGGCAGGAGAAAGCGCGCCGATTGGGAAAGAAGGTTTTTTGCGCTCGCAAAGCGGCCATCATCGCCGCAGATCAGCGCCAGATCTCTGCGTTCCAGGCTGACATGCGGCATCGGCGTCAGATCGAAGGCGGGGGAAAGCCTCCAGTCGCGCTCCTTGGCAATGACCGCGTGGTTGCGTGGATGATCGTCGGTATTCGAGATCAGCGCATTGAAGCACATGCGCCGAAACAGTTCTGCCGCGTCTTTTTTAGGATCGGCGCTGACGCGGCGTAACTCTTCGACAAGCAGCACATTGGACCACTTGCCCCTGGACTGATGGGAATCTTCCGTTCTCAGCAGAGTAAGGCCGCTTACCATGCGCGCCCGCAGATAACTCGCGCTTGTTTTTTCGCGGTCGAAGCGTTTCACCAGCAAGATATCACGGTCGCCGATCGTTACGATCCTGCTCTCGGCAGTCGTACCGCCGCATGCACGTGCGAGCGTCAGCATGGCGTGCTCTGTCCGCGCGTTGTTCCATTTGTCGTCGGGCCGGTTGAGTTTGGCGATCCAAAGCCCATCGCTGTCCTCAACAACAGCTTTGGGCCGCGCCCCGCCCATTGCCGTGCCGACCAGGAGCAACTCTTCGATTTGGGTTTTTTCCGCGTCCGCCGACAGTGTAAGCGCCGGAGCAATAATCCCTCCCTGACGCATTTTTACTCCGGCGCGCCGATGCATTTTGTCTCCGGCGTTGACAGGCAGGAAGCATTAGGCGAGAAGATCACCCTGAAACAGTTCAACGAGCAGGCGGCGAAGTTCATGCGCGGCCAGGCCTGATTGCACCTTGTCGGACCCGGGAGACGATCGCCCGGGCCGATGCGACGGGTCAGACCGGCTGTCGTTCGCCTGCCGTCCGTAGTTTGCCTGCCAATAGCGCCGACACGAGCAGCGCGAAGATGTAAAAATTGACGGCAAGCCCACGACCCCTGCGCTAGTCTGGCTGCCCGCCACGCCTACCCTCCAGGAAACGCCCATGAAATTCGACTTCGCTCGCAAACGCGTCATCGTCACCGGCGGCAGCCGGGGTATCGGAAGGTCGATTGCGCTCGGGTTTGCGGCGGCCGGAGCCGCCCTATCGATCTGCGCGCGGAACGCGGCGACACTAGAGGCAACCCGCGGTGCGATTGCCGCGCTCGGCGTGCGCACCCACGCCGCCGCCGTCGATCTAGCTGATGGCGCGGCCACGACGCGCTACATCGAAGAAGCCGCTACCGCGCTCGGCGGCATCGACGTGCTGATCAACAACGCTTCCGGTTTCGGCACCACCAACGACGAAGCCGGCTGGGCGGCCAGCGTTGCGGTCGACCTCATGGCGACCGTGCGCGCCTCTGCAGCCGCCGAACCCCATCTGGTCAAGGCGAGCGGCGGGTCGATCATCCATATCTCATCCATTTCCGGCCTGCGGCCCTCGGTGCGCGGTCAGGCCTATGCCGCGGTCAAGGCGGCCCTGTTTCAACTAACCCAGTCCCAGGCCAAGGTGCTGGCCCCGCATGGCATCCGGGTCAATTGCGTGGCGCCCGGCTCGATCGAGTTTCCCGGCGGTAGCTGGGAGCGTCGCCGCCTAACCAAAGACCCGCTTTACGACGCCGTGCTCAAGAACATCGCCTTCGGCCGGCTCGGCCGGCCCGAGGAGGTCGCCAATCTCGTGCTGTTCCTAGCCTCGCCCTTGGCAAGCTGGGTCACCGGCCAGACCATCGCAGTCGATGGCGGTCAGGTGCTCGCGGGTTAACCGGGAACACCGCCATGCCGCGTCTATCGGGAAAGCGTGCCTTCCTCGCCCTGCTCAAGCAAGAAGGCGTCGACATCATCTTCGGCAATCCCGGCACGACCGAATTGCCGCTGATGGACGCGCTCGCGGTCGAGGACGGCATGCGCTACGTACTGGGCTTGCAAGAGGCCGCCATCATGGCGATCGCCGACGGCTATGCCCAGGCATCCGGGCGCCTAACCGTGGTCAATCTTCACGTTGCACCGGGCCTGGGCAATGCCATGGGCATGCTCTACGACGCTCAGAAGGCGGCATCCCCGATCCTGGTCACCGCCGGCCAGCACGAACAGGGCTTCAACACGACCGAGCCCCTGCTGTGGGCCGACCTGCCGCGCTTGGCGCAACCTCTGGTCAAATGGTCGGCCGAGGTGCATCGGCTAGAAGATCTGCCGCGCATGGTCCACCGTGCCGCCAAGACGGCATTGGCGCCGCCGACTGGCCCGGTGTTCCTGTCGCTCCCCGGCGACATCCTCAACGCCGAAGCCGATCTCGATCTCGGTGCGCCCAACCGCATCGCCCCGGGGCTGCGCGGCGATGCCGATGCCATCGAAGCCGCAGCCGAGTTGCTGGCGAGGGCTGAACGGCCGGTCATCATGGCGGGCGACGCCGTCGCTCAGAGTCGCGCCCACAACGAGCTGGTTGCGCTGGCCGAGCTGATCGGCGCGCCCGTCTACGCCGAGGGCGTTGCCAACACCGCATCCTTCCCTGCCTCCCACCCGCTGTTTCGCGGTGCGCTGGTCCGGCTGGCGCCGGCAATCCGTCAGGCCCTCGGTCAACACGATTTGCTGTTCTCCGTCGGCGCCGATCTGTTCACGCTGTCCCTGCCCGGTGCAGTCGAGCCGATTCCCTCGGGCATGCCGGTCATCCATCTCGATGTCGATCCCTGGGAATTGGCCAAGAATTACGCGACTCGCGTAGCTATCCTGGGCGACCCCCGAGCAAGCCTGCCGGAATTGACCAATGCGGTCGCCCGACTCATGACGCCGGCATTGCGCCAGAGTGCCGAGGTGCGCCGCACGGCGCTGACGACCGCCATCGCCGTTGAGCGCGCGGCCCTGGTTGCCCGCGCGCGCGCCGAGCGGTCGCGCATGCCGATCCAGCCGCTGGCCCTGCTTGAAGCGATCGGTGCTGCGCTGCCCAAGGACGCCATCGTGATCGAGGAGGCGCTATCCTCCGCGCCCGGCATCCGCCAGCTTATGCGCAGCGACGATCCCCAGAGCTTCTATGGCCTGCGCGGCGGCGGCATCGGCTGGGGCCTGCCGGCCGCCATCGGCGTCAAGCTCGCGCTGCCCGACCGCCCCGTGGTGGCGTTGATCGGCGATGGCAGCGCCATGTACACGATTCAGGCCCTATGGACCGCCGCCCATGAGCGTGTCGCCGTCGTCTTCGTCATTCTCAATAATGGCGGCTATCGAATCCTGAAACAGCGAACCAACGCGCTGCGCGGCCACGCCGCCCAGACCGACCGCTATATCGGCATGGATATCCTCGACCCCACCATCGACTACGTCGGCCTCGCCCGCTCGCTCGGCATTGCCGCTGAACGCGCAGACACAGTGGACGCGACCATCGACTTGCTGTCCCGGGCGCTAACCAGGGGCGGGCCGATGCTGATCGATGTGACCTTGGATCGGGCGTTCAAGCCGGCATAGCGTTTTTCGTTTCTCTCGACCGTCTGGAATGTCTGGACTAGTCTCGATCGTGTCCTGTGGCCGGATCAGATTTTGGGGAGATCATCGTGATCAGACAATTTTGCCGCGCGCTTGTATCGGTTTTGGCGGTTCTCACAGGCCTCACCCTAGGCGGCCAGGTTCACGCCCAGGCCGCGCCTAAGGTCAAGCTGTGGGGTGCGTCGGCGACGGTGGACGCCTATCACGGCTTCCTGTTCCTAGGGAACCCGCTCGGCTTCTACAAGGAGCAGGGCGTGGAAGTCGAATTCGGCACCGCCGCCGGGTCGGCCGCCACGCTGCAACTGATCGCGGCCGGCCAGGTGCAGATGGGCTATATCGGCATGGATGTGCTGATCCTGGCCAAGGCGAAGAACCCGGATCTGCCGGTGACCGCGATCTATCTCCAGGACATCGGCAACATTTACGAGATCGTGGTGCCCGAAGAGAGCGACATCAAGACGGTCGCCGATCTCAAGGACAAGAATATCGGGCTCGCCAATCTGGCAAGCGGCGCCATCCCCAGCCTGCGCGCGACCCTGGCGGAAGCCAAACTCAACCCGGACAGCAGCGTCGGCATGATCCCCGTCGGCAATGGTGCCCAGGCAGCGGCAGCCTTGCGCGCCGGTCGTGTGCAAGCACTATCGTTATTCCGCGCCCAGCACGCGCTGATCGAAACGCTGGGCTTCAAGTTCCGCTACTTCACTCGCGCAGCACCGAGCGCCATCATCGCGGTTAACACCAATTTCCTGCGCGACAATCCCGACGCGGTCGCGCGCACGCTCCGCAGTATCGTCATGGCATCCACCTTCGCCCAGGCCAATCCGCAGGCGACGGTGCGCGAATTCTGGAAACTGTTCGGCAAGCCCCAGGGGCTGAGCGATGACGAAGCCATGAAGCGCTCGACCCATGTCCTCTCATCCACCGCAAAGCTTTGGAAAGATCATAAGGACACCGCAACCAAATGGGGCGACATGACCGCCGCCCAATGGGACGGCATGCAACAATTCCTAGTCGCTCAGAAACTGTTGGAGAAACCGGGTCCGACGGCGGCCCTATTCTCCACGGCCCTAATCGACCGGGTGAACCAGGTCGATCTGGCGCCGGTTCTTCGCCGAGCCGAATCGATGAAATAGACAGAATCGCCAGCACCAATCTCGTGTCAACTGCGGCTACGCCACGTGCTGCCCCCGCCGCGACTGCCGTTGCAATCGATGGCATCGACATGGTGTTTACGCGCGGCGGGCGCGCCGTTCATGCGCTCGATCGCATCGGCTTCGAGGTCGCCGATGGCGCCTTCGTCGCTATCGTCGGGCCCAGCGGATGCGGCAAGAGCACGCTGCTCAAACTAGTCGCCGGTTTGCGCCAACCGACCAAGGGCCGGATCACGCTCTATGGCCGCCCGGTCCAGGGACCGCGCGCCGATGTCGGCATCGTGTTTCAGAGCCCGGTATTGCTGCCCTGGCGCACGGTGATCGGCAACGTCATGCTGCCGATCGACGTGCTCGGCCTCGACCGGCCAAGCCATCGGACCAAGGCGCGCGAGCTACTGGCCCTGGTCGGGCTCGCCGGATTCGAAGAAGCTTATCCCCAGGAGCTCTCGGGCGGCATGCAACAGCGTGCGGCGATCGCCCGCGCACTGGTCTATGACGCACCGTTGCTGATGATGGACGAGCCGTTCGGCGCACTCGACGCCATGACGCGCGAACAGATGAATCTCGAGGTTCAGCGCATCTGGAGCGCCAGTGGCAAAACTGTCGTCTTCATCACGCACTCCATCCCCGAGGCCGTGTTCCTGGCCGACCGCATCGTGGTCATGTCGCCGCGCCCGGGACGCGTGCTGAGCATCATCGACAACGCCGCACCCCGGCCGCGCGGCCTTGACGATATGTCCCTGCCGGAATTCAACCGGCTGGTCCGCGAGATTCGCCAACTGCTCGGCAGCCAGGGCGAAGCGGGAGGCCCGCATTGAGCGAATTACCCCCGCGCGAAGGCGGCAAAATCCACCGGGCGATCTCGCGGGCTCGCCTCCCCGTGCTGGTGTTGTGCCTGGTGCTGGGGATTTGGGAGGGGCTGATCCGCGGCTTGGAAGTCCCGGGCTATGTGGTGCCGGCGCCCTCGGCCGTTGCCCAGGCGTTTTTCGCCGGCGTGTTCAGTGGTGCCTATTTTCCCGATCTTGCCATCACGACGCTGGAAACCGTTGTCGGTTTTGCCCTGGGCAGCTTGATCGGCCTTGCCATCGGCATCGCCATCGTCGTGTTTCCCGCTTGCGAGCGCATCGTCTATCCCTATGTCGTCGCCATCCAGACCATTCCGAAAGTGGCGATCGCGCCGCTGATGGTGGTGTGGTTCGGCTTCGGCATGACCTCGAAGGTCATCGTCGTGGCTCTGGTGGCGCTGTTTCCCGTGCTGGTCAACGCGATCGCGGGGTTGAAAGCGGTGGACCAGGACCGGCTCGATTTGCTCGGTGCGTTGTCGGCCACGCGCTGGCAGGTGTTCCGCTATCTGCGCTTCCCCAATGCACTGCCCTTCATTTTCGCCGGGTTGAACACAGCCATCGTGCTCAGCGTGATCGGCGCCATCGTCGGCGAGTTCGTCGGCTCCAACAAAGGCATCGGTTTTCGTATTCTCCAGGCCAACTACCAACTCGACATCGCCGGCGCCTTCGCATTGTTCGCCGTGCTATCCATCCTAGGAGTTACGTTGCATGCCATTCTGCGCTTCGTCGAACGCCGGACGGTGTTTTGGACAGCGGCCCAGGAAACACACCGGCCGTGATCGAGGCGGCGGTAGAGAAGTGAGCGCTAGCAATGTCCAAGCATGATTTTTCCGCCGATGAGTTTGCTGAACGCCTCGCGCGCGTTCGCCGCGCCATCGCGAAGGCCGGGCTCGACTGGCTCGTGATCTTTCATCCCGTGTCGATCTACTGGCTGATCGGCGCGGACACCAAAAGTTTTCAGGCCTTTCAGTGCTTGACCGTCTCGGCTAAGCCGGGACCGCTGGTGATCTTGTCCCGCCTGTCCGAGCGCGCTGAATTCCTTGCGGACACATTGGCCAACGAGGTGCGCGGCTGGGGCGGCGGCGAGCCCGCCGACCCGATCGACGCTTTCGCTGCGCTCGCCGATGACCTCGGCCTGATGCGCGGCCGCGTCGGGATCGAGGTACCCGCCTATTATCTGCATCCCCATCATTACGAACGCATTAAAGCCCTATTAGGGTCGGCCTTGGTCGCCGAACCCACCAATCTGGTGCACGACCTCAAACAGGTGAAGTCGACGCGCGAGGTTGCCTATATCCGCCAGGCAACGGAGATCGCTGATTTGGCCATGGCCCGGGCGATCGCCGCGATTGCGCCGGGGCGCACGGAGCTTGCGGTAGCTGGCGAGGTCTATGGCGCCATGCTCGGCGCCAACGGCGGCTTGCCCGCCAGCACGCTCAATCTTGTGACCGGCCCGCGCCTGGCCTTCGCCCATGGCGCGCCGACCGAGCGGCAGATGCAAACCGGTGACGGCGGCAATATCGAGTTCGGCGCCACCTATCGCCGCTATACCGCGACCATCGGGCGCCAGTTCAACCTCGGGCCGCCGGGCGCCCGCCATCGCGAAATCTACGACACGGTGCGCCGGGCCTGCGATGCCTTTATTGCCAAAGTTCGCGCCGGTGTACCCGCCATCGTACCGCATGAGGCCGCCAAGGCCGTGATCGCGGCAGCGGGATTCGACCGCTACCGCGTCCATACCTCGGGCTACGGTTTAGCGCCGGGCTTCCCGCCGTCTTGGGGCGAGCCGCTCAATCTGTTCGGCGGCAGCCGCTACACGCTGGAGGCCGGCATGGTGGTAACGGTGGAACCGCCCGTGTTCATCGTGGAGGAACAGCTGGGCGCACGCATTATCGACAATTTGCTGGTGACGGCGACCGGGGCGGAGTTGTTATCGCGCACCACACGCGACTTGATCGTGGTCGGGTAGTCCGGCGGTGCCAGCCGATATTTTTCAACAAGACGGGAGTCGCGCACCATGAAATTCGGCCTGATGACTCAGATTCAGATGCCGCGGCCCTGGACCGAGACGACGGAGCGTCAGGCCTATTGGAACGGGCTCGATCAAGCAGCGGCGGCCGAGGCCGCCGGGTTCAAGTATTTCTGGATCACCGAGCAACATTTTTTCATCGAGATCGGCCACTGCGCCAATCCCGATATGTTTCTGGCGGCGCTCAGCCAGCGCACGCGGACGATGCGGCTCGGATTCGGCGTCATCCTGTTGCCCTGCCACAACCCCTTCATGGTCGCCGAACGGGTCGCCACGCTCGACGTGTTGAGCAATGGCCGCGCCGAGTTCGGCACCGGCCGCGGCACCTCGCCCTATGTGGTGGAAGGGTTGGGCTTCAAGGTGGAAGACGGCCGCGAAGTGGGCCGCGAAGTGCTGGAAGCCGTATTGCAGATGTTCGAGCATGAGAAGTTCCCGGGCTACAAGGGCAAGCATTTCAACCTGCCCGCACGCTATGTGATCCCGCGGCCGATCCAGCGCCCGCATCCGCCGCTATGGGTCGCCGCATCCAACCTCGAGACCTACGCGCATGCGGGTCGCCAGGGCATGGGCGTGATCGGCGTCACCCGCAACACGCCGGCAGAGACCAAGCCGTTTATCGATGCCTATCGCCAGGCTATCCGAAGCGGCGACCGCTCTCAATTCGTCGGCAAGTTCGCCAATGACTGCAACGGCGTGTTCGCGATCGGCTGCGTTCACGACGACGATCGCGTGGGCCGCGACATCGGCTGTGCGGCCGCACGCTGGTACTACGGCGACAACGATGCCGAGATCAATAGTATCCGCTTCACATCCGGTGGTGGCGTCAACAAAGTCGCGGACAAAGTCGGCCGACGCAGCAACGATGAGCTGATCGAGGACGCCATGGCCATCGGCGGCAATCCGGATACGGTCTGCCGCCAAGTTGAGAAATGGGCGGCGGCCGGGCTGGACCAGATGGTGTTCTTCCTTCAGGCCGGGCGCACAAGCCACGAGCGGGTCATGCGATCCATTGAACTAATTGGCGAAAAGATCATTCCGCGCTTCTCAGGTTGACCTTGCCTTACCGCCAGAGGCACCCGACATGGCGTGGGCGGTCAGCGCCACGATCGGTATACGCACACCGCCGTCCTCAGCCGCGCGAATGCGCTGGGCGGCTTCCAAGCCGTCCATCTCCGGCATCTGGGAATCCATCAAGATCAAATCGTAGCCGCCGCGCGCGGCGGCGGTAACGGCATTGTCACATTGAGGAATCGATATCGCAACACGGACCGGCACGGGCTGGCGCGCGCGCGCCATCGAGCGCTGGTTTGCCGAGGGCCAGCAGCGCGGACGCTGGGGGCGGTTGCGGGACGCCGTCGCCGGACCCGATGGCGCGCTCTATGTGCTGACCAACAACCGCGACGGCCGCGGCCGGGTACGCGACGGCGACGACCGCATCCTGCGCATCGAACGAGCGAATTGAGAGACGGGCTTGTCCGACACTAAGAACCCCTGGACCACGCGCGGCGCGAAGCTGTATTACGACAATCGCTGGATCCGCGTGATCGAGCACGATGTGCTCGATCCCAGCGGCAAGCCCGGCATCTACGGCACCGTCCATCTTAAGAATCTGGCCATCGGCATCGTGCCGATCGACACAGACGGTTCGACCTATCTGGTCGGCCAGTTCCGCTATCCCTTCGAGAAATATAGCTGGGAGATTCCGGAGGGCGGCGGGCCGCGCGACGTGACGCCGTTGGACTCCGCCCAGCGCGAACTGATCGAGGAAACTGGCCTTGCCGCCGGGGGTTGGGCCGAGGTGTTGCGCATGGATCTGTCCAATAGCGTGTCCGACGAGGAGGCCATCTGCTTCCTCGCCTGGGATCTGACCCAGGGCACGGCGCGGCCGGAGGATACCGAACAACTCCAGATCAAGCGCGTGCCTTTCGCCGACGCGCTGGCCATGGCCTGGCGTGGCGAGATTACCGACAGCATGAGCGTCGCCGCCTTGCTCAAGGTCGAATTGATGGCGCGGCGCGGCGAATTGCCGGCGGCGGTCGCGCGCTTGTTCGTGCGCCCATGAGCCTCAGTGCCGGCGCGCGCGCCAATGACAACATCATGTTCGGCGCGGTCTGCGTCATGGGCTCCATGCTGTTCATCGCCGGCATGGATGGTTTCGCCAAATACCTGTCCCAGCACTATCCGGTGATGCAGGTCACCTGGGCGCGCTATGTATTCCACTTCGCCATTCTGGTGCCCATCGTCTGGGTGCGCTATGGCGCCGCCGCCTTCCTGCCCCCGCGCCTGGGGCTTCAGCTCTTGCGTAGCGTGTTCATGGTGGCCGCAACGGTTTTGTTTTTCTTCGGCCTGTCCCATATGCCGATCGCGGAGACCCTGGCGCTCGCCTTCATCGCCCCGCTGGTGGTGACGGCGCTGGCGCCCTTCCTGCTGGGCGAACGGGTCGGCATCCGGCGCTGTGCGGCCGTAACCGTCGGCTTCCTCGGCACCCTGTTCATCATCAAGCCCGGTACCGACGTATTCCAGTGGGTCGCCCTGCTCGGGCTCGGCGCCGGGGCGGTCTATGCGCTCTACATCATTGCCACAAGGCAATTGGCCGGCACGGCGCCGCCCCTGGTCACGCTGGCCTATTCGGCACTGGTCGGCACCGTGGTCATGACCCTGGCCCTGCCCATCGCTTGGGTTACGCCGAGCTGGCCCGATCTTGCCGCCATGGCCGCCATGGGTGCACTTGCCGCCTGCGGCCATTTCCTTGTTATCATCGGTTATGAGCGCGCCCAGGCCTCGGCCGTGGCGCCCTATGGCTATACCGAGTTGCTTTGGGCCACGGCTATCGGCTATTTCATATTCGGCGACTTGCCCGACATTTGGGCCTGGCTCGGCATGGCAATCATCTGCGCCAGCGGCGTCTATATTTCGCTTCGCGAGCTGCGGCTGGCAGCCTCGCGTTCCACAAAGTAGGATTTCGACATTATGACCATGCGCCCGCCCGCCGAGATCGGCATGACCCTGGACCAGATCGACACGCCTGCTTTGGTGATCGATCTCGACGCCTTCGAACGCAACATGAAGACCCTGGCGGATGCCGCCGCCGCGGCGGGGGTGAAGGTCCGGCCCCACGCCAAGACCCATAAATCGCCCGTGATCACGCTAAAACAGATGGCGCTGGGCGCGGTCGGCGCGTGCTGCCAGAAGGTTAGCGAGGCGGAGACGCTGGTGCTCGGCGGCGTGCCCGACGTATTGGTGTCCAACGAGATCGTCGGTGCCACCAAGCTTAAGCGCTTGATGGCACTGACGCGCCTCGCGCGCGTGGCGGTGTGCGTCGACGATGTCGTGCATATCGATATGATCGACGACGCCGCAGCCGCAGCCGATGCCACGATCGACCTGCTGGTCGAGGTCAATATGGGCGGCAACCGCTGCGGCGTCGAGCCGGGCGAACCGGCGCTGCGCCTGGTCCAGCGCATCCTGCGCTCGCGCCGCCTGCGCTTTCGCGGGCTTCAAGCCTATCACGGCACGGCCCAGCATCGCCGCACCCCGGCCGAGCGGCGTGCCGAAATTTCCCAGGCGATCGAACGCGCGCGTACCACCCGCGATCTGATCGTCGCCAATGGCATCCCTTGCCCCGAAGTAACCGGCGCCGGCACCGGCACCTTCGCGCTGGAGGCAGCTAGCGGCGTTTATACCGAGCTGCAATGCGGCTCCTATATCTTCATGGACGCCGATTACGCGCGAAACCAGGGCGAGGACGGCCAACCCGAGCGCAAATTCGAACATTCCCTATTCGTGTTGGCGACCGTCATGAGCCGGCCAACCGACGATCGCGCCCTCTGCGATGCCGGACATAAGGCTGCATCGGTCGATTCCGGTTTTCCCGTCATCCACGGCTTCGACGAAGCCGAATATGTCCGGGCCGCCGACGAGCACGGCCTTCTCAGTCTCAAGCGCCCGACCAACCGGCTGCGCATCGGCGAGAAGATCAAGCTGATCCCCGGTCATTGCGACCCCACGGTCAATCTGCACGATTGGTATGTCGGGCTGCGCGGCGATCGGGTTGAGGCGATCTGGCCGGTGGCGGCGCGCGGCGCCATGTTCTGAGGCGGTTATGACGGCGGGTTATCGCACGATAACGGTCACACCGATCACGGATCAGATCGGCGCCGAGATCGGCGGCGTCGATCTCGCGCGCGAACTCTCTCAGGAAACCTTTGCCGAGATTCATCGGGCCTTCCTGGATCACCTCGTCGTCTTCTTCCGCGACCAAACGCTCACACCTGATCGCCAGATCGCCTTTGCCCGCTGCTTCGGGCCGTTGATCGTCGACCCCTTCATGAAAAGCCCGGAGGGACGGCCCGAATTGATGGTGGTGATCAAGGATGCCCAGGAGCGTTTCGCTTTCGGCGAGGGCTGGCACACGGACAGCACCTTCCTGGAGAAGCCGCCGCTCGGCTCGTTCCTCTATGCGCTGGACGTGCCGCCCCGGGGCGGCGACACCTTGTTTTCCAACCAGTATCTCGCCTTCGAGACTCTATCGCCCGGCTCGCGCCGGATGCTGGACGGCATGAAAACAATCCACGGCGCGGCGTCCTACAATCAGTCCATCACCGCGGGTAAATTCGGCGCCGATCGCACCATGAAGCTGCGCGCCGATGCTGCCATGAACGCGGCCATGGAAGGCGAGGTCGAACATCCGGCCGTGCGCACGCACCCCGAAAGCGGCCGCAAGGCGCTGTTCGTCAACCGCGCCTATACGCTGCGCTTCAAGGATTGGACGGCCGGGGAAAGCCAACCGCTACTCAACCATCTCTGCGCCCATTCGGAACGGCCGGAATTCACCTGCCGCTTCCGCTGGACCCCGGGCACGCTGGCGCTATGGGACAATCGCTGCGCGCTGCACAACCCGATCAACGACTATCACGGCCACCGCCGTGTCATGCACCGCGTGGTCGTCCAGGGGGACCGGCCGTTTTAAGTTTCTATTCTGCCGTCCTCGCCGAGTGGACCTTGTCTTGTGAAAGTTTTTACTCTAAAGTATGGGTGCCCATATTTACTAACCCATCTAGATGGTAGTTATGAAAACCACCATAGAAATATCCGATTCCCTGCTGCGCGAGATTCGCAAGCTTGCGGCCCGCGAAGGCGTCACCTTGCGAACATTGATGGAGCGCGGCCTTCATCGTGTCATCGCCGAAACCAAGAACGACGCGCCCTTTAAACTGCGCCCGGCCAGCTTCAAGGGCAAGGGCCGACAGCCAGAATTTCGCGATGCATCGTGGGAGCAACTGCGCGATCTGTTATATCAGGATCGCGGCGCGTGATTGCCGTCGACACCAACATTCTCGTCTACGCCCATCGCGAAGACTCGCCGTTTTACGAAACGGCGTCGCGGCGCGTGACCGAGCTTGCAGAAGGGCCGGCGAGATGGGCGATCCCCTGGCCGTGCCTGCATGAATTTCTTGCCATCGTCACCCATCCCCGCATTTACGCGCCGCCGACCTCGTTGGCGCGGGCGCTCGACCAGGTGGACGCCTGGCTCGAATCGCCAACTCTCGCACTTTTGACCGAGGCGGCTGCGCACTGGCCAACGTTGCGCGGGCTTCTCGTCGACGGCCGCATTGCCGGTGGCCAAGTCCACGATGCGCGCGTGGCGGCGCTGTGCCGGCAGCATGGTGTGCGCGAGCTATGGTCGGCAGACCGCGATTTCAGCCGTTTTGCCGGGCTCGTGGCGGTCAATCCGCTGGTCGGTAACGCGCCCGGGCGAAGGCGGCCGGAGTAGCGCGCTCCAACCCTACTCCGCCGCACGCGCCGGCACGCGCGGCGGTAGCGCCTCGATCTTCTTCAGCACCTCGGCCGCAGGCATGACGTCGGCGTATTTCTCCGCCATGTCGAACAGATTGACGCAATGGCTGACCCGGCTGCGGTCGTAGACCGCGTCTTCAGGCACCACGACCTTGAAGTTATAGGCGAAGGCATCGACCGCCGACGCGCGCACGCAGCCCGAGGTGGTGCAGCCCGTCATGACCAGCGTGTCGACGTTGAGATCGATCAGATGGCTGACCATGGCGGTGCCGAAGAAGGCGCTCGGGTGTTTTTTCGGTATGAGTGCGTCGCCGGGGTGGGGCGCGATCTCGGGCGGAAATTCATAGCCCTTGGCCGGGATGGTCATGATCGCCGGTACCTTCTCGGCCAGTCTTCCGCCCTCGCCCGCCACCTTGGGCGCCACATGAGGATAGAGCACGGGAAAGCCCTTGCGCCGGAAACAGTCGAGCAGGGGCACCACCTTGCCCATAGCGGCCCAGCCGATCTCGCCGCAACTAGTGGGAAACTCTTTGACCGAGTCCCAGAACGGGCGCGGTTGAGTTCCGATCGTGCGGTACTGGATGTCGATGATCAGGAGCGCCGGCCGTGCGCCCATGCCCTGGGCGCGCCCGAATCCGGCGGCGCGATAGGCCTTTTGTTCGTCCTCGCTGATAATGCCGTCCCAGGGTCGCATGGAATTCCTCCCGTCACCGCCGCTTGCGTTGACAATTATGGTCCCGGTTCCTAGCATTGCAAGCAAGTTTGAATCGTTTCACCGGCGGGGAGCCCGGGGCAATGGCGAAATTCGACACCAAATTCGACCGCTACCCCTTCTCGCCCCTGCCCAAGCGTCCGGTATATGACTGGCCCAACGGCACGCGGCTTGCGGTTTACGTCGCGCTCAATGTCGAGGCCTTCGAGTTCGGCCGCAATCCCGGTGCCGATTTCACCTCCATGCCCTCGGCGCCGTTCCATCGCGGCTATGCCTATCGCGACTATGGCAACCGGGTTGGCATCTGGCGCCTGATCGAGTTGTTCGAGACCTTCAAGATCCCAGTCGCCGTGCTGGCCAATTCCGCCGTGTTCGACGTGACGCCCGAGGTGCTCGAACCCTTCATCAAGCGCGGCGACGAATTCGTCGGCCATGGCCGCACCAATTCCGAGCGCCAGATCGACATGGAGGAGGATGTCGAGCGCGCCATGCTGGCCGAGGTGCGCGATCGTTTCGTCAAAGAAACAGGCCAGCAACCGCGCGGCTGGCTCGGCCCCTTCATCTCCCAGAGCAAGAAGACGCCGGAACTGCTGCTGGAGACCGGCTACACCTACATGATGGATTGGTTCTTCGACGAGCAGCCCCAATGGTTCCGCACCGATCGCGGCCCGATCCTGGCGGTGCCCTATCCCTCCATGGAACTCAACGACATCCCCGCCATCATTAATCGCGGCGCAAGCGATGATGAATTCTCCAAAATGTTGATCGACTCCTTCGACGAGCAACTCGACCAGGCGCAGAAGCATCCGTTAGTCTGCGCGATCTCGCTCCACACTTTCCTGATGGGCCAGCCGCATCGGCTGCGCCAGCTTCGTCGCGTTCTCGCCCATATCTGTAGCCAGCGCGACCGCATCTGGTTCACTCATCCGGGCAAGATCGCCGCGCACATCGCGGGTTTGCCTCAGGGCACGGTGGCGAAGCCGTAGGCGTGACTACTACCGCGCTGTCTTGGCTCTGCGCTTGATGCCACGCAGCACCTGATCGGTGTGCTGCCCCAATGTTGGCGCTGCTCGCCCCACTCGGCCCGGCGTCGCCGATAGTTTGACCGGAATGTCCAACGTGCGCGTTCGCCCGGCCACGGGATGATCGACAGCCACCACCATGTCGCGGGCCAGCACGTGGGGATCAGCAAAGACTTGGTCGTGGGTCATGACCGGCCCGGCCGGAATGCCAACCTTCCCCAAAGCCGTCATCCAGTGTTTCGTCGTTCGCGCCATGAGCGGGCCGCTCAGCGCAGCCACGAGCGCGTCGTTGTTGCACACGCGGTCGCTATTGGTGCGAAACCGGGGATCGTCGATCAGGGCTTTCGCATCGAGTAAGGCACAGAGCCGTTCATAGAAAACCTGCGTCCCGCCGCCGATGGTGATCCAACCGTCCCGGGTCTGAAACATCTGATAGGGCGAAGAGCCGCGATGGGCTTGGCCCAGGCGCGGCGGCCGTTCATTGGTGGCGAAAAAATAAGCTGCCTCGTAGACCTGGAGCGCGATGGCGGATTCCAGCAACGACACGTCGATCTGCTGGCCGCGCCCGGTGCGCTGGCGCGCGTGCAGGGCCGAGAGCACGCCGATCGCGCCGAACATGCCGGCGGCGACATCGGAAATCGCGATGGGCAGGCGATGGGGCGGGCCATCGACATCGCCGCAAGTTGCCATCAGGCCGGACATGGCCTGGGTCATCAGATCGAAACCGCCGCGGTCGCGATAGGGCCCGGTCTGGCCGAAGCCGGAGATCGAGCAATAGATCAGCCCCTTGTTGGCGCGCGCCAGCGCGCGATAGCCCAGGCCGAGCCGAGCGGCCACGCCGGGCCGGTAATTCTCGATGAGAACATCGGCACTGCGGGCAAGCGCCCGGGCATCGGCCAGGCCCTGCTTGGTCTTGAGATCGAGCACCACGCTGCGCTTATTGCGGTTCCATAACATGAAGGGCGCGCCCTCGCCCCGCCCTTTGGTGCCGCCCTTACCAACAAAAGGCGGCATGTCGCGCGCGGCGTCGCCAATACCCGGTGGTTCGATCTTGATCACATCAGCACCCTGATCGGCCAGCAGCATGGCACAATAAGGCCCGGACAGATGTTGGGTGAAATCGAGGACGGTCAGGCCGGCGAGCGCGGATGGCATGGTTGCCTCCCATGGGCGGGCTGAGAAATTTGCATTGCTGCCTGCGATCCGCCACGCCTTAGTATGCCGGAGCCGCCCGGATCGAAAACGAAAGAATTACATGTCGAACGATATCCTGCTGCGCGTCGAACCCGACGGCATCGCCGTCGTCACCCTGAACCGACCGGCTAAGCGCAACGCCGTGTCGCTCGCCATGTGGCGGGAACTGGGCACCATCTTCGCCGATCTCGCCCGCCGCGCTGATGTGCGGGTAGCGGTGCTGACCGGTGCCGGTGGGCATTTTTGCGCCGGCGCCGATATTAGCGAGTTCGCCACC
>SHVW01000042.1 GCA_009694085.1 Alphaproteobacteria bacterium
GCTCTCCAACCGCATCTTCAAATCCTATGACGACATCGTCGATCACTGCTGCGAGGCCTGGAACAAGCTCGTCGATCAACCCTGGCGCATCATGTCCATCGGATTGCGCGACTGGGCCAATGGGTTCTGATCACTGGAGATTGGTATAACCTTCCACCAGCGGCGCAAATTCCGCCACCAGCTCCTCGTAGAGCTTCCGTTTGAACGGCACGATCAGCGCGGGCAGGTCGGCAAGCGCCGCCCATTTCCAATCCAGGAATTCCGGTTCTTCCGTGGCGATGTTGATATCGGCATTCGTGCCGGTGAAGCGGAGCGCGAACCATTTCTGGGATTGGCCGCGATAGCGCCCGCCCCATAGCTTGCCAATCAACTCCAGCGGCAGGTCGTAGCGGCGCCAAACCGGGCTTTCCGCCAGGATCGCAGCCTTGTCCGTGCCGACCTCTTCCATCAACTCGCGCATCACGGCTTGTTCGGGCGTTTCGCCGGGATCGATGCCGCCCTGGGGCATCTGCCAGGCGTCGCTGGGCATATCGATACGCCGCGCGACAAACACCCGGTTCAGCGGGTTCAGCAGCATGATGCCGACACCGGGCCGAAAGGGCAGCCCGTTGGGGTCGAACTGTGCTTCCATCAGCGGAAGCTCTGCTTGTTGACCAGGGCTGAGATCGGGGCGAGCGCAAAGCCCTTGGCATCGAGCGCTTCGGCCCAAACGGCCAGGCGTTCGATGGTCACGGGATAGGACTGGCCGATGCCGACGGCGAAGCCGGTCGCGCGCGCGATCAGCTCAAGCTCGCCCAGCTTGCGGTCGATGGCGGCGCGCGTGTTTTCGCCATCGATGAAGCGATTGTTGAGCGCGCGCGGCACGCCGATATCGGCGGCGGCGGCCGCTGCCAGGCTGCGTGAGGTCGAGCGCGAATCGAGAAACATCAAGCCGCGCTGCTTGAGCACGTCGAGAACCGGGCGAAGCAGCTCGTCCGAGGTGACGAAGCGCGAGCCCTGGAACGTCGTAAACCCGACATACCCGCTCGCCCGCGCCATCACCCAGTCCAGGCGGTCGAGATTCTCATTGATGCTCAGTGTCGTCAGCAGCGTGTAGGGACCGGGATCGGAGCGCGGAAAATTGGCCGGTTCCATCGGCAGATCCAGCAATACCTCGTGGCCACCCAAGCGCGCCTGGTCGATCCACTCATCGAGCTTTTCTGCATAGGACGCGAAAGATAGCGAGATTTGCGGCGGCAATTGCTTGATCGCCGCCTCGGTCGCCGTGCGCGATAGGCCCATGGTCGCGAGCACAACGGAAATGCGCGGACGGGTATCTTTATCCGGAAAGGGGCGGGCGTAAAATTGCCAGGGCTGGCGGCCATCGGTCGAGATTGCGGGCAGGTTGCCGGCCGGCGTTTCCTCCAGCAATTCGGGATCGGGGGCCTTGTCGAGCGCACCTTCCGGCCGCGTCATCGCCGGTTGGGCCGCGGCCTCCTGCGCCTCATCCTTGGGCGTGGCGCCCCCGGCCTTGGCATCGGAAGACTTGGCCTCCATCGTCTTGCCGTCGATGCTATAGACCGCGCTCGACACCGGCACGGAAGGCCCGCGCACGGTCAACGGCACGGTCACGCGCGGCGTTGCCAGCGTCCGACGCGAGGTTGTGTCTTCGCGGCCGAGGAACAGCCAGGCGATCACCGCCATGACGATGGCCGCGAGCACGAGGTAGGCGACCAGTACCAGTGAAATGCGGAAGCCGCCGCCATCCTCGTCTTCGCGACCGATCGCGGTCACCGCCCGGCCCCCGTTGCCGTCATCCCAGGCATGGCGTTAGTTGCCGACGCGGCCCTGCAACAGGGCCAGACCGCGCAGCAGATCGAGTGCCCGCACGAGTTGGTAGTCCTCGGCCGGGCGCGGAGCCTGGCCATCCTCGCCCGCCGCAGGCGCCTGATCGCTAGGGCTAGCGGGTGCGGGTTGGCCTTGGGGCGGCTGGCTTGACGGTCTGGCGGGTACGCCCGGCGCCGGCTGGCCCTGAGTTGGGTTGGGGAGCGAGCCGCGCAAATCGGATTCCCGCCGGCGTACGCCTTGGTCGACTGCCTGGATACGCGCTTCCTGGACCGTGATATCGGGTTCGATACCGAGTTGCTGGATCGAACGCCCCGATGGCGTGAAATATTGCGCCGTGGTCAGACGCATGGCGCCGTGACCTTGCAGCGGGATGATGGTCTGCACCGAGCCCTTACCGAAGGACTTGGTGCCCAGGATGACTGCGCGCCGATGGTCCTGCAAAGCGCCGGCAACGATTTCGGATGCCGAGGCCGAGCCGCCATTGATCAGCACGACCATGGGCAGGCCGCCAGCCAGATCGCCCGGCTTGGCGTTGAAGCGGGTGGCATCGTCGCTGCGCCGTCCGCGGGTTGACACGATCTCGCCCTTGTCGAGGAAGGCGTCGGACACGGCAACCGCTTGGTCGAGCAGGCCGCCCGGGTTGTTGCGCATGTCGAGCACATAGCCCCGGAGCTTGTCGCCGAGCTGGCTCTTGATCTGATCGACTGCGCGCTTCAAGCCGGCATCGGTTTGCTCGTTGAAGGTGGTGATGCGGACATAGCCGATGTTGCCCTCGACCCGGCTGCGCACGGATTGGATCCGGATCACGTCGCGCGTGACGGAGAGGTCGAAGGGCTCCATGTTGCCGCGCCGGATGGTCAACTTGATCTGGGACTTGGCCGGCCCGCGCATTTTCTCCACCGCCTCGTTCAGCGTCAGCCCAAGCACGGGCTCGCCATCGAGATGGGAGATGAAATCGCCGGGTTTGACGCCGGCGCGGTAGGCGGGCGTGTCGTCGATCGGGGAGACCACCTTGACCAGGCCGTTTTCCATGGTGACCTCGATGCCCAGCCCGCCGAACTCACCGCGCGTTTGCACCTGCATGTCGCGGAAGGATTTGGCCGACATATAGCTGGAATGGGGATCGAGCGAGGTCAGGAGGCCGTTAATCGCGGCCTCGATCATTTCCTCGTCGGCGGTTTCCTTGACATAGTCCGCGCGCACGCGCTCGAACACTTCGCCAAACAGATTGAGTTGGCGATAGGTTTCGGACGTGTTGGCCTGGGGGGCCCGGTTGGACTGTGTCTGCGCCCCAACGACGAAGGCAAAAGCCAAACCGGTAGCGGCGATCGCCGCGAACATGAACTTGCGCATTATCCGCTCACTTTCTCCTTGCCGGCGGCCAGCCACGGTACGGGATTGACGGGTTGGCCGTTACGGCGGAATTCGACGTAAAGCTTCGGGACTTGCCCAGGCAGGGGTGCCATCAGCCCAACGGGTTCGCCGGCGACCACCGATTGCCCGACCCGAGCATCGATCCGTCCGAGCCCAGCCAGCAAGGTATGGTATCCCTCGCCATGCTCAATGATCAACAACTGCCCGTAGCCCCGGAACGGGCCGGCAAAGGCGATGGTGCCGTCGTAGGTGGCGATCACTTGGGCACCGATTCGGGTTTCCACGGTCAAACCGCGCTGGGTTGTGCCGTTTGCGTTGGCCTCGCCATATCGGGTGACGACCCGGCCGCTGGCGGGATGGGCCAGTTGCCCCCTGGGTTGGGCCAGCCCGCCCGGTTTGGACGAACTAGCCGGTGGGGGCGAGGGCGGCGGTAGGCTGGCGGTTTGCTGATTCGGTGCGGGGAGCGGCGCAGCCGGCGCCCCGGCTGCGGGCTGTTCGGCCCGGCGTTGGGCTTCCTGCTGGGCCAGGCGCAGGGCCTGCAACTGGGCTTGGCGCTGGATTTCCTGCTGGCGCGCGCGCGCCTCGGCCTCGCGGCGGAGCCGCTCTTGTTCCAGGCGTTCCAGCAATTGGCGCAAATCCTGGGCTGTCGCCGCCATGGCTTGGACGCGTTGGGCCAGGCGCTGGCTTTCGTTTTCCGTGCGTTCTTGGAGCGAGGCCTTGCGCTGGACCAGGGTTTCGAGCCGGCTGTGCTGTTCGACCAGAGCCATACGCGATTCTTCGACTCGCGCGGCCTGTTGGATCACATCGTCCCGCAGCACGGCCAGGCGCTCCAGCTCGACCCTGAGCTGAGCCACCGCAAGCTGGACGCGCGGTAGAGCTGCCTGAAGCAAGATGGCGCTGCGCACCGTGTCGACCGGGCTGCCCGGCGCCGCCAGTAGCATTTCCGGCGGGTGTCGGGCCAGAACCTGCATGGCGTTGGTCAACCAGCCCAGCCGATCGCGTTGGCGCCCGAAGGCGCCCGATTTCTGCTGTTCCTCGACCGCAAGCACATCCAAGCGCCGCTCCAATGCCGACAATTCCTCTTCCTGTGCCTGGACGGCGCGGGCGGCACCGACGATCTCGCCCTGCAGCTTCTCAACCTCGCGGCCGAGAATCTGGGATTGCCGATCCAGGCTCGATTGGCGCCCATGGTCGCGCTCGATCGCCCGCTCGACCTCGCGCAACCGTTCGCCTTCGCGCTGGCGTTCCGCATCGGTGGGCGCGCGCGTCTGGGCGGCGGCCGGATCGAAAGGCGCCACCGCCAACCAAAGCAGGGCAAGCCAGGGCCAAGCCCGGCGGCCCGGTTCGCGCGGGTTAGGCCGCGCCACGTCGTTCCGCACCGGCAGCAGATTGCGACGATAGCACCAGCAGGGAGCGGCCGGTCATAGCGGCGGGCTGAGGCAAGCCGAGCAAGGCCAGCAGAGTGGGTGCGATGTCGGCCAGCTTGCCCCGGGCGAGGCCGCCGATACCGGCGGGGCAACCAACCAGCATGGATGGCACGGGATTCATGGTATGCGCCGTGTGGGGTGCGCCGGTCGCGGGGTCGCGCATCTGCTCGGCGTTGCCGTGGTCGGCCGTCACCAGCATGGCACCGCCCGCCTCGACCACCGCATCGCTCAGCCGGCCCATGCAGGCATCGACCGCCTCGACAGCCTTGATCGCGGCGGCGATATCGCCGGTATGGCCGACCATGTCGGTATTGGCGTAGTTGACCACGATCAAATCGAAACGGCCGGATTCGACCGCAGCCACCAGCTCGTCCGTAACCTCTGGCGCCGACATTTCGGGTTTGAGATCGTAAGTCTTAACCTTGGGCGAGGGCACGAGGATGCGGGTCTCGCCCGGAAATTCGCGCTCCTCGCCGCCGTTGAAGAAGAAGGTGACGTGGGCGTATTTCTCGGTCTCGGCGATGCGCAGCTGGGCCAGACCGGCGCGCGCCACCACCTCGCCCAGGGTGTCGGCATAGCGCACCGGCTGGAACAGGGTGGCGAGCCAGCGATCATGCTCGCGCGAATAGGCCGCCATGCCAAGGGCGGCGCCGATGCGCACGATTGGCGCACGCACGAACCCGTCGAAACCGGGATCGAGCAGGACCGACAGCAGTTCGCGCGCACGATCGGCGCGGAAATTGGCCATGACAAGCCCGTCGCCATCCTTCATGCCGCCAAAGCCGGCAATCGCGGTCGGCGCGATGAACTCATCGGTCTCGCCCCGGTCGTAGCCGGCCGTAACGGCGGCGAGCGCATCGCCGGCCCGCTCGCCTTGACCGCTAACGATGGCGTCATAGGCGCGCGTGACCCGCTCCCAACGCTTATCCCGGTCCATGGCGAAGAAGCGCCCGGATACGGTGGCAATCGCCGCATTGGCGAGCCCGGCAATGTCGGCCTGAAACTTGGCGACGAAGCCGCGCGCGCTTTGGGGCGGGGTATCCCGGCCATCGGTGAAGACGTGGATGCGCACGGGCAGGCCGGCCGAGGCGGCGGCACGCGCAAGCGCCACCATATGGTCTTGATGGGAGTGGACGCCGCCATCGGATAGCAGGCCCAGGATATGGGCGGTGCCGCCATCTGCCTTGATCCGGTCGATCCAATCCTGGAGCGTCGGCAGCTTGAAGAAGCTGCCGTCGAGAATCGCCTGATCGATGCGCGGCAATTCGGGCGCGGCGATTCGTCCCGCGCCGATATTCATATGCCCGACCTCGGAATTGCCCATCTGGCCCCGGGGTAGGCCGACATGGGCCTCGGACGCCTCGATCAGCCCAATCGGGCAGGTCCGGGCCAGCCGGTCCAAATTGGGCGTGCGCGCCTTGAGAATGGCGTTGTCGTCGGCCGGCTCGGCGCGATGACCCCAGCCGTCGAGAATGCACAGCACGACGGGACGCGGGCGGGTGGCAGTGAGCATGGGGAATATATAAGGGAAAATGGGGGTTGGCGGTAGGGGTGGGTGCCGAAATGGCGCGAACACTCAACCAACCATGTGCCGCATCAATCCTAGGCGACGACGAAGGCCGTCAATGACGGATCGAGCAAGTTCCATGGGAAAATCGGCGGGTAAGTCCGCCGTAACGTTGCTCACTGCGGCCTCTTCGATTTCCAAAAACTCACCGAACATCCCCCGTATGACGGAGGCTGGGATGCCGCATCTTGCCGCCATCTGCATGAAATGTCGCGGCACGATGTCATCGACGGCATAGTGCCGGTTATCGCCGATTGCCGTTGCGAGCTTTATTCGCGTTCTGCGAATTTCACCCCGGTCGATCGCTGGCTGCGCCGATATAACGTCATAAAGCGGGGTCATTGCGAATCGGCCGCCCGGATTCAAGAAAATACTGAAATTCTTGGCGTGTCCGTCGGTCGCGCATAGCAGCCAGAACATAGCCTGCGATTTGAAGAAAAATCGGCGATCCGCCTCGGGTTCATCGCTTCCCTTCAGCAGGTCCAGAATGGCTGCCACGCCAGGGCCGCCATCCGATTCGTATTTGCGCGATGGCGGTACTGACAGTGCTTGGCAAAGGTCTTCCTGCGGCAGGCGCAACAAACGCTTGTCCCGGGTCCAGTGGCGATCAAACCGCTCGACGACCAAGGCGCGATTTCCCTTGAAATCCGCCACCGTGACATTGGCGCTTGGCAAGCCGAAGGCGGCCGTGAGCTTCAAGCAGAGGTATTCATTCTCCACACTCTGCGAGAGGTCGATGCCACTGGGCAAGACGCCGATTTGCGGCTTCAAGATATGTGTGGTCGCCGCGGTTCCGCGCGGGACATGCCATTTTTTCTTCCAAAAGAGAAACGCCGTCTTCTCCTGTGCGCCCGCGAGAGAGATTCGAAACTCATCATCCTCATCCATACCGAGAGGTGTCGCGGTAAGGTCGCCGAGTTTGTGGGCGATATAGTCGGCGCCGATCGGCCGACCTTCCACTTCGCCTGCCGGTCCCGGCGTCACGCCATCCGGCAGAAATTGGAGAGCGCCGACGCAATCGCGGCCGACCTTGGCAAGCAGGCTGTAGGCATCGTCACCATCGGCTCGAACCCGTTCGGCGATTCGACGCCGGATCGGCACGCTGTCCGGAAGCAGGTTGTCGAAAACCGCAATCACGGGTTCGCCGATATAGCGGTCTTCGCGCAGGGGCAGCGAGAGCGACACAGGCTGGGTGTGCTCCCACGATAGCCAGTCGGCGCCATACTGAAATTCGATGGCACCGCTGGCCTGGCGACGCAGCGATCCGACCTGTCGGCCATTTAGAAATACGTTGAGCGGGTCGCGCTTGCGCGGGCGCGCCATCAGAACATGTTCTCGATCGTCTCGCCAGCTTTCGAGCGGTCTCGGACCACCATCTCGAGGTCGAGCGCGACCATCACGTCAACCAGGGTACGCAGTTTCGTTCCCGGCTGGCCGTTCTCCAGAGCCGAGATTGTTGCCTGCCGTAGATTTGTCTTTGCTCCCAGCTCCGATTGGGACAGGCTCGCGCTGCGCCGCCGGCGGCGAAGGGCCGCCCCGATCTGCTTGGAAGTCCTGGCAATCTGTTCCACGGGAGGGCTCCATTTTCTTCGATTATACGATTCATCGTATAAATGTCAATATACTGAACAGCGCATATATCTGATATATACGCTGTAGAGAATATTTTTAATTTATGCGCTGGGCCGTATGTGAAAAGAACTGCGCGCCGGGCGGAGAAATCGCCGCTCCCCCTACTTATAAGGATCCGCCGCGTCCCGGAGCCCGTCGCCCATGAAGTTGAAGGCGAGCACGACCAGGATCACCGGCACCACCGGCAGCATCAGCCAGGGATACTCGGCCACCACGTTGATGTTCTGCGCCTCGTTGAGCAGCACACCCCAGCTAGTCACCGGCGGGCGCAGGCCCAGACCGAGGAAGCTGAGCGCCGTCTCGCCCAGGATCATGGACGGGATCGACAGCGTAGCCGACGCGATCAAATGGCTCATGAAGCTGGGCAGCAAATGACGGCCGATCACGCGCGCCGGCTTGGCGCCCATCAGGATCGCGGCGGTGCAGAAATCCTCCTCGCGCAAGGACAACAGTTTGGAGCGCACGGCGCGCGCCAGGCCGGTCCATTCGATCAGGCCGAGGATGATGGTGATGCCGAAGAAAACGAGAATCGGACTCCACGTCACGGGCAGTGCCGCCGACAGCGCCAGCCAGAGCGGCAGCGAGGGGAAGGAGCGGATGATCTCGATCACGCGCTGAATCACGAGGTCGGCCAGCCCGCCGTAATAGCCGGCGATGCCGCCGATGACGAGGCCAAGGGTGAAGCTGATGGTGATGCCGATCAGTCCGACGGTGAGCGAAATGCGCGTGCCGTGGATCACCCGGCTCAACATGTCGCGGCCGAGCCGGTCGGTGCCGAGCAGGAACAAGGTGCCGCCCTCGGCCGGGCAGAACAGATGGAAGCGCGCTGGAAAGGCACCCCAGAAGTTGTATTCGTCGCCCCGGCAGAAGAAGCGGATGGGATGAACCTCCGAAGTGTCTTCCGTGTACTCCCGCTTCAGATTCTCCATGTTGAGCTTGTAGGACGCGCCATAGACGAACGGACCGACGAAGCGGCCGTCGTGGAACAGATGGATCGGCTGCGGGCCGGCATAGATGAACTCGGTGTTGCGCGTGCTCAAATCATAGGGCGCCACCACCTCGGCCAACAGCACCACCAAGTAGAAGAATACCAGGATCCATAGCGAGATCAGGGCGATCCGGTGGCGCTTGAACTTCCACCACATCATGCGCCATTGGGAGGCGAGGAAATAGCGCTCCTGAAGCGGCGTCAGCGGCGTCTCGGCCACGGGGTCGAAGGGCGCGGTCGATACATAATGATCGAGCTGGCCGACCGTGCGGCGATCGTTGGGGGCTGTCGTCATCGCGACAGCCCGCCATGGAGCCGGATGCGCGGGTCGAAGGCGGCCAGCGCCAGATCGGACAGAAACACGCCGATCACGGTCAGCACGGCCAGGAACATCAAGAACGAACCGGCGAGATACATATCCTGGCTGCGCAAGGCATCGAGCAAAATCGGCCCCGTGGTCGGCAACGACATGACCACGGACACGATGGTGGCGCTCGACACCAGATCGGGCAAATAGTCGCCGATATCGGAGATGAACGGGTTGAGCGACATACGCAGAGGATATTTTATCAGCAGGCGAAAGGGCGGCAGACCCTTGGCGCGGCCGGTGGTGACGTATTGCTTCTGCAATTCGTCCAGCAGATTGGCGCGCAATCGCCGGATCATTCCCGCCGTGCCCGAGGTGCCGATCACGATGACCGGGATCCATAGATGTTCGAGCACCGATTTGATCTTGGCCCAACTCCAGGACTGACCGATGAACTGCTCGTCCATCAGCCCGCCGATCGAGGTGCCGAAGGTGACGTTGGCGAAATAGAGCATGACCAGGGCCAACAGAAAATGCGGCGTCGCCAGGCCGAGAAACCCGACCAGGGTCAAGCTGTAATCGGCCCAGCTATATTGGTGAGTGGCGGAATAGATGCCGATCGGAAACGCCACGATCCAGGTGAAGACGATGGTGCAGAACGTAACCAGAACTGTCAGCCATAGCCGGTCGCCGATGATTTCCGTAACCGGCAGGCTGTGCTCGAAGGAATAACCGAAATCACCCTGTAGGATGCCGCCGACCCAGAGCAGGTATTGTTCGTACTTGGGCCGGTCGAGCCCGTATTGCTGGCGCAGAAATTCGATTTTTTTGGGATCGACCGCCTCGCCCTGGGATTGCAGCTCGGCGACATAGGTCGTGAGGTAATCGCCCGGCGGCAATTGGATGATGGTGAAGGTGATCACGCTGATGGCGATCAGCGTGGGGATCATGATGATCAGGCGTCGGATCAGATAGATCAGCATGTCATGGCCTATTGAGTCTGCTGCGCCGTTTGGCGCGGCGGCGGCCCGTCGAAGTAGAACTGGTCCGGGCGATAGAGTCCGAAATGGGCGCCGGGATCCCAGCTATAGATCGCCTCGGCCGGTACGTTCTTCAGGCGCTTATGCACCACGATCGGCTGGGGCACGCCAGAGACAATCCCGATGGTGAACACGTTGTCGGCATGGATCTCCAGCATGCGCTTCCAGATACGCTGGCGGTCCGCGCGCTGGATGGCCTGCCGCCAGGCATAGTAGAGCTCCATCAACTCCTTGGCCTCGGCCATGTCGACGGGCTCGCCCGACTTGCCCTTGGTTTCGACATGCTGGCCCCATTTCGGCCAGTGCAGAAGCTGTTGATCGACCGGCGCCAGCTCGTGCGGGCTCGAATCCGGATTGACCAGGCCGTTCTCCATGCCGAACCAGATCGACATCACGGTGTCGCCGGCGAAGATGCGATTGCGGAACACTTCGCGCTGGGACGGTTTGATGAATAGCTTGATCCCAAGCTTGAGCCAGGAATCGTGAACGAGCTGAAGCGCGTCGACCTGCTCCGTGCTCTCGCCCGCGGTTTCGATGATCAAGTCGAGCGGCCGGCCGTTGGGCATCAACCGGATGCCGCGCGGATCGCGCTTGACCAGGCCGATCTCGTCGAGAAGCGCGTTCGCCTGCTTGAGATCGAAGCTCGCCCATGCGGTCTGCAAACGCCGTTCGTAGAATTCGCTGTCGGGTAGGACGGTATTCGCACCCTCGCGGGCAAGCCCGTAGAAATTAACCTGGTTGATCTCGCGCCGATTGACGCCGAGGGAGAGCGCGCGCCGCCAGCGGACATCGCGGTTGAGCTGGCGCCAGCCGGCATCGTTGGCGTTGAGATTGGGATAGATCGCGAGATCGGCGCCGCGCGCGGTGCGCCAGAGTCGAACGGCAAACTCGTTGCGCTTCTCCGCGCTCTTCAAAAAGGTGTAGTTGTCGAAGCGCAGATTGCGCGCCTGCAAATCGGATTCGCCGCCGCCGACTTTGGCCGGGATCAACTTGCTGTCGGCGATCTGCACCACGACCTCGTCCAGATAGGGCAGTTGCCGGCCTTGAACATCGATGCGGTGGAAATAAGGGTTGCGCTGGCTGACGAAACGCTCCGAAGGCGGCTTGGTTATCAGCATCCAGGGTTGCAGCGTCGGCAGCGCCGGGTTGTCGTTGTTGTAAGTGTTGCTGACCCGCGTGAACAGCGCGGTCCAGTTGCGCAGGCGAACCTCCCGGACCCTGCGGTCGAGATCGGCCGCTTCGGCATATTTCTTGTGATAGGGCTTCAGAAAATGGGCCGGCTTGAAGGTGTCGAGCGGGCGCGGACCCGCGATGGCAGCAAGGAAATTCGGATTGGGTTTCGGCCAGGTATAGCGAACGGCTGTTGGGCTCAGCACCTCAAATTTGGGCGGCTCGCCCTCGACCAGAAACTCGATCGACGGACCGGTCGGCGACAGATCCTTGTTAAGCTGGATGTCTTCCCAGGCGAAGCGGAAATCCTCTGCCGTAAAGGGTGCGCCGTCGGACCAGCGATGGCCAAGCCGGAGATGGAAGGTGAAGATGCGGCCGTCTTCGACCTCAAAACGCTCCAGAATGTCGGCCTTCAGCTCGAATCCCACGGTGTGGCCGACCAAACGCGCATAGCCATAGACCACCAGCATGCGCAACTCGCGCGGCGCCGAGAACAGCATGCGCATAGTCCCGCCATGTTGGCCCGTGCTCAAGCCGGGTTCGTCCGTTTGAGCGATCGCTGGTACCTTGGGCAGGCGATCGACCACCGGCGGCAATTTTCCCGCCGCCACCTGAGCGGCCAGAACGGGCGGCTCGATCGGTTCGAGCGCCTGCACAGGCAGAGCAAGGAGAACCGCGATTGCGGCGCAGGCGATACGCAGCAACATCATGCCATCTCCATGGTTTTGGCCGCCGGCATGGCGTCCGGATCGGCGCGAACGAAGTGGCCTTCGCCGATATCGACCAGGGTGGGCCGGCGCACGCCATCCACGGTGAAAGGGGACGGCCAGGCCGCGGGGATCGACGCCTTGCCGTCGAGCACGGCGGTGAAGTCCAACCGGCGGTCGGGATCGGGATCGGGCACGGCGGCAAGCAGCGCCTTGGTATAGGGATGCACGGGGTTGCGGAACAGTTCGGCGCGCGGCGCCAGTTCGACCAGCCGGCCCGCGCACATGACCGCGATACGGTCGGCGATATAGTCGACCACTGCCAAATTGTGCGAGATGAAAACATAGGTCAGCCCAAGCTGCTGCTGCAAATCCTTCAGCAGATTCAGAATCTGCGCCTGGATCGACACGTCGAGAGCGGAGACCGGCTCGTCGCAAATCAGCAGGTCGGGCCGTAGCGCCAACGCACGAGCGATACCGATGCGCTGGCGTTGACCGCCTGAGAAACTGTGGGGATAACGCTTGAGGAAGCGGGGATCGAGTCCGACCAGCCGCATCAACTCCTTGACCATTTCGGTACGCGAAGCGGAATCGCCGACCTGATGGATCACCAGCGGCTCCAACAGGATGTCGAACACAGTCATGCGCGGATTGAGCGAACTGAACGGGTCCTGAAAGATGAACTGCATCTTCCGGCGGAATTGGGTGAGCGCATCGCCGTCGAGGGCGAGCAGATCGATACGCTGGCCGCGATCGTTGAAATGCACGGTGCCGGTGTCGGGCCGGAGCGCGCGCATCAGCATCTTGCTGAGCGTGGTCTTGCCGCAGCCGGACTCGCCCACCAACCCCAGACATTCGCCGCGCCGCACGTCGAAGCTGACATCGTCCACCGCCAGCGCGGCGCCCGCCGCACCACCGCCGAACAAGCCGGATTTGCGGATGGTGAAGCTCTTGGTCAGGTTGCGCACGCCCAGCAAGGGGCCCGCCTCATCGGCGCCCTCGGGCCACGGCGCTTTCTGCGACAGAAGCTGGCCACCCGCCTCGTGCTTGACCTCGCGCAAGGGCACCAGGCGCTCGCCCGGCTTCATGTTGAAGCGCGGCACCGCGCGCATCAGGGCCTTGAGATAGGGATGTTCCGGCGCCTTGAAGATATCCTCCAGCATCCCGGATTCCATCACCCGGCCGCGATACATCACCACGACCTCGCGCGCGACATTGGCGACCACACCGAGGTCGTGGGTAATGATCAGCACCGCCATGTCGAGTTCGGATTGCAGATCGGCGATCAGCTTGAGGATTTGCGCCTGAATGGTGACG
Source organism: Alphaproteobacteria bacterium (assembly GCA_009694085.1). Taxonomy (GTDB): domain Bacteria; phylum Pseudomonadota; class Alphaproteobacteria; order SHVW01; family SHVW01; genus SHVW01. Next base: position 13,357 of record SHVW01000042.1, read on the forward strand.
TCGAGCGCGGTCGTCGGCTCGTCGGCGATCAAAAGCGCGGGACGGCAGATCAGCGCCATGGCGATCATGGCGCGCTGACGCAGGCCGCCCGACAGTTCGAAAGGAAAAGTGTCGATCGCCTTCGCCGGGTCGGGGAAACCGACGAGGCGCAGCATGTCGCGCGTCAATTCCCGCCCTTCGGGACGACTAGCCTTGTGATGAAGATGCAATGCCTCGCCGATCTGGTCGCCGACCGTATGGAGCGGCGATAGGGACGTCATCGGTTCCTGGAAGATGATGGAGATGCGCCCGCCGCGAATAGCCCGCATGGCCGCGCTGTCCGGCGGCAGCAGGACCGTATCGGTGACCGTGCCCGGCCGCTCGGGATCGGCAAATAGGATTTGACCCTGGGCGATGCGCGCCACCCGCGGCAAGATATTCATGATCGCCTGAGAGACGACCGACTTGCCTGAGCCGGATTCGCCGACCAGCGCCACGGTAGAACCCGGACGAACGCGGAAGGACACACCATCCACCGCCGTCAACGGGCCCTCCGGCAGGTCGAAGACGATCTTGAGATCGCGCACCTGGAGCAAGGGCGTCATGGCCGCGCCTCGTCCGCGCTGCCAAGGCCGGCGCGTTCGATACCGAGCGCGCCCAGATTATCCAATGTCGCCTCGTTGAGGGTGAGCCCGGCGGTCCGCGCGGCCGCAGCGGCCCGCTTGACCAGTTCGTCGAAACCGTCGAGATGGGAATCGAAGCCGATCGTGCCATCCGGCCCGTCCAGCTTCAGCTGCATCCAACCCTGGGTGCGGTCACGCCGTGTCGAGTAGTAGCGTATACGCAACCCTTTTAGTACCGTCCAATCGAGCGCCGTGGACCTCAGACCTGTGACTCTGACCCCTCGCTCCGATACCTCTACGGTCGTTAACTGCCGTAGTCCGGTTCGGAGGCCGAATATCAGGAATAGGCCGGCCATCCCCCCAAGTATGATGACCATGGCAGGATTCGGCGGCACGAACAACAAGGGCCCGCCCGTTGCCGCCAGGCCGAGCGCGGCGCGACCGTAATCTGCCAGCAATGCGTTTATGGGATAACGAGCAAGCTTCATCGCGGGACCTCGAAAACCTCGGCAGGGGTGAGCCAACGCGCCGAAGCGTGGCCGCGCGTGCGGGCGATTAAGTCGCCAGTGAATTGCCAGGCGGCGGCGTCTTGGACAAGATGGTGGGTCAAGAGCCCGGTCGGTTCGTCGATATCGGCGCGGCCGGTCCGGCGCACCATCAAATGGCCGATCGCCAGATCGAGCGCCTCCGTCTCGCCAAGGAAACGCTTGTCGGCGCGCCAATCCACGATATCGATATGGGTGTTAGCCTGGACTGTGCCGGGCGCAGCCCACCGCGCGATGCGCGCCCGGTAACAACTAAGGCCGGCGAATCCGATCTCGGGCAAGGCTGGAACCAGGTCGGCGCCGATGCGGTTCCATGGCGGCACCAGGACGGGCAGCGCGCGCGTGCCGAACGATCGGGTCAGCAACGTCGCGCCACGCGCAAGTTCGTCGCGGCGCTGCACCGCCGAGCGTTCCGGCCCCATCTCCGCCTTTCGTTCCGCACCGTGATTGATATGGCCGAAACCGTGCTGCAACACCGCCAGGCCCGACACATCGCAGCCGGCCAGGCGCGCCGCCAGATCGGCCGACGCAGCCGCCGGGATGACGGCGATGCCGGGCGCGACCCCGACCTCTGCGGCAATCTGGAGCAATCGGTCGAGCGCCGGCGTTGGTGCCACGGCATCGTCGTCGCGCCACCAAAACGTGGCGACCAACCCTTGGGCCGCCCATGCGTCAAGCTCTGCCGTCAATCCGGCCCATCCCGAGCGCGCCGGACGCACGCGCGTTGCGGCGGCGCTCATGCTGCCCCCCGCTCGCGCCGACGTTCGATCATGTCGGCGATCAGACGCGCGGACTGGACGGCGCCGTTCATATCGATGGCGGCGCTTGGGCGCGGTCGGGCCATGGCCTCGGCGACCGCCGCGGCCATGACCGCGCCATTGAGCCCCTTGGCCGGCGCCAGCGTGACCAAACCGCGCGCGGCCAGGCGTTGGGCACGCAAGGTCTGCTCGGTCTCCCCCGCTTCGGCAAACGGAACGACGACCGCGGGCACGCGCGCGGCCAGAATCTCCATCATCGTGTTATAGCCGGCTTGGGAGATCGTCAGCGCCGCGCCGGCTATCAACCGCGGGAGATCGTTACGCCAACGCTCGATCGTGACGCCGCCAGGTGTCCAGGACCTGAAGAAGTCGAAAGTGCTCTGTTCCAGATTGGGGCCGGTCACGATGCGCCACGGGCGATCCGCCAACACCCCTAGCTTGCGCGCCTCCAACGCCGCCTCGATCAACCGGGTGCCGACCGCCCCGCCGCCGGCGGACACCACCACTTCGCGCCCGGTTGGCGCGGTCGGGGGCAACGAAGCAGTAGCGACATAGCCGGTATAGACAAGCTTGTCGCCGATGCGATCCGCCGCGGGAAAACTTGCATCGAATGGGATCACGGCGGGATCGCCATGAACCAGGACAGCATCGAAATCCCGTTCGATCACCTCCAGGATGCTTTCCGTTCGTTTCGTATTTTTCTTGTCGACCAGCACGTCGCGCACCGAACTGATAACCAGGGGGCGGGGTTGAACCAACTCGATCGCCATCACCAGCGGCTCTAGTTCAAAACGCATCTGGCGCCGGCCGAAGGGAAACATTTCCAGCACCACGGCATCGGGATCGACTGCCGAGAAGGCGCCCTGGAGAAGGCGGCGACGCTGGGCGCGCCAGGCTTCGGTGATTGGTCGATCGCGTTCATCGAGCAGCGTTTTGAATGTGACGTCGGCGGCGCGCACCGGCGGTAATTGCACCAATTGCGCACGACCCAAATCCAAGCCCGCGATCGGAAAGCCACCGGATACCAGGGTCGTGTCCAGGCCGTGCTGGGCCGCCGCGCGCGCCAGGATCACGGCGCGCCGGAGATGGCCGATACCAAGCAGGTGCTGGACATAAATGAGGATTCGGGCGGCGGTCATGATGCGGTGGCGTTCTGGCCCAAGGCGATGTTCAGACGCTCGACCTGGAAGCCGCCGTCCCCATCCAGGTTGAACAGGTGTAGCGCGGTCCAGTCAAGCCTAGCCGGCGGCGGCCCGATCATCGGCCAGCCCGTGGCGTGGGCGAGCAGGGCGCGCACGATGCCGCGATGGACCACGGCCAAGCTCGGCCGGCCCGATCGCGCGCGCGCGGCCAGCCAGGGCCGCAACCGGGCGATGACCTGGCGCGGGCTTTCCCCGCCAGGCGGCTGGAAATCGAGGCCGCGCGCCTCGTTGTCGGTCATGGCGGCGCCGTAGCGCGCCTGGAGCGCCTCATAGGTGTGGCCTTGGTAATCGCCCCAATCCATCTCGATCAGCTCCGGCGCGATCGTCATGTCGCGCGCGCCAAGAATAGTTGCGGTTTCCCGCGCACGGGCGAGCGGGCTGGAGAACCAGTCATAGGATTGGTAGGCCGCCGGCACGCGCCACGTTCGGACCGCGGCGCGGCCGGCCTCGCTTAGCGGCGTGTCGATGCGCCCTTGGTAACGCTTCAGGTCCGACCATTCTGTCGGACCGTGACGAATGAGGGCGAGCGGTATCACTGCACCACCCGGCCGAGCGCATCGGCGATGGTGGAAACGGCGGTCGCGAGATCATGGTCGGCGCATACGATGCGCTGTGCCGCCTCGCCCGCGCGCCGACGCAGCGTGGGATCGTCGAGATAGCGCGTTACCGCTGCCGCGAAAGCCGCCATATCGTCGCGTGGCACCAACGTCCCGGTCGCGCCATCGGCAACGATATCGGGCACGCCGCCCCAACGTCCGGCAACCACGGGCAAGCCGGCGGCCTGGGCTTCCAGCAGCGCCATGCCATAGGCCTCGCGCACCGCCGGCCAAACGCAGAGGTCGGCTGCGGCGAGCAAGCCCGCGACCTCGCCCGGATCGCGCCGGCCAAGCAGCACGACCCGATCGGCCAACCCGGCGAACGCAGCCGTCACCCGGTCGCGTGCTTCGCCATCGCCGACCAGCAGCAACCGCCAGGGCCGGCCGGCAATGCGGCCGAGCGCGTCGGCGAGTTGCCGGTACGAGGCGAGCTTGTCGCCCGACCGCATCATGCCGACCGCAATCAGCCAGGGTATGGTGGGATCGAGGCCGCGATCATGAGCGAGCCGCGCGCGATGGCTGGCGCGCGCGCGGCTGGCAGCCATCAAGGGGGCGGTGTCGATAAAGGGCTTGAGCGGGCACCAGCGCTCGGGCACGGCGAGGTGCGGCATCACGCCGGCGCGATCTACCGAGTTCAAGCCAAAGACCAGATCGGCGCGCTTGAGCGCGGCCAGTGTGGCAGCGTAACCCGAGGCCCAAGGCCCTGCCGCCCGGCTGGGCGCCACCGATGCTTCCGCCGCGACATAAGGTATGTCGAGTGCCGTCGCGACCGTCGGCCCGATCCAGTCCGGCGCTTTGTCGTAGAGGTGATAAGTGAACCACAAATCCGGCGCCGTTTCGGGAGCTGTCCGGTAGCGTTGGATCAGATGATCGGCGAGCCGCGAGCCGGCTCCCGAGATTAGGGATTGGCGTACCGCGCTGTCGCCCGGCGCGCCCGCGCGCAGGCGTGCGGCCAGCTCGACCCGATACCCGGCCGCCGCCAAGGCCGCCATGAGCAGCCGTGCTATGGCGCGGTCGCCCGAGGGCGATGGTGCCGTCGGCGGTTTGAGCGTGGCGTAGAACGCAACGCGGCGGGATGCGGTCACGACCGCAGCCCGAACTTGGCGGCGAGGAGGTCGACGCCGCGCTGGTGATCGAAGGCGGCGCGCACCCGCGCTGCACCGGCCGCGCCAAGCCGGTCGCGCAACGCCGGATCGGCGATGACGCGCATGAGCGCGTGGGCCAGAGCCGCACTGTCGCCGGGTGCGACGAGCAATCCGGTCTCGCCATCTGCGATCAGTTCGGGAACGGCCGAAACCGCCGTCGAGACGCAGGCTAGGCCCTGGCTCTGGGCTTCGACTAATACATTGGGCAGGCCGTCGCGGTCGCCGTCATCGGCGATCCGCGGCGCCAGCACGAATAAATCGGCGGCGCGGTATGCGGCCAATACCGCCTCCTGCGCCTGGGCGCCGCGAAAATCGATACGCGCGCTTAACCCCTTGCCGGCGGCTTGGCGCTCCAGTCGGCGGCGCAGGGCACCGCCGCCGATATGGATGAAGCGCCACTGCAACGCCGGCGGCAACAGCGCCAAGGCATCGATCAAATCGTCATAGCCTTTTTTCGGAACCGCGCGGCCGACCGACAACAGGACGATGGGATCGTCGGCCCGACTGCCGTCGCGAATGCTGGCGCGCGCCAGCGGCGGCGCGAAACGGGCGAGGTCGAGGCCGTGATAGGCAAGGGTCACGCGGTCCGGTACGGGCGCGAGCGCGGCCAGATGAGCATGGCCGATGGCGGTGCAGGTCACGGCCCAGGCGCAATCGGCTAGCTTCTCGCGCTTTTCCCACTCGGGCGAGGTCCAGATGTCCTTGGCGTGAGCGGAGACCGACCAGGGCAAGCCGGTCAACGCGGCGGCATAGCGCGCGACCGAAGCCGGCGTATGCAGGAAATGGGCGTGGATGCGGTCGACCTTATCCGGCAGTTCATGGGCCAGCACCAAGGCCTGACCGAAGCGCCGGATGCGGTTGGGCGTGGGATCGCGGCGTAAATCGGTCAGCCAGAGCGTGCGGGCTGCGGCGTACCGCGCGGTCGCGCGGAGCGCAATCCAGGCCCGCCACACCCTGAGCGGTTCGCGATAGAGATATTCCGGCAGATAGAGCCGGGGCGCCTTGATCTCGCGATGGGCGGGGTGGACACGGCCGTCGGTCGGATGGCGCAGGCTGACGATGCGGATATCGAGGCCGCGCCGTTCGAGGGCGAGGATTTCTTGAGCGATGAAGGTTTCGGACAGGCGCGGATAGCCCTTGAGCACGAAGGCGACGGCAGCCACGACCGGCTCCGGCCCTGGGCCGCGCCTCAGGCTTGCCGGCCGACCAGGCTGATGCCGGCAGCCGCGGCGGGCTTGGTCAGCCAGCGGCCGATCAGCCGGTTGACCTGGGAGAAGCCGTCGAGCAGCGCTTCCATATTGGCCTCGGACGGCGCGCGCTGTTCGGGCAGGCGGCGCAGCGCGCTGGCCATTACGCGGGGGTCGCGCCCGCCATCGTCCACCAGCATATTGACCAGGCCCAGATCGCGGGCGCGGGCGGCGCGCATATATTGCTCCATGCGCGGCGCCGTGCGCGGCACGATGATGGCGCGCTTATCGAAAGATAGGATTTCGCAGAACGTGTTATAGCCGCCCATGGCGACCACACCGTCTGCGCGGCCCATCAGGACTTCCATGTGCGCGTTGAAGGTGATCGCCTCGACCTTGGGCAGTCGCGCGCAACGCTGCAGGAATTCCGCCTGGCGCTCCGGCTGCATGAAGGGGCCGAGCACGATGAATGCGTGATGGGGCAGATTGTCGTCATGCTCATAGGCGCGCAACACCCAATCGATCAACCCCTCGCCGTCGCCGCCGCCGCCGGTCGTCACCAGGATATAGGGCTGGTCGGTGGGCCGCACTGACATATTGGCCGTGGCGCTCGGCGGCACTGAGCCGATCGAGCGTCGGAGATAGCCGGTATAGCGGATCTTGCGCCGGGTCGAGGCGGGCACGTTGATGCCGGCGAGCGGATCGCAAATCTGGGGCAGGCCGTAGACCCAGATTTCGTCGTAGAGATTGCGCAGCGCGGGCAGCACGTTTTTGCGTTCCCATTCCGGCGCCAGCAGGGCCGGCTCATCCATCACGTCGCGCAGGCCCAGAATGAGCGGCGTGCCCCGCGCCTTCAGCATAGTGAGCGTGCTCTTGACCTCACCGCGCAGGCCGAGCGGCTCCTTGTCCACCAAAAACAAATCGGGATCAAAACTCTCCGCCGTATGTCGAATAATAGATGCGCGCAGGCCGAGAGTTTCGTCGATGTCGAGATGCAAATTGAGTGGTGTGTACTCGCCATTGCGCAGCTTGATCACACCGGGGATGCGCACGAAATCCACGCGCGTGCGGAAATCGAAGCTGCCAATGATTGGCGAGCCCGACAAAATAAGGACGGAGAGATCCTTGTTGTCTTCCACCAGCGAATGGGCGATCGCCCGGCACCGCCGGAGATGGCCGAGGCCCATGGTGTCGTGACTATAAATCAGCACACGCGCGTGACTGCGTCGTTTAGCCATCCCGTTCGTCCCTGAAACTTGTTGTTATTTTAGGCAACTATGGCACGGGGTGAGGCCAGCCCCCAAGTCGAATTTCCGTGATCGTTCCGTGATCTGCCGGCCCACCCATGGCCGCCGTTTACCCCGGTGGGCAAGCTGGGCTATGGTGCGAGCGGGGGGCGGGCTGCCGCCGGCAATGTGCCGTAACAGCTTGAACGGAAAAGGGAAATGGAAACGAACCTCTATCGGTTTATCTTCAAATACAGCCTCAAGGAGCAGCTTTTCCTGCTGCTCGTGACCGGGGCGTCGTTTCCGTTTCTCTATTATTCCTACGATCTACCCAAGATGATCGTGAACCAGGCGATCAATGGCAAGAATTTCCCCAAGGATCTGTTCGGCATGCCGTTCGATCAGATTCCCTATCTCTTCCTGCTGTGCGGGCTGTTCTTGATTCTGGTTTGCGTCAATGGCGGCTTCAAATTTTACATCAACATCTCGCAAGGCCGGCTGGGCGAACGCATGCTGCGCCGGCTGCGCTACGAGCTCTATGCCCGCATCCTGCGCTTTCCCCTGCCCCAATTCAAAAAAGTATCCCAGGGCGAGCTGATTCCGATGATCACCGCCGAATGCGAGCCGATCGGCGGCTTTATCGGCGAGGCGATCAACGGTTCGGTGTTTCAGTTCGGTCAGCTCGTGACCGTTATCGTGTTTTTGTTCGTACAAGACTGGAAGCTGGGTCTGGCGGCAACGGCGCTTTACCCCTTCCAGGGTTGGATCATCCCCCGCCTGCAAAAGAAGGTGAACCAGCTCAATAAGGAGCGCGTGCGGACGGTGCGCAAACTGTCCGAGCGGATCGGCGAGAGCGTCAGCGGTGCCACCGAAATTCATGCCCACAACGCCGCACGCCACAAGCTGTCGGAGTTCAGCGACCGCCTCGCCACCATTTTCGATATCCGTTTCGACATCTATAACCGCAAATTCTTCGTCAAGTTCCTCAACAACTTCATCAGCCAGCTCACGCCTTTCTTCTTTTTCATGATCGGCGGCTATCTCGTGATCAACGGTGAAATGAGTTCGGGTGCGCTGATCGGCGCGCTAATCGCCTACAAGGATATGTCGGCGCCATGGAAGGAGTTGCTGACCTATTACCAACAGAAAGAGGACGTCCGCATCAAATACGAGCAAGTGGTCGAGCAATTCGTACCGGCCGGCGCGATGGCACAGGACATCCAGTTGGCCGAACCCGAAATCATTCCGCCGCTCAATGGCGACCTGGTCGCAAGCAATGTCGGCCTGACCGAAGACGGCAAGGTGGCGATTCTGGACGGCGTGTCCTTCAGCTTCCCGCTCGACGAGCATGTCGCCATCGTCGGTCCCGCGGGGGGCGGTAAGGACGCGCTGGGGATGATGATCGCTCGCCTGATCGCCCCCACCGCCGGCCAACTTTCGCTCGCCGGCCAAGATTCGAGCCAGCTTCCCGAGGCGGTCACTGGCCGCCGGCTTGCCTATGTCGGCCCGGCTGCTTATGCATTTTCGGCTACGCTGGGCGAGAACATCCTGCTTGGTCTCATGCATCGGCCGACCAAACCGGCGAATTACGAAGATGCGGCCGACCGACGTTGGCGCAAACGGCGCGCGGAATCCGATATCACCGGCAATAGCACCGACGATATCGCCGCGGATTGGATCGACTATGCCGCCGCCGCGGTAAAGGACCGCGCGGAGCTGACGGCGCGGCTGATTCAAGCTCTGCACCAGGTCGACCTAGAAGAAGACGTCTACCAACTGGGTCTACGCGGCACGATCAATCCCGAGCGCCGCCCCGAGGTGGCGAACCGAATTCTGGAGGCGCGCACCGCGCTGCGCGACCGACTGGCAGAGCCGGCCTACAAGGCTCTGATCGAACACTTCGACGAGGCTGCCTTCAACCAGAACGGCACGGTGGCCGAGAACCTTCTGTTTGGCACGCCGATCGGCGATGTCTTCGACATCGAGCGGCTTGCCGACAACGCCTATGTGCGCGCGATTCTGGATAAGATCGGCTTGACTGAAGATCTGATCGGCGTCGGCCGCGAGATCGCACGTACCATGGTCGAACTGTTCGCCGATCTACCGCCGGGCCACGCGTTTTTCGCCCAGTATAACTTCATCGGATCGGACGACCTGCCCGAATTCCAGGCGGTTTTAAAGCGCGCCGAGCGTGCCGGCATCGCCGGGCTGATGCCGGAAGACCGGCAACGCCTGCTTTCCCTGCCCTTCAAGCTGTCGCTCGCGCGCCATCGCCTGGGGCTAATCGACGCGCGCATGCAAGTCCGGCTTCTGGAAGCGCGGCGCGCATTTGCCGAGAACATGCCGACCGAGCTACGCCGTCATGTCGCATTGTTCGAGCGCTCGGGCTACAACGCCGCCTCGACCATTCAGGACAACATCCTGTTCGGCAAGCTCGCTTATGGCCAGGCCCAAGCGGCCCAGCGCGTCGGCGACTTGATCGCCGAAACCCTGCGCCAGGTCGGGCTGCGCGATGCGGTGGTCGAGGCCGGCCTCGATTTTCAGGTCGGCGTCGCCGGCGCTCGTTTGTCGGCCCCGCAGCGCCAGAAGATCGGCATTGCGCGCTGCCTGCTGCGCCGACCCGACGTACTAATAGTCAACGAAGCGACGGCGTTGCTCGATAGCGCGGCGCAGGTTCACATCCTGGATAATCTGCGCCAGGAGCAGGCCGATCGCGGCCTGGTCTGGGTGTTGCATCGGGCAAGCCAAGCACGCGACTTCAAACGCATCTTGGTTGTCAAGGGCGGCCGCGTCGTGCAGCAGGGCACGTTTGACATCGTCAACAGCGAAGGTTCTACCTTCGCCGAATTGCTCGCCAAGGAATGATGATCAGCGCAGGAGACCCGCGATGAGCCTCAATGAAGAAGTCGAATTGCTGCGCGCGATCCCGCTGTTCGCCAAGATCGAGCCGGCCAAGCTTAAGCTGCTCGCCTTCACCAGCGAGCGCCTGACCTACGAAGCGGACCAGGTGCTATTCAATCAGGGCGACATGGGCGATGCCGCCTATATCGTCATGGATGGCGAGGCGGCTGTTCTGATCAACGCGCCCCAGGGTCGCATTGAGGTCGCCCGCTTCAAGCGCGGCGATATCGTGGGCGAAATGGCCATTTTGTGCGACGTGCCGCGCACAGCGACGGTGCAGGCGGTGGGCAATCTAACCACGCTGCGCGTGTCCAAGGATCTGTTCTTCCACCTTGTGACCGAGTTTCCGCAGATGGCGATCGAGATCATGCGCGAGCTGGCGCATCGGGTGGAACGCATGAACATCCAGCTGCGCGAGGCCGTCATCAAGGCGCGCAACTGAACTGGACCCGCAGATGAAAGCCGCAGTCAACCGCCTGCTAGTACCTCTGCACGGAGGTTTTGACCGGTTGGTTGTGTGCGGATCGTAGGGCTGGGAGGTCCTCGGCATCAACCAGGATGGTGATGGTGCGGGCCTCGCCTGGTTGTCGCCGGATGAGCCCGGCGCGCTTCAGCGTGGGCACCATCT
>SHVW01000043.1 GCA_009694085.1 Alphaproteobacteria bacterium
CGTTCGGCATTGACCGGACGGGGTTTTTTGTTTCCGGCTCGAGTACGAAGGGCGAGCGGCTCCGAGTCGTCGCGTGGCAAGTGCAAAAATGCCCCGGAACAGGGGAAAAGCTCGGGATAGCTGGGTTTCTTTGATTGACGAGGCGTAGCCCCAGGGTTTAGATAACCTCACCTTTGGATAAAATTCCGAACGGATACAAACTTAACTCTCACCAATTCCTCTCGAAGGGGGCCTCATCATGAACAAGAACGATCTCGTAGCAGCGCTTGCCGAAGCCAGCAAGCTTACCAAGGTCGATGCAGCGAACGCGATCGACGCCATGATCAGCGTCATCACCAAGTCGCTCAAGAAGGGCACGGAAGTTCGCCTGGTCGGCTTCGGCACCTTCCTCGTCACTCGGCGCGCAGCCTCCGTAGGCCGCAATCCGCGCACGGGCGAGAAGATCCAGATTCGGGCGTCCAAGCAGCCCAAGTTCAAGGCGGGCAAGGCTCTCAAGGACGCTGTCAACAAGTAAGCGCCGGTAGCTCGGGTTTCATGCACCGGCCGCCCCTTAATTGGGGCGGCCGGTGTCGTATTTGGGGGCGATTAGCTCAGCGGTAGAGCGTCTCGTTTACACCGAGAGGGTCGGCGGTTCGAATCCGTCATCGCCCACCAGCCGCAGCCGATATTCCGGGGCCAACATCTGGCAAGGTCAGCTTGACAGTGCGGACCCCAGGGCTTACATGGTGCCGCCCCTGAACGCGGGGGCCGATGGGGGCGTAGCTCAGTTGGTTAGAGCGCCGGCCTGTCACGCCGGAGGCCGCGGGTTCAAGTCCCGTCGCTCCCGCCATCGCCTCCACCTGCCGCATCCGTTTTTTCGGAAGCCGCGCTGCCATCGGGCAACGGCGCTTTTCTTTGTCGCTTCATGGCTTTATACTCCGCTGCTGTGATGCTTGAGCGACGCAAGGTGGGGCTTGCAGCCTATAATGGGCGCAGCGCTTAAGGCGATCGACCGGACGGGGCGGGGTATTTGGATGGACGAGTTGCTCAGGGGCTATCTGCCGATCCTGATCTTCCTCGGCTTGGCTGCGGCGATCGCGGGGGCGGCGTTGTTGGCCTCGTACATCATTGCTCAGCAGCGGCCGGATTCCGAAAAATTGTCTGCCTATGAATGCGGCTTCGAAGCCTTTGACGATTCCCGTCGCCAGTTCGATGTGCGCTTCTACCTCGTTGCGATCTTGTTCATTATCTTCGATTTGGAAGTGGCCTTTCTATTTCCCTGGGCGATCTCGCTCGGCGATGTCGGCTTGTTCGGGTTTTGGTCGATGGTCGTTTTCCTTGGCGTGCTGACCATTGGCTTTATCTACGAATGGCGTAAGGGAGCGCTGGAATGGGAATGATGGCATCCGGCGCCGCCGGTCAGGCCCTGCCGCCCGGCGCGGCCCAAGACGCGCTGCTCAAGACGGTGACCGACGAGTTGCACGATAAGGGCTTTATCGTTGCTCAGATCGACAAGCTCGTGGGCTGGGCGCGCACCGGCTCGCTCTGGCCCATGACCTTCGGCCTCGCCTGCTGCGCGGTGGAGATGATTCATTCCGCGTGCAGCCGCTATGATCTCGATCGTTTCGGCATTGTGTTCCGGCCGAGCCCCCGGCAATCCGACGTCATGATCGTGGCGGGTACCCTCACCAACAAGATGGCGCCAGCCTTGCGCAAAGTTTACGACCAGATGGCCGAGCCGCGCTGGGTCATCTCCATGGGCTCCTGCGCCAATGGCGGGGGGTATTATCACTACTCCTATTCCGTCGTGCGCGGCTGCGACCGCATCGTGCCGGTCGATATCTACGTACCCGGCTGCCCGCCCACGGCCGAAGCCCTGCTCTACGGTATCCTGCAGCTCCAAAAGAAAATCCGGCGCACCACCACGATCATGCGCTGACCAAACCGGTTCCGCAGAACGAAAATCGCAATCATGAATCAAGCCCTCAAGGACCTCGGAGACTACATTGCAGGCGCGCTGCCATCCGAGATCGCGCGCGTGAGCCAGGCCCATGACGAACTCGTGATCGAGGTCGCCGGCGAGGCGCTGATCCGGGTGCTGACCTTCCTGCGCGACGACAGCAACTGCCAATTCAAGGCGCTGATGGATGTGTGCGGCGCCGACTACCCCGAACGCGAGAAGCGCTTCGACGTGGTCTATAATTTACTGAGCATCAAACAGAACCAGCGCATCCGTGTGAAGGTCCGGACCGACGAGGAAACGCCGGTACCGTCGGCGACGCCGATTTTCAGCTCGGCCGGCTGGTATGAGCGCGAGGCCTGGGATCTCTACGGCATCTTTTTTGCCGATCATCCCGATCTGCGCCGGCTGCTGACCGATTATGGCTTCGAAGGCCATCCCATGCGCAAGGACTTCCCGCTCACGGGTTATGTGGAAGTGCGCTACGACGACGAACAGAAGCGGGTCGTCTACGAGCCGGTCAAGCTGACCCAGGATTTTCGCAGCTTCGATTTCATGTCGCCATGGGAGGGCATGATGCGCAACATGCTGCCCGGCGACGAGAAGGCAAGCGCGCCGAAGCCGGAGGGCAAAGCCTGATGGCCGAGACCCAGATCAAGCCGCTGACGCTCAATTTCGGGCCCCAGCATCCGGCCGCCCACGGCGTGCTGCGCCTGGTGCTGGAGATGGACGGCGAGGTGGTCGAGCGCGCCGATCCTCATATCGGCTTGCTCCATCGCGGCACGGAGAAGTTGATCGAGTACAAGACCTACCTCCAGGCCGTGCCCTATTTCGATCGCCTCGATTACGTTTCGCCCATGTGCCAGGAGCACGCCTTTGCGTTGGCGGTGGAAAAGCTCCTGGGCTTGAACGTGCCGCTCCGCGGCCAATACATCCGCGTGCTGTTCAGCGAGATCACGCGCATCCTGAACCATTTGCTGAACCTGACGACATTCGCACTCGACGTCGGCGCCATGACACCCGTGCTCTGGGGCTTCGAGGAGCGCGAAAAGCTGATGGAGTTCTATGAGCGCGTCTCGGGTGCGCGGCTCCATGCCGCTTATTTCCGCCCGGGCGGTGTGCATCAGGATATGCCGGCTGGCATGAAGGACGACATCCTGGCCTGGGCCGATGCCTTCCCCAAGGTGTGCGACGACATCGAAGGGTTGCTGACCGAGAACCGCATCTTCAAGCAGCGCACGGTCGATATCGGCGTGGTCACGCGCGAACAGGCGCTCGACTGGGGGTTCTCCGGCCCGATGCTGCGCGGCTCCGGCGTGCCCTGGGATCTGCGCAAGTCCCAGCCCTACGACGTCTACGAAAAGATGGAATTCGACGTGCCCATCGGGCACAACGGCGATTGCTACAGCCGCTATCTCTGCCGGATCGAAGAGATGCGCCAGAGCCTGCGCATGATCCGCCAGTGCCTGGCTGAGATGCCGGCGGGCGCGGTGCAGGTGACGGACCGCAAGGTGGCGCCTCCTTCGCGCGGCGAGATGAAGCACTCGATGGAAGCGCTCATCCATCATTTCAAACTCTATACCGAGGGCTATCACGTGCCGGCGGGCGAGACTTATACGGCGGTTGAAGCGCCCAAGGGCGAGTTCGCCGTCTATCTCGTGGCCGATGGGACCAACAAGCCCTATCGCTGCAAAATCAGGGCGCCCGGATTTGCTTTCCTCCAGGCCATGGACTTCATGTCGAAGGGGCACATGTTGGCCGACACGGTGGCCATCATCGGGTCCATGGATATCGTGTTCGGCGAGGTCGACCGATGAGCGCATCGCACCACCACGCGCCCGCCAATTTCGCCTTCACACCGGACAATCTGGCGCTGGCCAAGCGCATCATCGCCAAATATCCGCCCGGCCGCCAGCAGAGCGCGGTCATTCCGTTGCTTGACGTCGCCCAGCGCCAACATGGCTGGGTGCCGGACGCGGTGATCGAATACGTCGCCGAGATGTTGGAGATGGCACCGATGCGCGTGCGCGAGGTCGCCAGCTTCTACGCCATGTTTAATCTGAAGCCGGTCGGAAAGATTCGCGTGCAGGTCTGCACGACGACGCCTTGCTGGCTGCGCGGCTCCGACGATGTCGTGGCCGCGTGCAAGAAGGCGCTCGGCATCGGGTTCAAGGAAACCACGGCCGACGGCAAATTCACGCTCACCGAAGTCGAATGTCTGGGCGCCTGCGTCAATGCTCCGATGATGCAGGTTAACGACGAGTATTACGAAGATCTGGACGCGGCATCGACGACGCGCATTCTGGACGATCTCAAGGCCGGGCGCACGCCCCGGACGGGGCCGCAAGTGGCGCGCCAGACTTCGGCGCCGATCGCCGGCTTCACCACACTCAAGGGAACGGGGGGCTCCTGATGCTGCGGGACGCCGATCGCATTTTCACCAACCTCTACGGCCAGCAGGATTGGGGCCTAACCGGCGCGCGCGCGCGCGGCGATTGGGACGGCACCAAGGACTTGATCCTCAAGGGCCGGGACTGGCTGATCGAACAGGTCAAGACATCCGATTTGCGCGGGCGCGGCGGCGCTGGATTCTCCACCGGCATGAAGTGGTCCTTCATGCCCAAGAAGAACGACGGCCGGCCGCACTATCTGGTGATCAACGCCGACGAGGGCGAGCCCGGCACCTGCAAGGACCGCGACATCTTGCGCCATGACCCGCACAAGCTGGTCGAGGGCTGCCTGCTCGCCTGCGTCGGTATCGGCGCCAACGCCTGCTATATCTATATTCGCGGCGAATTCTATCAGGAGGGCTCGAACCTCCAACGCGCCATCGATCAGGCTTACGAGGCCGGGCTGATCGGTAAGAACGCCTGCGGCAGCGGTTATGATTGCGACATCTACCTCCATCGCGGCGCCGGCGCCTATATCTGCGGCGAAGAGACTGCATTGCTTGAGAGCCTGGAAGGCAAGAAAGGCCAGCCGCGCCTGAAGCCGCCTTTCCCCGCCTTCTGCGGCCTCTACGGTTGTCCGACCACGGTCAACAATGTGGAAACCATCGCAGTCGTGCCGACCATCCTGCGCCGGGGCGCGTCCTGGTTCGCCGGGCTCGGCCGCCCCAAGAACACGGGCACCAAGGTGTTTTGCATTTCCGGCCATGTGAACCAGCCCTGCAATGTGGAAGAGGAAATGGGCATCCCGATGAAGGAGCTCATCGAAAAGCATGCGGGCGGCGTGCGCGGCGGTTGGGACAATCTGATGGCGGTCATTCCCGGCGGCTCGTCCATGCCGGTGCTGCCCAAGTCGATCTGCGACACCGTGCTGATGGATTTCGATAGCTTGCGCGACGTAAAGTCGGCGCTGGGCACCGCCGCCGTGATCGTCATGGACAAGTCGACCGACATCATCAAGGCGTTCACACGGCTTGCCGCGTTCTACAAGCACGAGAGCTGCGGCCAATGCACGCCATGCCGCGAGGGCACGGGCTGGATGTGGCGCATGCTGGAGCGCATGGGCCGGGGCGAGGCGACGCTGGCCGATATCGACATGCTCGACGACGTCACCAAGCAGATCGAAGGCCACACCATTTGCGCCTTCGGCGATGGCGCGGCCTGGCCGGTGATGGGCTTCCTGCGTCATTTCCGGCCCGAGATCGAAAAGCGCATCGCGGCACGCGCCCAGCGCGCGGCGGCGGAGTAGGGAGCACGAGAACCAGCCATGCCCAAGCTCAAGGTTGACGGCATTGAGGTCGAGGTTCCGCCGGGCTCCACCGTGCTCCAGGCGTGCGAGGCCATCGGCGTCGAAATTCCGCGCTTCTGCTATCACGAGAAGCTGTCGATCGCCGGCAATTGCCGGATGTGCCTGGTCGAGATGGAGAAATCGCCCAAGCCGATTGCGTCCTGCGCCATGCCGGCTGCGGACAATATGGTGATCAAGACCGACACGCCCATGGTGCGCAAGGCGCGCCATGGCGTGATGGAATTCCTGCTGATCAACCACCCCTTGGATTGCCCGATCTGCGATCAGGGCGGCGAGTGCGATTTGCAGGACCAGGCCATGGCCTATGGTCGCGGCGACAGCCGCTATGGCGAGATGAAGCGCGCGGTCAAAGACAAGAATATGGGGCCGCTGGTCAAAACCATCATGACGCGCTGCATCCATTGCACCCGCTGCATTCGCTTCGCCGGCGAGATCGCCGGTGTCGAGGAACTGGGCGCCACCGGCCGCGGCGAAGACATGGAGATCGCGACCTATCTGGAGAAGGCGCTGGATTCCGAGCTGAGCGCCAACATCATCGACCTCTGCCCGGTCGGCGCCTTGACCTCTAAGCCCTATGCCTTCAATGCGCGGCCCTGGGAGTTGCGCAAAACGGAATCGATCGACGTGATGGACGCGGTCGGCTCGAACATCCGTATCGACGCGCGCGGCGCGGAGGTGATGCGCGTGTTGCCCCGTCTCAATGAGGCGGTCAACGAGGAATGGATTTCCGACAAGTCGCGCTTTGCCTGCGATGGTCTTCGCCGCCAGCGTCTCGACCGGCCCTATGTGCGCCATGACGGCAAACTCCAGGAGGCGAGCTGGCCCGAGGCGTTCGAGGCGATCCGCGCGCGATTGGGCGGCCTGGCCGGCGATCGCATCGCCGCCATTGCCGGCGATCTCGCCTGCGCGGAAAGCATGGTGGCGCTGAAGGATTTGTTGGCAGCCCTGGGGTCGCCCCATCTGGATTGCCGCCAGGACGGCGCCAAACTGCCGGCCGCGTCGCGCGCCGCCTATCTGTTCAATTCGACTATCGCCGGCATCGAACAGGCCGACGCCATCGTGCTTGTCGGCACCAACCCGCGTTGGGAAGCGCCGCTGGTCAATGCGCGTATCCGCAAACGCTACCTGATGGGCGGGCTGAAGGTGGCGGTGATCGGTGAGAAGTTGGCGCTGACCTATAAAATCCAACATTTGGGCGCAGGCCCGGAGACGCTGGCAGAGTTGGCCGCCGGCCACCATCCCTTTGCTGAAATGCTGAAAGCGGCGAAAAAGCCAATGTTGATTCTGGGGCAAGGCGCGTTGGCCCGTGCCGATGGCGCCGCGGTGCTGGCGACAGCACGCCAACTGGCCGAGAGTTGCAATTTGGTCCGAGAAGGCTGGAACGGTTTCAACGTGCTGCATATGGCCGCAGCACGCGTCGGCGGGCTCGATCTCGGCTTCGTGCCGGGGAATGGCGGGCGCGATGTCGCTGGTATCCTGGATGGTGCGTCATCGGGCGCCATTGAAGCGGTTTATCTGCTGGGCGCCGACGAGATCGACATGGCTCGGCTCGGTCGTGCCTTCGTCATTTATCAGGGCCATCACGGCGATGCCGGGGCGCATCGGGCCGACGTGATCCTGCCCGGTGCTGCCTACACGGAAAAGAACGCGACCTATGTGAACACGGAAGGTCGCGTACAGCTGGCGCGCATCGCCACCTTCCCGCCCGGCGAGGCGCGGGAGGATTGGAAAGTCTTGCGCGCACTTTCCGATGCGCTGGGCCGCCGTCTGCCCTATGACACTCTGGCTGCCGTGCGCAAGCGCCTGGTCGAAGTCAATCCGGTCTTCGCGTCGGTTGACGCGGTCGCACCGGCGGGGTGGGGCGCGTTCGGCTCTGCCGGCGCCATGGGCGCGGCGCCCTTTGTCTCGCCCGTACGCAATTTCTACATGACCGACCCGATCAGCCGGTCCTCGCAAACCATGGCGGAATGTACCGAAGCCTTCGTCAAGCCCAAGCTTGGGGTGGGGAAGCCAGATGCTGGAAAGACTGGCACCCATGGCTAATCTTTGGTCCGGATACGCTTGGCCGACGATTATCATCGTCGCCCAGATCGTCGCCATCGTCATTCCGCTGCTGCTGGCGGTGGCCTATCTGACGCTGGCCGAGCGCAAGGTGATCGCGGCGATGCAGCTGCGCAAGGGCCCCAATGTGGTCGGCCCGTTCGGGTTGCTCCAGCCGATCGCCGACGGGCTCAAGCTGCTGATCAAAGAAACCATCCTGCCCTCCGGTTCGAACCGGATCGTGTTCGTCGCCGCGCCGATGCTAACCTTCGTGCTCAGCCTGATCGCCTGGGCCGTCATCCCCTTCGATGCCGGCGTGGTGCTGGCCGATATCAACGTCGGCATCCTCTACCTCTTCGCGATTTCTTCGCTCGGCGTCTATGGCATCATCATGGCGGGCTGGGCAAGCAACTCGAAATACGCCTTCCTCGGCGCGCTGCGCTCGGCCGCCCAGATGGTGTCCTACGAGGTTTCTATCGGATTCGTCATCATTACGGTGCTGCTCTGCGTCGGCTCGCTCAACATCAGCAAGATCGTCGAGGCGCAGCGCACCGTGTGGTTTGCGCTGCCTTTGCTGCCGATGTTCGTGATCTTCTTCATCTCGGCCCTGGCCGAAACCAACCGTTCGCCCTTCGACCTGCCCGAGGGCGAGTCCGAGTTGGTCGCGGGGTATTTCGTCGAATATTCCGCCATGACCTTCGCGCTGTTCTTCCTCGGCGAGTATGCCAACATGATTTTGATGTCGGCCATGACATCGATCCTGTTCCTCGGCGGTTGGCTGCCGCCCTTCGACGTGGCGCCGTTCAACTGGCTGCCCGGGCCGATCTGGTTCTTCCTCAAGATTGCTTTCGTGCTGTTTTTCTTTCTTTGGGTGCGGGCGACCTTCCCGCGCTATCGCTACGACCAGTTGATGCGGCTGGGCTGGAAAGTGTTCCTGCCGTTCTCGCTGCTCTGGGTCGTGGTTACGGCCGGTGTGCTCGTGTTCATGGGGTGGGTCCCATGAACCAGCCGATGGCATAGGAGAGTTCGATGGCGTTCCTCGATCGCACCGCGCGCGGTCTTCTTTTGACCGAACTGCTATCGGGCATGTGGCTGACGCTGCGCTACATGTTCAAGCCGGCGGTCACGCTGAATTACCCCTTCGAGAAGGGCCCGCTCGGACCTCGCTTCCGGGGCGAGCATGCGTTGCGCCGCTATGCCACCGGCGAGGAACGCTGTATCGCCTGCAAACTATGCGAGGCGATCTGCCCGGCCCAGGCGATCACCATCGAGGCCGAGCCGCGCGACGACGGCAGCCGACGCACGACCCGCTACGACATCGATATGACCAAATGCATCTATTGCGGCTTCTGCCAAGAGGCCTGCCCGGTCGATGCCATCGTCGAGGGCCCAAACTTCGAGTACGCGGCAGAAACGCGCGAGGAGCTGTTCTATAACAAGGACAAGCTGCTGGCGAACGGCGACCGCTGGGAAAGCGAGATCGCCGGCAATCTCACGCTCGATGCGCCCTATCGGTGAGAGCGGAACCATGATCGTCCAAGCCCTCGCCTTTTATGTGTTCGCGGCCATTGCCATCGCTTCGGGCGTGATGGTGATCGCCCAACGCAATCCCGTGCATTCCGTGCTGTTTCTGATCCTGACGTTCTTCAACGCGGCCGCACTGTTCCTGCTCATGGGCGCTGAGTTCCTGGCCATGATCTTGATTGTCGTCTATGTCGGCGCGGTCGCGGTACTGTTCCTGTTCGTGGTCATGATGCTAGACATCAATTTTGCCGAGCTGCGCCAGGGCTTCCTGCAATATCTGCCGATCGGCGCGCTGGTCGGGTTAATCCTGCTGGTCGAATTGCTCGCCGTGTTCGGTGCTTGGGTCGTGGCGCCCGAGGCCGGCCCGGCCCGTTTGCGGCCGATGCCGTCGCCGAGCGACATCACCAACACCCACGCGCTCGGCCAGATTCTCTATACAGATTACGTCTATCTGTTCCAGGCCTCCGGTCTGATCCTGCTGGTCGCCATGATCGGCGCCATCGTGCTGACCTTGCGTCAGCGCGATGGCGTGCGCCGTCAGTCGATCTCGGTCCAGAACGCGCGCCGGCGCGCCGACGCGGTCGAGGTCGTCAAGGTACCGACGCGGGGAGGGGTCTGAAGCCATGCTCCAGATCGGACTGTCCCATTACCTCACCGTTGCCGCGGCGCTGTTCACGCTCGGTATTCTCGGCATTTTCCTGAACCGCAAGAACGTCATCATCATTCTGATGTCGATCGAATTGATGCTGCTGGCCGTAAATATCAATTTCGTCGCCTTCTCCGCCTATCTGGAAGATATGACTGGCCAGGTCTTCGCCATGTTCGTGCTGACCGTTGCGGCGGCAGAGGCGGCCATCGGGCTCGCCATTCTGGTCGTCTACTTCCGCAACCGCGGTTCGATCGCGGTGGAAGACATCAACCTGATGAAGGGCTGACTCTATGTCGATCACGATCGAGGCCGTGATCATTCTCGCGCTGCTGGTGGCGCCGGGGTTTGTATGTACCCGGTTGGTCAATATCCCGTTGCCCAGTGCTTATTCAACCGGACGGGGCTATGTGATCCTAGCGTTCATATTCAGCCTCGTAGTGCACATGGCTGGACTACCGTTCACTTTGAGTGTAGCGGGGCGAATTGTTTCGTTTTGGCTGTCGCTGCGGAATCTTAAAGGCGGTAAATCGATCAACCTCGACTGGGTGGTCCTTGGGTGGACAGTGTCGGTCTTGTTTGTCTTCCCAGCAATCTTAGCGATTTTGCTGTCGTGGCTATGGCAAGCAAGATGGACACAGCCGGCTCTACGACATGTAGAGCTGTCCGTAGTGCAGATGATCTCGCAAGCCTGGGACTGGGTTTTTCTAAGTCAACAACAAGGTTGTTGGGCCGTGGCGGAACTCGACGACGGGCGGAGGATTGCGGGAGAATATGGCCCGAAGTCTTTCGCTTCGTTGTCCCCCTACGGAAAGGATATGTTTATTGAAGCCGAGTATGAGATCGACGAACAGAACAACATTGGCGAACGGATTCAGGACAGCGTCGGTGTCTGGATCAACGGCGATAAGGTGAGGGCACTTCACTTGTATAGAGCAGGCCAAGGAGGTTGATGTGGGCTACCAAAAAAATCGACCTGCGCGCCATCAAGGCTGGCCGTGGTGTGCGACCATTGTCGGGTGCCGGACCGAAGCCCCTGACTTCGGCAAAAGGAAAAACGGCGCAACGCCCTACTAGTTCTGTGTCTGAAAAGGATACAGGCTCAGCAACCAAGAATGGAGGGGGCAATGTCAAGAACCAGTAAGCCTCCAGGGTCGGTTCAAGTTAAAAAAGGCGCGCAGCCGCAGTCACTGGCAGGGCCAAAACCAACGGCAATTGGCACGCCGACAACTCTCAAGGGTGGAGCCCAGCCTATGAAGGAAGCAGGGCCGAAGCCCGGAAGTATCCCTGGTGGGACGAAGAAATAGTCAATGTATCAGGCCATCGTCTTCCTGCCCCTGATCGGCGCCATCGTCGCCGGCTTCTTCGGCCGTGCCATCGGGGACCGCGGCGCCCAACTCGTCACCTGCGGCTGCATGGTGCTGAGCGCGTTGCTCGGCATCGTCGCGCTCTACCAGGTCGGCATCCTGGGGCACAATCGCACCATTGAGCTGATGACCTGGATCGAGTCGGGCACGTTGGAGTTGTCCTGGGCGTTGCGCTTCGATACGCTGACGGCGGTCATGGTGTTCGTGGTCAGCTTCTGCTCGACCTGGATCCATATCTACTCTGTCGGCTATATGAGCCATGACAGCTCGATCCCGCGCTTCATGGCCTATCTCAGCCTGTTCACCTTCTTCATGCTGATGCTGGTGACGGCAGACAATTTCGTGCAGCTCTTCTTCGGCTGGGAAGGCGTCGGACTGGCGTCCTATCTGCTGATCGGCTTCTGGTACGACAAGCCCTCGGCGAACGCGGCGGCGATCAAGGCCTTCATCGTCAACCGGGTCGGCGATTTCGGCTTCGCGCTGGGTATCTTTGCGACCTACATGGTGTTCGACAGCGTCAATTTCGACGCCGTGTTCCAGGCCGTGCCGGGCAAGGCGGGCACGCAGATCGTCTTCCTCGGCACCGGCTACGACGCCATGACTGTGATGTGCCTGCTGCTGTTCGTGGGCGCCATGGGCAAGTCGGCTCAGCTCGGCCTGCATACCTGGTTGCCCGATGCCATGGAGGGGCCGACGCCGGTTTCCGCCCTCATTCATGCCGCCACTATGGTGACGGCGGGCGTGTTCATGGTGTGCCGCCTGTCGCCCATGTTCGAATACGCGCCGACTGCGCTGGCCGTCGTCACGGTGGTCGGTGCATCTACTGCCTTCTTCGCCGCCACCATCGGATTGGTGCAAAACGACATCAAGCGCGTGATCGCCTATTCCACATGCAGCCAGCTCGGCTACATGTTCTTCGCCGCCGGGCTCTCCGCCTATTCCGCCGCCATCTTCCACCTGATGACCCACGCCTTCTTCAAGGCGCTGCTGTTCCTGAGCGCAGGTTCGGTCATCCATGCCATGTCGGACGAGCAGGACATGCGCAAGATGGGAGGAATCTGGCGCCAGATTCCCGTGACCTACGCCATGATGTGGATCGGCAGCCTAGCACTCGCCGGCATCCCGTTCTTTGCCGGCTACTATTCGAAGGATTTGATCCTGGAGGTTGCCTTCGCCGCCAACACAGGGGTCGGAACCTATGCCTTCTGGCTGGGCACGGCGGCGGCGTTCCTGACGGCCTTCTATTCCTGGCGCCTGCTGTTCATGACGTTCCATGGCACACCGCGCGCCGACGAGCACGTCATGGCCCATGTCCATGAATCGCCCAAGATCATGACTGTGCCGCTGATGGTGCTGGCGGTGGGTGCGGTGGTGTCCGGCTATATCGGCTATGAATCCTTCGCCGGCCACAACATGGCCCAGTTCTGGCGCGACGCCATCCTGGTGCTGCCGGCCCACAACACGATCGAGGCCGCTCATCACGTGCCGCTCTGGGTCAAGCTGCTGCCGGTTGTAGTGGCGGTGGCCGGTATCGCGCTGGCTTATTACTTTTATATCGTCGAGCCCAGCATTCCCGGTCGTATCGTGGCGATGCACGAACCGCTCTATAAATTCCTGCTGAACAAGTGGTATTTCGACGAACTCTACGACTGGATGTTCGTGCGTTCGGCGAAATGGTTGGGGCGCGGGCTGTGGAAGGGCGGCGACGGCTATATCATCGACGGCTTCGGCCCGGACGGGTTGTCGGCGGCGACCCTGGTGCTCGCCCGTCGCGCCGGACGGTTGCAAAGCGGTTACGTCTATCACTACGCCTTTGCCATGATGATCGGGGTCGTCATCCTGGTCACATGGTATCTCTGGCGCGGTCACGGGTGAGGGGGCGATAGCCATGACCGATTGGCCGATCCTGTCCGTCACCACCTTCCTGCCCCTGGTGGGCGCGGTCTTTATCCTGCTGACGCGCGGGGATCCTGCCATGGTCGCGTGCAATGCGCGCAACGTGGCGCTTTGGACCTCGCTGATCACCTTCGTGGTGTCGCTCCTGATCTGGGCGAATTTCGAGTCAGCCAGCGCCGAATTCCAATTCGTCGAGCGCGCGGATTGGCTGCCCGCCTTCAACATTTCCTACCACATGGGCGTGGACGGCATTTCGTTGTTCTTCGTGCTGCTGGCCACCCTGCTGACGCCGCTGTGCATCCTGGCGAGTTGGGAAGCGATCGAGACGCGTGTGAAAGAGTACATGATCGCTTTCCTCGTGCTGGAAACGCTCATGGTCGGCATGTTCTGCGCGCTCGACCTGGTCGTGTTCTATATGTTCTTCGAGGGCGTGCTGCTGCCGATGTTCCTGATCATCGGCGTGTGGGGTGGGGCCCGGCGCGTCTATGCCGCCTTCAAGTTCTTCCTCTACACGCTGCTCGGCTCCGTGCTCATGTTGATCGCCATCTTGGCGATGTATTACGACGCCGGCACGACCGACATCCCGGTCTTGATGCGCCATGGTTTCCACCCGTCCTGGCAGATTTGGCTGTGGCTCGCCTTCTTCGCCTCCTTCGCGGTCAAGGTGCCGATGTGGCCGGTGCACACTTGGCTGCCCGACGCCCATGTGGAAGCGCCCACGGCGGGCTCGGTCATCTTGGCCGGCGTGCTGCTGAAGATGGGTGGCTACGGTTTCCTGCGTTTCTCTCTGCCTCTGTTTCCCGAGGCCTCGGCGACCTTCGCGCCGCTGGTCTTCGCTCTCTCGATCGTGGCGATCATCTACACCTCTCTGGTGGCGTTGGCCCAAGAGGACATGAAGAAGCTGATCGCCTATTCCTCGGTCGCTCATATGGGTTTCGTTACCATCGGTATTTTCGTGGTCAACAAACAGGGGATCGAGGGCGCCATCGTCCAGATGCTCAGCCACGGCGTCGTTTCCGCCGCTTTGTTCCTGTGCGTCGGTGTGGTTTATGACCGCATGCATTCCCGCCTGATCGACAGTTATGGCGGGCTAGTCTACCGCATGCCCGTCTATGCTTTTACCTTCTTGGTGTTCATTCTGGCCTCGATCGGTATGCCTGGCACCAGCGGCTTTGTCGGCGAATTTTTGGCCCTGGTCGGCGCCTACAAATACAACAGTTGGATCGCCAGCCTGGCCGCCACCGGCGTCATCCTGGGCGCGGCTTACTCGCTCTGGCTCTATCGCCGGGTCATTTACGGCAAGCTGGAGAAGGAAAAGTTGAAGGACATTTTGGACATGAACTGGCGCGAGATCACGGTGTTCGCGCCGCTGATCTTGGTAACGATCTGGATGGGCGTCTATCCCGCGTCGTTT
Source organism: Alphaproteobacteria bacterium (assembly GCA_009694085.1). GTDB lineage: Bacteria > Pseudomonadota > Alphaproteobacteria > SHVW01 > SHVW01 > SHVW01. Next base: position 14,583 of record SHVW01000043.1, read on the forward strand.
TTGACGCCCATGCACGCCTCGGTCGATAAGCTGATCCGGGATTATGAGAAGGCACGCGCAGCAAGCGCCGAGCCGGGAGACACGCCAGTCGTCAGGCTCGCGCGCCTGATCGGCGGGGGAGACCAGCGATGAACGGCTTCGTCATGCCCGTCTTCCTGCCGGCTTTGCCGGAAATCGCCCTGGCCGTGCTCGCCATGGCCCTGCTGATGTATGGCGCGTTCGGCGGCGACCGGGCACCACGTGCCTTTGCCTGGCTGAGCGTACTTGCCTTGGCTGTAACGACGATCGTTCTGCTGGTTAGCGGCAATGGCGACCGGGTGGAAACCTTCGGCGGCCAGTTCGTCATGGACGGCTTCGGCCGCTTCATGAAAGTGCTGGTGCTGCTGGGCTCTGCCCTCGCCATCATCATGTCCATGGGCTTCATGGAGCGCGAGCGTATCGAGCGTTTTGAATTCAACATCCTCATGCTGTTTGCCACGCTGGGCATGTTGATGATGATTTCCGCCAACGATTTGATCGCGCTCTATGTCGGTCTCGAATTGCAGAGCTTGTCGCTCTACGTGATCGCGGCGATCCGGCGCGATACGATTAAATCGACCGAAGCCGGATTGAAGTATTTTGTCCTGGGCGCGCTGTCGTCGGGAATGCTGCTCTACGGCGCATCCCTGATCTATGGCTTTGCTGGCACGACATCCTTCGCGGGGCTCGCTCGCCTGTTCGCCGAGAACGGCGGGGTTGCCCCGATCGGCGTGGTCATCGGCATCGTATTCCTATGCGCCGGGCTGTGCTTCAAAGTGTCGGCCGTGCCGTTTCATATGTGGACGCCCGATGTCTACGAGGGGGCACCGACGCCGGTTACCGCCTTCTTCGCGATCGCACCGAAAATCGCCGCTATCGCTCTGTTTACCCGTACCATGCTTGGCCCCTTCGGCGATCTCGTCGGACAGTGGCAGCAGATTATCGTGGCCGTGTCGATCAGCTCCATGGTGCTTGGCGCCTTTGCGGCGATCAATCAGACCAACATCAAACGTCTGATGGCCTATAGCTCGATCGGCCATATGGGCTATGCGCTGGTCGGGCTGGCCGCCGGCAGCGAGGCTGGCGTGCGCGGCATCGTGATCTACATCGCGCTCTACCTGTTTATGGGCGTCGGCACCTTCGCCTGCATTCTCTCCATGCGCCAGCAGGGCCGCATGGTGGAAGGCGTGAACGATCTGACCGGCCTATCCAAGACCCATCCGATGATGGCGTTCATGCTGGCCGTGTTTATGTTTTCCATGGCGGGCATCCCGCCGATGGCGGGTTTCTTCGGAAAATTCTTTGTGTTCCAGGCGGCGGTTCAGGCCGAGCTTTATACGCTTGCCGTGATCGGCGTGTTGTCCAGCGTCGTTGCCGCCTTCTATTACATCCGTATCGTTAAGCTCATGTATTTCGACGATCCCGTGGATGCGTTGGACAAGCGGATCGGCGGCGAGATGGCGACGATCATTCTGGTCACCGGCGCGATCACGCTGCTGTTCTTTGCCTATCCCATGCCGCTTATAGACGGTGCGGCAGCGGCGGCGGCTTCGCTTTTCGGCGGATGACGGCACTGCGGCTGCCGCCGGCTTATCACCTGATCAGCCTGGAGCGCGCGGTCAGCACCAACGATGAGGCGCGCGCATTAGCGGAGGCTGGGGCCGAAGACGGGACGCTGGTCTGGGCGCGCGAACAGACCGGCGGGCGCGGGCGCCGCGGTCGGGTCTGGGCTTCACCGCCAGGGAATTTATACTGCTCGCTCGTACTGCGGCCGGAAGTGAGCATGGCCGAAGCTGCCGAGCTGTCCTTCGTGGCCTGCCTGGGCGTCGGTGAGGCCGTCGGATCCTTGGTGCCGCCCATGGTGCCGCTCCGTTACAAATGGCCGAACGATGTGCTGCTCGACGATCGCAAGATCTCGGGCATCCTGCTCGAGGCCAAGAGCGGTGCGAAGGGACGGCCCGACTATGTCATCCTCGGTGTCGGCATCAATGTGGCCAGCCATCCCGAGGACACGGCGACCCCGGCGACCGATTTGGCCGAGTTGGGCGCGCCGGGACTTGATGTCGGCGAAGTGCTTCAGGCCTTTGCCCGTCATTTCATGACCTGGGCCGCGCGCTGGGTTGAGGATGGCTTCGGGCCGGCGCGCCAGGCCTGGCTTGCCCGCGCTAAGGGGTTGGGAGAGCCTATCTCGATCGTCAATGAGGCCAGCCGCCTGGAGGGACGCTTTGTCGATCTGGACGAGCGCGGCGCGCTCGTGTTGGAACTGCCGGGCGGCGACCGGCGCCTGATTGCCGCCGGCGATGTGCTGTTCGCGGGGTAAACACCATGCTGCTCGCCATCAACGCCAACAATACCAACGTCAAATTTTCGGTCTATGACGGCGATGTTGAGCGCGGCGCTTGGCGCTCCGCCACCAACATCAAGCGCACGGGCGACGACTACGCGGTTTGGATCATCCAGCTCATGGCGCTCAAGGGTTTGACGCCGCGCGACATCGATGTCTGCGTGATTGCCACGGTCGTCCCCGACGCCCTGTTCAACCTGAAGACCCTGTGCCGCACCTATTTCAAATGCGAGCCCCTGGTGTACGGCGAACCCAACGTTCGCAAGGGGGTGGAGGCGAAGGTCAAGTTCCCCGAAGAGGTCGGCTCCGACCGCTTGATCAACACGCTGCGGCCCACGCTACCTATGGTGGGCCCGCCCTCGGGGTCGATCTTGGCACCGCGACCACCTTCGATGTGGTAGATGAGGATGGCAATTATGGCGGCGGCGTGATCGCGCCCGGCATCAACCTATCGATGGAAGCTCTCCATATGGCGGCGGCCATGTTGCCGCGTGTGGCCATCGGCCGGCCCGGCCGGGTGATCGGAACCTCCACGGTCGAGTGCATGAAGTCGGGTGTGTTCTGGGGCTATGTCGGTCTGATCGAAGGCTTGATCCAGCGCATTAAAACGGAGTACGGCAAACCTATGAAGGTGATCATTACGGGCGGCTTGGCGCCCTTGTTCGAAGGTGCGACCGCCATGTTCGACCACGTCGATGGCGAATTGACCATGCGCGGCCTCATGCTGGTCCACAAGCTTAACGCGCGAACATGAACGCTGGTTTAGAAGCTCCAGCCGCCGCCACGCCGCGCCTGGATATGCATGGCGACGAGCTCTATTTCGTGCCGCTCGGCGGGGCGGGCGAGATTGGCATGAACCTCAATCTTTTCGGCCACCGGGGCAAGTGGCTGATGGTCGATCTCGGCGTCACCTTCGGTAATGATTCCACCCCGGGCATCGATGTGATCATGCCCGATCCCGCCTTCATCGAGGAGCGCAAACGCGATCTGGTGGGCCTGGTCTTGACCCACGCCCACGAGGACCATTTGGGCGCGGTGCAGTATCTGTGGCCACGCCTGAAATGCCCGGTCTATGCCACACCCTTCACGGCCGCCGTCCTGCGCGCCAAGTTGAAGGACGAGGGGATGAGCGAGCCGGTCGATATCCGCGAAGTACCCTTGGGCGCACGCTTCGAAATCGGCCCCTTCGCCATCGAGTTGATCACCTTGACCCATTCGATTCCCGAACCCAACGCCGTGGTGATCCGCACCGGTGCAGGCATCGTGTTGCATACGGGAGATTGGAAATTCGACCGTAGCCCGCTAATCGGTCCGGTCTCGGACTACGAAGCGCTCGCGCGCATTGGCGACGAGGGCGTGCTGGCGCTGGTTGGAGATTCGACCAATGTTTTCGTGCCCGGCGAATCCGGGTCGGAGGCCGACGTCCGCGACAATTTAATGGAGCTGGTCGGTAAGTACCGCCAGCGCGTCGTGGTCGCCTGTTTCGCCTCCAACGTGGCGCGGTTGGAAAGTGTGGCGAAGGTGGCGGCCAAGCATGGCCGGCACGTGGCCCTGGTCGGCCGCTCGCTCTGGCGCATGCACGACGCTGCCAAGGCGACGGGCTATCTCAAAGGTCTGCCCGAATTCCTCAGCGACGATGAGATCGGCTATTTGCCGCGCGACCGCGTGTTGCTGCTCTGTACGGGCAGCCAGGGCGAACCGCGGGCGGCACTGCCGCGCATTGCCGCCGGCAATCATCCCGAAATCGTTCTGGAGCCGGGCGACACGGCGCTGTTCTCCTCGCGCGTGATCCCGGGCAACGAGCGCGCCATCGCCATATTGCAGAACCAGCTCCATGCCCTTGGCATCGAGGTCGTGACGGCAATCGAAGAGCCGATCCACGTCTCCGGCCATCCCGCGCGCGACGAGTTGGCTCGTATGTACCAGCTCGTGCGTCCCCGCATCGCCATACCCGTCCATGGCGAGCTGCGCCACTTGACCGAACATGCGAAGCTCGCCGAATCCTGCCAAGTTCCTCAGTCGATCGTCGTCGGCAACGGTGCGGTTATACGCCTGGGGCCGGGGCCGGTATCGCGGATCGGCGAGGTCGCCTCGGGACGGTTGGCAATCGATGGCAACCGCCTGATCCGAATGGACCACACCGTCATGCGCACCCGCTCCCGCATGGTGAACAATGGTGCGGCTGTTGCCACTTTGGTGGTGGACAAGGACGGCCGGTTCAAAGCTGATCCGCAGATCACGGTCCACGGCCTGGTCGACCCGGCCTCCGAACCCAATGTCGCGGCCGAACTTGCCGCGACCGTGCGCGCGGCGGTGGAGAAACTGCCGACCGTCACGCGGCGCGACGACGATCAAGTCAAGGAAGCGGCCCGCATCGCCGTGCGCCGCCACATGAACGCGTCCCACGGCAAGAAGCCGGTGACGGATGTGCATTTGATAAGGGTTTAAGGGGCAGTCATGATCGGCAGGCTTAACCACGTCGCCATCGTCGTGCCCGATTTGGCCAAGGCGACGGCGGTCTATGCCGGCGCGCTCGGCGCCAAGGTATCGGCGCCGATGGCGTTGCCCCAACACGGCGTCATGGTCGTGTTCGTCGAGCTGCCCAACACCAAGATCGAGCTGCTGGAACCGTTAGGCGAGGGCTCGCCTGTGCGTGCGTTCCTCGATCGCAATCCGTCCGGCGGCATGCATCACGTCTGTTACGAAGTTGACGACATTATTGCCGCGCGCGACCGGCTGAAGGCCGAAGGCGCCCGGGTGCTGGGCGATGGCGAGCCGCGCATCGGCGCCCATGACAAGCCCGTGCTGTTCCTGCATCCCAAGGATTTCTGCGGCACGCTGGTGGAGCTGGAGCAGGCGTGAGCCGTCGCTGCCCATGAACTGGTTTACCGCCATTGTCCTTTACGTCGCGATCTGGTGGCTGGCGCTGTTCCTGGTGCTGCCCTGGGGCGTGCGCGTGCCGGACAAGGCGGAACCGGGCATGGCGACCAGCGCGCCGGAGCGGCCGCGCATTTGGCTTAAGATGGCGATCACATCAGGTTTGTCGACCGTGCTTTGGCTGATTGCCTATGCCATCATCATGTCAGACCTTGTTACGTTGAGGCCGCCTCCGGGAAGCCCATGAGCCAGAAACCAAAATTCACCGCGCCGAAGGTGCAGGCCTATTGCGACGCTGCGCCGGGCCACCCGTTCCACGGCCCCTATCACGATAGAGAATACGGTTTCCCCCAGCGTGAGGAGACTTCGCTGTTCGAGCGGTTGGCGCTTGAGATCAACCAAGCCGGTCTGTCCTGGCTGACCGTGCTCAAGAAGCGGCAGGCCTTTTTCGTCGCCTTCGAGGGGTTTGAGCCGGCGCGTGTGGCGCGCTATGGCGAGCGGCAAAAGGCACGCCTGCTCAAAGACGTCGGCATTATCCGCAATCGCCTCAAGGTGGCAGCCGTCATCGAGAATGCGCGGCGCATCTGCGACATCCAGGACAGCCACGGTTCGTTTGCGTCATGGCTCGATCACCACCATCCCCTGTCGAAGGAGCAGTGGATCAAGCTGTTCCGGCAGACCTTCACCTTCACGGGCGGCGAGATCGTCGGTGAGTTCCTGATGAGCCTGGGCTATCTACCCGGCGCGCATCGCGCGGATTGCCCGGTGTTCGAGCGTATCCGTAAGCTCAAACCGCCTTGGATGCTGGTTTAGGTCAAGAAAAAGGCAAGGATCGCTGCCGATCCTTGCCCCCCCGTTCCTGCAATCCCTTGAGATTGCGGCCTTTTCTTGTGGCTCTGTTTCCCCCGTAAACTTGGGCCGGGCCGCATCGTTAACCGATGCTGACTTTTTAGTGGGCGAACTGTACGAAAATTGAGCGCCGCCGTCATCCAGATTCGGCATGGCGGCGGCGCTTTTTCGCATATCTCAGGTCAAGGCGAATTTGATCACGAAGACAATGGCGAGAACACCAACCGCCGGGCTGACATCGGCGTGGCGGCCCGCCAGCAGCTTGATCGCAGCATAGGACACGAAACCGAAGCCGATGCCGTGGGCGATCGAAAAAGTGAGCGGCATCGAGATCGCGGTGACGACCGCGGGCGCGTATTCCGTCACATCCTCCCAATCGATCTCGGTCAATCCGCGGGTCATCAAGCAGGCCACGAATAAAAGGGCAGGCGCCGTGGCATAGGCCGGCACGGACGTTGCCAACGGCGACAAGAAGAGCGCTAGGAGGAACAGAACGCCGGCCACGCAGGCGGTCATGCCGGTGCGGCCGCCGGCACGCACGCCGGCCGCGCTTTCGATGTAGCTGACCGTGGTGGAGGTGCCAAGCGCACCCGAAGCCATGGCCGCACAGCTATCCGTGATTAGCACCTTGTTCATGCGCGGCACCTTGCCGTCGGGCCCGATAATGCCGATGCGGTGCGCCAACCCGATCAAGGTGCCCGCGTTGTCGAACATATCGACGAGCAGGAAGGTGAACACGATGACGAGCAGGCCCAGGCTGAGCGCGCCGGCGATATCCATCTTCATGAAGGTCGGCGCCAGGCTGGGCGGTGCCGAGACGATGCCGTTGAAGGGCGAAATGCCGAGCGCGATACCGAGCGCGGATGTACCCAGGATCGCAATCATGATGGCGCCGGGTATCCGTCGCGCGTCGAGCGCGATCATGGCGAAGAAGCCTAGGACGGCCAGAAGCACAGGGGCGCCCGTCAGCTTGCCAACGGTGACGAAGGTGGCGGGGTGGGCGACAACGACGCCTGCGTTCTTGAGCGCGATGATGCCCAGGAACAGTCCAATACCGGCGGAGATCGCCAGCTTGAGCGAGCGTGGGATGCTGTTGATGATCCATTCCCGCACCGGGGTCACGCTAAGCGCCAGGAATAGCACGCCCGACACGAAGACCGCGCCCAACGCCACCTCCCAGGGATGGCCCATGCCCTTGACCACGCCATAGGCGAAATAGGCGTTGAGCCCCATGCCAGGGGCGAGCGCGATGGGGTAGTTGGCGTAGAGCCCCATGAGCAGGCTGCCGAAGGCGGCGGCCAGACAGGTCGCGACGAAGACGGCGCCATGGTCCATGCCCGCATCCTTCAGGATCAGCGGGTTGACGAAGATAATATAGGCCATGGTCAGGAAGGTGGTAACGCCGGCCACCACCTCGGTACGCAGATCGGTGCGGTTTTCCGCGAATTTGAAATAGTCGGCCAGCATGACGCTTTCTCCCCTTTATCGATGCCGAAACCGTGCCAGTAAATGCCTGATTCGGGGGACTTGGCTATCGCTAAATCGCCCGATTCGGGGTATTATGCGCCGATACAAAAAATCCTCGTCCTGTCGATCCTATTGGCGCTTGGGCCGGCAATTTTGGCGCAGGACAGACCGGCGATCGCGGTTAAAGACGCGGATTGTCGCCGCATCGTCGAGCATCAGGCCGCGGCGGATGTGAACTACAAGCCCGGCGTCGATGTCTATGGCCGACCCGTGGCGCCAGCTGACCTATCTAGCAACAGCCAGATCAAGCTGCCCGAGGAAATCCAGATTCCGATCACGATCGATCTGAGCAAACGGCTTGGGCTGCCGACCGACGGCTCCTTGTTCAAGCCGGAGGCGCAGATCGGTACGGTGAGCGTGCGCGGCAACCGGGTGTTTTTCAACAATCAACCCCTGGGCGCCCAAGATCAGGCGGCGTTGCAGCAGGCCTGCGCGGAACGGCAAAAGGCGCGGCAACGCAAGCCTTAGCTCGCTTCGACCGAGTGCTCGCCCGGTCGCAAATGCCGGTCACGGCGGCAACACGCGGATCGGCCCGGCCAGGCGATAAATGCTATCGACCAGATGCAGGGTCTTAAGGTTGTCGACCGGGTCGGTCTCGAACGGTGTACCCTGGGATAACGCCTCGGAGAAATGCCGGATGCAGGCATCGAAACTGTTTTGGTATGCGGGCTCCGATTCGTAGGAATGCTCCTCGCATCCCGCCGCGTCGACCACGCTCAATTTCATGTTGCGAAAGCGGATGGCGCCTTTGGTGCCCAGGATTTCAAGATCGTCGGCCGACCGGGGCGGGTATCCGAATGCGGCGCCGTCGGCATCCAGAATGACAGGCATACGGTCTGCGGTTTCCATCGCGACAACGGCGCGGTCCTCGCCCCGAATGGCAGGGCAGGAGCGGCCAAGCCAAGCTCTCCGCACATCCAGCGGACCGAGAAGCCAGCGCAACACGTCGAGCTGGTGAATTTGGGACTCCGAGATGAGCATCTGGGGCAGCTCGCGCATGAAGGGCTGGCGCTCCAGGGCGGGGTAGCGGCCATCAACGTCGGGCCGGAATCCCGAACCGCGCACCTGCATGGTGGCGCCGCTGAGTTGGCCAATCCGTCCCTGGCGCAACCAGTCATCTGCCAACCGATAGAAGGGCCGAAACCGCCAATTCTCATGCACCATGAGACGGCATTTCCCGGCTATTTCCTGAACCAGCCGAACGGATTCGTCATAGGTCGGCTTCAGCGGCTTCTGGCAGAGCACCGTCAGGTTGCGATCGGCACCCATGCGGACATGCTTGGCATGGAATTCGCGCGAAGAGGCGACGTCGATGCCGTCCAACTGCTCGCGTTCGAGCATCGCGGCCGCATCGGCATAAACGCTGGGAACGGAAAACTCCGATGCGCGGGCCCGGGCTTTGGCAAGATCGGGATCGCAGATGGCGACCACGGCGTCATCGGGCGAGCGCGACCATGCCGTCAAGTGATACCGGCTGATCATGCCGGCGCCGATCAAGCCGATGCGTCGTTTTCCCATCATGCACCATGGAATGCGATTGAGGTCGTTGGCCTATTGTGCCACCGCACCCATGCGGCTGGGTAGAACCAGATTCTCCAGCGGCTCGCCGCTGTAGACGTAGGCTCGCTGAGAATGGCAACCATTCTCGACCAACGCCATCGCACCTACCGGACCTAGTACCTCTGCACAGTGATTATGACTCTTTGGTTTGGTCTGGGTAAGCGCGGGCCATTTTATCGCGGGCGCGCTCGGTGGTGAACATCCATTTGATGCGGGCGCCGTCAGCGTTGCGCTGACGCTCCCATGCGGCGATCTCGGCGAC